>CAZHCI010000001.1:0-3901 GCA_964530905.1 uncultured bacterium
CGCCTCGAGATCGACCTCGCCCATCCGAACCTCGTCCGCCTGGGCCTCGCTCACGTCGACCTCGTTCACCTCGACCTCGGCCAGAGCGGGCTCGTCGAGGTCGGCCTCGTCCAGCTCGGCCTCGACCACGTCGGGCTCGACCACGTCGGGCTCGATTCCGTCGGGCTCGATTTCGTCGGGCTCGACGGCGTACGGTCCACCCGCGGACACGGCGCTGGCCTCCTCGTCGCCGAAGCTCAGCGCGTCGGCGTCGTCGCCGAGCGCGTCGGATGCCGACGGGCGATCCGTCTCCGGGGTGGCCTCCCGATCCGGGTACCGGCGCGCGTCGGCTCCGGGCAGACCACCGAAGTCGAACGGCTCGGCGTCACGATCGTCCGCATCCACGTCGCCGACGTCGTCGTCGATGAACAGGTCGGGTGCTTCGTCGGAGCGTCGCGACTCGGCGGCACGCTCGTCGAACAGATCGGGAAGTCGGTCGTCGGGACCGGACGCATCGCTGGGCCCGCCCGCGCCGCCGGCCAGGAGCAGGTCTTCCTCCGCTGTCGACGCCTCGGTTTCGGTCGTGTCGGGCTCGTGCAGCAGGTCGTCGCCGGCCAGCAGCAGGTCGTCCTCGTCCGCCGCGTCGCTGCGACCTGCGTCGTCGCCGTACGCCCCGGCCGGCGCCGCCGGGCCCAGCGGGCGCCCCGCCTCGTCGGTCCACGCTTGAAGGCCGTCCGGCAGCGGCTCGGGCGTGGGGTCCACGTCCTCCTCGCCCGCCATGACGCGAGCGAGGAAGTCGAGCACGTCGCGCTCGACGATCCGGCCGTCGGTCCCGCTACCTTGCAACCGGCGCCAGTCGACGTTGTTCTCCTCCGCCAGACGTCGCGCCAGCGGTGCGATATCGGGATCCATCGGTGCCTCCTCCATGGACGCGCGGTCTCGGTGGACCGGTACGCCGTAGTGTGTCGAGAACGTGGCCTCGGGGCTGCGAAATCCTCAACTCGTCGGCGTCAAGGCCTCCACGCCTGGAAGAACACGCCGTTGACGTAGGTCTGCAGCAGAGGCTCGTCGCCGTGCACGACGACGGTCGTCCGGACCGTCTCGCCGGCGGCGACCTGGCGATCGACGACGGTCCGCTCGCCCCGGTCGTCCCGCACCAGCAGCCGCAGCTCGTAGTCGCGCTCGATCAGACTGGAGACCCCCAGCTGGTTCGGATCGAAACGGAACGGGACCAGTCGACCCCCCTCGCCGTCGACGCGGGACCCGTCCACGTCGTCGGCGACGCCGTCCCTGCCGATACCGCCTCCCGTGAATCCGTCTCTGCCGATGCCGTCGCGGCCGACTCCGTCCCCGCCGAGGTCGCCGAGGTCGACCGTCCGGCCGTCGGGAGCGTTGACGACCAGCGTGACGGGCGCGCCCGCGACGGTCAGGCCGGAAGGCCGCGCCTCGACGACGCCGGCGGGAAGATCGTCGCGCTCGACGGTCTCGACCGCACCGAGCTCGAGGCCGGCCGAACGGAGCGCGACCCTGGCCCGCCACGTCTCGAGACCCTCGACCTCCGGCACGCGCGTCACCCGGCTCCCCTCCAAGGCGAAGCCGAGCAGGACGGGCTCCCCCACGCCGGCGACGGTCCCGGGCTCCGGTCGCTGCTGCGTCACCGTGCCGGGACGCAACATCGAGACGCCGACGGGCACCGTCTCGATTCGGCGCAGACCGAGCGCCATGAGCTGCGCGCGTGCGGACTCGACGTCGAGCCCGGTCAGATCGGGGATCTCGACCTGGGCGGCCGAGGCCTGCCGCGCGACGGTGAGTCGTACCCGGTCGCCCGGAGCGACGCTGCGGCCTGGCGGCGGCGCTTGCTCGACGACCGTGCCCGTCGGACGGTCCGAGGACACGTAGTCGATGTCGGGCGACGGCAGGCCGAGCCCGCGCAGCGAGGCCAAGGCGTCCCGCTCCGTCACGCCGACGAGCGCGGGCATCCGGTCCGCCTCGGCTGGGACGTGGACGCCGACGGCGAGCGTCCGACCCTCGCGGACGACGGTGCCGGCGGGCGGCGCCTGCTCGACCACCACGTCGGCGGCCACGCCGCGGGCGGGGACGGGATAGCTTCGCAGCTCGAGCCCCGCCCGCCGAGCGCTGCGCTCGGCCTCGGCCAGCGGCAGTCCGACCAGGTCGGGACTGCGCGCCTCGTCCACCCTCAAGTAGTCGCGCGCCGCCAGCACGGTCGTCGCCGCGACGGCGAGCACGACGAGCCACGCCAGCCCCACGCCGATCCGGACCAGGCGCCGCGATTCGCGTGTGCGAGGCGCTTCGTTCACGGTTGGCAGGCTACCACGCCGTCCCTGAGCAGCGTGAGGCCGGCTGCTATGCTGTCGCCTCATGACCGACACCTCCGGCCTCGGCTTTCCGTGGCCTCCCAGCGACGGCGCGCCGCCGGCGCAGCCCGGCGAGCCGGCCGACCTCGGCGCCCTCGTCGGCGTGGTGCCGCTGGCTCCCCGGGTGTGGATCCCGGCGGCGGCCGAAGAGGCGTTCTATCGCCTGAACCATCTTCCTCCCCGGCTGGCGGCGCTGTTCGACGAGGTCGCCTCGACCGACCCGGACGAGGACGACATCGAGGAGATCGCGCCGCACGCGCGTGCCTTGATGACGTCGCACGTGCTGCTCGACGACTGGGTGGACGCGTTCTACGACGCGACCCGCACGCTGGGCGACCGGCTGGAGGTGCGCAGGCCCGGAGCCGCGGGGCGCGACGCGTCGCGCGGCAGGCCGGCGCTGTTGGCGTTGCGCGCCGTGTGGGCGGAGGCGTGGAGCGACGAGGCCGTCTCGGCACGTCTGCGGGCGACCGGCTCGGTCGCGCTGGAGGCGCGGCCGGCGATCGTGCACGCCGCAGGCGACGTTCCGGCCGAGCCGGCGCTGGCTCGGGAGGTCGCAGGGGCGCTGGGCGCGCCCCGCGAGGTCCGCGTCCTGCCGGACGGCCGGGTGACGCGCGTCGTGCCCCTCGCGCATCGATGACGCCGTCGTGCCGTACCTCGTGTCGTAGGTCGTGTCGGACGTCGCGTCGTACCGAGCGCGCTGCTCAGCCGCTGCGCACGGCGGCGCCCTCGTGGACCTCCTGGGCAGGCTGCGGATCTGCGCCGTCGGCGTCGGCGTCGACGTCGGCGTCGACGTCGACCGTGGCGGGAACGGCCGGCTCGGGCAGCGAACGCCCGTCGTCGTCGACCACGATCTTGTCGATGTAGTCGGAGTTGAGCAGCTTCAGGGCGCCCATGTAGCGGAGCCGGAAGCGAAGCCGGTCGCCGACGCGCGTCGGCGTCGTGCGCGATCCGACGTCCACGACCGTCATGTCGCTCGAGACGTCGACGATCTCGACACCGTCCTCGGACGACGCGAGGAACTCCGGATCGAGGTCCAGCCAGCCGACGTCCAGGATCGCTCGGCGCGCCGTTCCCGTCGGTCCCGTCTGCGCGTCATCCCGACGATCGCCGAACGGATCCTCTCCGAACGGGCCGGAAGGCTCGCTGGGCTTCTCGGCGACCTCGATCACCTCGGCCTCGAGCTCGAACACGTCGTCGCGCATGCCGTCGAACGTGCCGCCGTCACGCAGATCCCGCCCGAAGAAGAGGGTCTCGCCGATCCGGAAGTGGTTCACCGCCGGTGGGACGCGGCCGTCGAACAGCATCGGAAGCGCGACGCTGCTCCCGCCCGAGACCCAGGCGAGGGTGACGCCGTAGCGAAGCTCGACGAGCTCGCGGAACAGGCCCAGCTGCCAGAGCTTGTCCTCGCTGGGCATCGTGCCGTTCAGGCAGTTGAAGTTCGTGCCGAGCCCCTCGATCTTGAGGTTCTCGAAGCGCAACGCGCGGCCGACGAACTCGAGCAGCCGCTCGCGCACGACGCCTTCGCGCAGATCGCCCATCTCGACCAT
>CAZHCI010000001.1:4001-5982 GCA_964530905.1 uncultured bacterium
GGCTCGACGTGCAGCGCGACGGAGCCGTCGACGCCTTCGATCGCGCGCTCCATCACCGCGCGGCCGATGCCGCGCCCGCGCTGGGCCTCGTGCGTCGCGACGTAGACCAGCAGGTTCTCCGGCGTGTAGCCGCTCATGTGGGTGGCGTTCGTGACGACCGCGCCGACGATCTCGCCGTCGCTCTCGGCCAAGGTCACGGTGCCGCCGTCGCGGGGCCCGTCGCCCGCGGCGCGGTGAAGGCAGGCCCGGATCTGGTCGATCGGGTCGCCGTACGGTCCGAGGTGCTCGTGCAGGAAGCGCGCGACGTCGTCGAGACGCTCGTCTCGGAATCGCGCACGTTCGTCGTCGCTGACGAAGCGGTAGCTCGTCAGGGCGAGGGGGGTGGTGGTCATGGAGTCCCTTCGTAGGGGCGGATCGTGCGGGTCGCCACGCGGCCGTGGCGCAGATGCATATGCAAGTTTGCCATGCAACCTTCGTCGCCGATGCAATCCCCGTCACATGGACACCGCGCGAGACGTGCGATCCGAAGTTCGGCGCCGTTTGACCTCGCCCGCTCCCGATGGTATGCATGTTTTCGCCGCTCGTGCACCCCGCGTCCCGATCCGCACGCCGATCTCGCCGGACGGGGTCAGGCACGAGTCCGGCGCGTGCGGAACGAGCCTCGCGCGTCGTCTAACGGGTCGATCCGGCCCATCCGTCACATCGCTCTGGAAGTAAGGAGACCGCATGAAGATGAACATTCGTACCGTGCTGGCCGCTCTCGCCACCGCTCTGCTCCTCGCCGTCGGCACCGTCGCGGCCCAGTCCCCCATCGACGACGGCGTCCTGACCGTCGCCATGTCGGGCGGCTACCCGCCGTTCTCCCTGCCCGCCGAAGACGGCTCGATGGAAGGGTTCGACGCGGACGTCGCGACCGCCCTCGCCGAGGAGCTCGGCGTCGAGGTCGAAATCGTCCAGGCCCAGTTCGACGGCATCATCGCCGGCGTGAACACGGGTCGCTTCGACGCGTCGGTCGCGTCGCACGCCCGGACCCCCGAGCGTGAGGAGGCCGTGACCTTCCTGGATATGCCGTACTACTACGGCGGCGGCCAGTTCTTCGCCCCCGCCGACAGCGAGTACGACGACTACGAGGCGCTGCTCGCCGACGGCGGCACCGTCGCGGTCGACCGCGGCGGCACGAACCAGCAGTGGCTGGAGGACAACGGCTACTCGGACAACACCGCGACCTACGCGGACGTTCCGACCTCGCTGCAGGCGATCCGCGCCGGCCAGGCCGACGCGATCTTCACGAACCCGATCGTCGGGAACCAGGCGTTCGCGACCTCGGGCATGGAGATGAAGCCGATCAGCGGTCTGGTGTTCGAGGAGAACGCCTGGATCACGATCGCGGATGGTCAGCCCGAGTTCAAGGCCACCCTCGAGGAGGCGCTGGAGGCGCTTCGTGAAGACGGCACGCTTCTGGAGATCAGCGAGCGTTGGATCGGTGGCGACATCGTGACGCCGCCCAACGACTGAGCCCTTCGCGTACCTGAGAACCTCGCGCGGCCGGCCTACGTGGCCGGCCGCGCCTGCGTAGGAGGTAGGAGACAGCGATGATCGCATATTTTCAGGACCTGTCCACGACCGTATTCACGCCGACCGTCCTGGGCCGCCTCTGGGAGGGCACGCAGATCACCGCGGCGGTCACGCTGCTCGCCGGCGCGTTCGGCCTCCTCTTGGGCCTGCTGTCCGCGCTCGGTCGGATGTCGGGCATCCTGCCGCTCCGCATCGTGGCGATCGCGTACGTGGAGTTCTTTCGCGGCACCCCGCTGCTCGTCCAGCTGTTCATCCTCTGGTTCGGGCTGCCCACGCTGCCGTTCTTCCAGTGGGACAGCGCGTTCCAGGCGGGCACGACCGGCATGAGCCTCTACGCCGGCGCGTACTTCTCCGAGATCATCCGTGGCGCGTTCGCCTCCGTCCCCAAGGGGCAACAGGAGGCCGC
>CAZHCI010000001.1:6082-7300 GCA_964530905.1 uncultured bacterium
TTCACCTCCTTGACCAACGCCAGCGCCTCGGCCACGCGGCGCCGCGGAAGCACGGAGAAGCTGATGCGGACGCTGCCGTCGCGGCCCTCCGCGTTCATCTCGGTGACGATGTAGCCGGCTTCTCGCAGCGCGCTGGCGCCGGACGGACTGGCGACCGGCGCGATGATCCGCATCACCACGTCGCCCACCGCGATCCAGCGCTCGATGTAGACGCCCAGCATCGTGCCCGCGGCGTACCCGCCGGCGTACGCCAGGAACTTCGGTGGGCTGTCCAGGTTCGTCAGCACCTGCGCCGCGGCCGCCAGCCAGACGAGGCTCTCGACGAAGCTGAGCACGCCTGCCACGCCCGAGCGGCCACGGACCAGGAAGCCGATCCGAAGCGTGCCGATCGACACGTCCGCGATCCGCAGCAGGAAGATCGACAGGCTCGAGAGGAGCAGCTCCACGGCGCCTCAGCCTTCGTGCGCAGCGACCGCGGCGGCGCCGATCACGCCCGCGTCGGTCCCCAGCTGCGCGAGCAGCAGCTGCGGCGTGGGCCAGCCGGGCAGGTAGTCGTGCGCGGCGGCCACGATCCGGTCGAGGTAGAACGAGCCCACCTGGCTCATCCCGCCGCCGATCACGAACCCTTCGGGATCGAAGACCTTGACCAGGTTCGCCAGCCCGATGCCGGTGAAGCGCGCGGCGTTGTCCACGATCCGGAGCGCCTTCTCGTCGCCGTCCTGCGCCATCGTGAACACGTCCTCGGTCGAGAGCGGGCGACCGAACACGTACGTTCCGTCCCGCGCGATCGAGCGGCCCGCCGCGATCGCCTCGAGCGTGCCGTCCGTACCGTCGCCTCCGACGGGCCCGCCGGGAAGGATCGTCATGTGGCCGATCTCGCCGGCGACGCCGTGCGCGCCCCGGATCACGCGGTCGCCGACGAACAGGCCGCCACCGATGCCGGTCGAGATGGTCACGTACACGCTCGACTCCAGATCGCGCGCCGCGCCGTAGAGGTGCTCGGCGTAGCCCGCCGCGTTCGCGTCGTTCTCGAGGATCACCGGACGTTCGAGCCGGTCCGCCAGACCGTCGACGATCGGCGCGTTCTCCATGCCTTGGATGTTCGGCGCGAACAGGATCGTGCCGGACGCCAGGTCCAGCGGTCCGGGCGACCCGACGCCGATCGCGTGGATCGGCCCTTCGGCCTCCAGCAGCCGGCCCGCCGCCTCCGCCATCGCG
>CAZHCI010000001.1:7400-14894 GCA_964530905.1 uncultured bacterium
CCCATCGCCGCGGCCATCGACGCGATCGCCTTCCGGATCCGGTAGGCGTACACCTCCAGCGCGGCCTCGGCGTCCTGGTCGCCCGCGTCCGCCGCCGACCACACGTCGCGCAGGTCGTTCGAGACGCCCGACAGCCCCAGGAGGCCGGACTTCCGGTTCAGCAGGTCGTCGAGCTCGGCGACGGTCGTGCCGCGCCGAAGCAGGTGCAGCAGCACGCCGGGATCCACGTCGCCGCTCCGGGTGCCCATCACGAGGCCCTCGAGCGGCGTGAACCCCATCGTCGTGTCCACGCTTCGCCCGCCCTGCACCGCGGCCGCGCTGGCGCCGTTGCCCAGGTGCAGCGTGACGATGCGCAGCTCCTCGCGCGGGCGGCCCAGCCGGTCGGCCAGCCTGGCGGAGACGACGTCGTGGCTGGTGCCGTGAAACCCGTAGCGGCGGATCCCGTCGTCGCGGTAGAGCCCCATCGGCAGGGCGTACAGGTAGGCGCGGCGCGGAAGCGCGGCGTGGAAGGCGGTGTCGAACACCGCGACGTGCCTGGCGCTCGGAAGAACCGCCCGGGCGGCGCGGATTCCCGCGAGGTTGGCGGGGTTGTGCAGGGGCGCCAGCGGCGACAGCCGGTCGAGGTCGGCCAGCGCCTCGTCGTCGAGCACGAGCGGCTCGACGTAGCGCTCGCCACCGTGGACGACGCGGTGGCCGACCAGGGCGATGCGGGAGGCATCGAGCTCGGAGCCGGCCGCCGCGACCGCCGCCTCGAACGCCTCGCGCGCGTCTGCGAGCGGCCGGCGGTCCACTTCGCGCCCGCCGACGGAGATCGTCGCGTCGTCCTCTTCCCCGATGCGCTCGACGTGCAACGACGGGCCGTCCGGCAGGGCCCTGAGCTTGAGACTGGAGCTTCCCGCGTTCACGACGAGCACGGGGCCGTCGGGCCCGCCTGGACCGGAAGCGTGGGGCGTGGAGACGTCGGACACGGAGGCCGTCCTCTCGGTGCGGGGGTGCGAGCGTCGTGGCCGAGCGCTCGTGCGCCGGGACGCCCAGCCGCAGCGGTCGACAGGAAGTCTACCAAGCGCCTCGGAACCGCGGTGCCGCGACGACCTGAGCCCGTCTCGCTCAGGTTTTATGTGTGACGGCTTACGCTGCTGCGGGATGCCCGTGGCGTATGGTGGCGGCACGGAGGTGAACCTCGTGTTCAAGCTATTCACGCTCGAGGGCGCCACGCGGATGCTCCCGATCGTGGACGCCCGACTCGCCGAGCTTCAACGCGCGCTGAGCGACCTCGAGGAGGTCCAAGCGCAGGCAGGAGCCGTGCGTCCCGGAACCGCCGAGGCTCTGTCCGTCCGCCAAGAGCTCGCGTTCGTCCTGAACGCCGCGCACGATGCGCGGCGCGACGTCGAACGGCTCGGCGTGCAGGTCCCCGATCTGTCGACCGGCATCGTCGAGTTCCCCAGCCGCGTCGACGGCGAGGTCGTCCACCTCGTGTGGCATCGAGGCGAGGACGCGATCACCGCCTACCACCGCCTGACGGGGGACGAGGCGACCCGTCCGCTGGCCGACGTGGCCGGCGACGATGATCCTCAGGTCCACGGCGCGGGCTCGGCCGGCGCCTAGCCGTACGGCCGCAGGCGCGCCGCAGGCGACCGATCGCAGCGCCGCTCAGACCTCCCGCGAGGCGATCTCGTCGGAGCCGAACACCACCACGGGACGAAACCGGACCGCGTCCGCCGCGACGAAGAGCACGCGGACGTGGTCGATCTCGGACACGACCTGCTGACGCCCGCCGTGCACGTGTCCGAACACCAGCGCGTCCGGCTCGAATCGCTCGATCCGCTCGGTGAACCCCGAGGGCTCCAGGCGCGGGTTCGTGGGCGGGTAGTGCAGCATCACCACGGCCAGATCGTCCGGGCCACGCAGCTCTCGGGCGCGGGCCAGCGACAGGTCCAGACGATCGAGCTCGCGCCGGTAGATCTTCTCGTCGTGCTCGCCGAACTCGTGGCTTCCCGGACAGACCCAGCCGCGCGTCCCCGCGATCACCACCCCTCCGATCCTGAGCGCGTCGTTCTGGAGCGCGTGCATCCGTGGCGGCAGGGCCGCGCGCAGCTTGCCGATCGACGGCCACCAGTAGTCGTGATTGCCGCGCAGGATGACCTTCGTTCCCGGCAACGCGGCGATGTCGTGCAGGTCGCTCAGCGCATCCTGGAGGCGCATCGCCCACGACAGGTCGCCGGGGATGAGCACAAGGTCGTCGTCGCGCACGACCTCGCGCCAGCCGGCGAAGAACGCTTCGGGATGCCCCTCCCAGCCCGGGCCGAAGACGTCCATCGGCTTCGGGTCGCGGCGGGAGAGATGAGGATCGGCGATCGCCAGGACGCGCATGCGGGCTGCAGTCTACCGCGGCGTCCAGGACAGCCCCGACGGGCGCACGCCGCTCGCGTCCAGCGCCCCCAGCGCCTCGGCCGCGCTCCGCCCGTCCCGTGGATTCCGCCACTCCGGCGCCACGTCCAGCAGCGGCACCAGCACGAACGGTCGCTCCATCACCGCCGGATGCGGCAGCGCGAGGTCCGGGTCGTCCCGGACCCGGTCGCCGAACGCGATCAGGTCCAGGTCCAACACCCTCGCCTCCCAGCGGACCCTCCTCGTGCGACCCAGATCGGACTCGATCCGGTGGAGCCCCGCCAGCAGCGCCTCCGGCTCCCCGACCCCGGCGGAGGGGAGCAGCGCGACGACGGCGTTCAGGTAGTCGGGCTGGCCGCCCGGCCCCCCGACCGGCGCGGTGCGGTAGATCTCCGAGCGACGAACGACCTCGCCCAGGGACGCCAGCGCCGACAGCGCGCGCCGCAGCGCGGCGGCCGGGTCGCCCAGGTTCGCCCCCAGCGCGATCAACGCCTCCTCGCGCTCAGCGACGGCGGACCACCTCCGCCACCACGTCGCGGACGACGCCGGGAAGCGGCGCGTGCGGCTTGTGGACCCGCACCGTGACCTCGAGGATCCGGGGGTCGGCCGACAGGACCCTGGCCGCGATCGCGCTGGCGAGCGCCTCGATCAGCCTGTAGCGCGTTCCCGTCACCTCGCGCGCCACCAGATCGTAGATGCGCGCGTAGTCGACGGTGCCGGCCAGCTCGTCCGAGGCCGGAAGGTCCACCCGCATCTCGACGTCCACCTCGAACCGCGCGCCGAATCGCGCCTCCTCGTCGAACACGCCGTGGTAGCCGTGGAACGCCAGTCCCTCCAGCACGATCCGGTCACGACCGGGCGGACCGGTCGCAGCGTCCCCCAGTGCCTCCTGGACGGCCAGCGCCTGGCGGTGGCCGTCCACGTCGTGCACCCGCAGCAGCGCCGCGCCGGCACGCGCCGCCGCGAGATGGACGACGTAGCTGCCCGGATCGCGGCGCAGCGGCTCGGACACACCGCCCCAGCGGCCGATCGAGCCTTTCCTGGACGCCCCGATCACGACCGGGCGACCGCTCGCCGCGAGCCGAGGAACCGCCCGCAACAGCGCCAGGTTGTCCTCGTCGCGCTTGCCGAAGCCCCACCCTGGATCGATCGCCACCGACGGCACGCCGTCCGCCGCGGCCGCCGCGGCGCGCTCGTTCAGGAACGCCTCGACCTCGCTGGCGACGTCGTCGTAGCGGGGGTCGTCCTGCATCGTCCGGGGCGAGCCCCGCATGTGCATCACGACGGCGGGAACGCCCGCCTCGGCGCACACGGCGCGCATCTCGGGATGGCGGAGCCCGCCCACGTCGTTCACGAGGTGCGCTCCCGCGGCCAACGCCGCGCGCGCCACCTCGGGGCGCCGCGTATCGACGCTCACCACGACGTCCTCCACGCCTGCGAGCCTCTCGATCACCGGCAGGACGCGACGCAGCTCCTCGTCGAGCGGCACCGGCTCGGCTCCGGGTCGCGTCGACTCGCCGCCGACGTCGACGATCCGGGCGCCGTCCCCTGCCAGCCGCCTTCCTTCGGCGGCCGCCGCGGCGGGGCCGGCGTGCCGGCCACCGTCGCTGAAGCTGTCGGGCGTGACGTTCACGATCCCCATCAACAGGGCGCCCCGCCACTCGAGCAGGTAGGCGTCCCCCTCGCGCCGAGATCCGGGCAGCGGGCGTCGCGACACGAGTCGGTGAACGGGTCCGTCGTGCACGCTCAGGACGATAGCATCGCGCGCTCGCGGCGGGTCAGCGCGTCGCCGCGAAACCCAGGGGACCGGGCCCCGCCCAGTCGTCCGGCCTCGGCCCCAGGCCGAGACGCCACGCGACCGACCGGGCGACCCGCGTCCCGGCGCGCCCGTCGCCGTACGGGTTCGGTCGGTTCCGCATCCCGTCCAGCAGCGCGTCGTCGGCCAGCATCGTGCCGAGCTCGGCGCGCACCCGCCGAGGGTCGTTGCCCAGCAGCCGCAGCACCCCGGCGTCGACGCCCTCGGGGCGCTCGGTGACGTTGCGGAGTACCGCCACCGGGACGCCGAGCGCGGCGCCCTCCTCCTGCAGACCGCCGGAATCGGTCACGATCAGGCGGCTGGACGCCAGCAGCGCGGCCATCTCCGCGTACGGCAGCGGCTCGCACAAGCGTACGTTGTCCAGTCCCGCCATGACCGGTCGGACCGCGTCGCGGACGACGGGGTTCAGGTGCAGCGGCCAGACGAAGCGGACGTCCGGATGGGCCTCCGCGAGGTCGGCGAGCGCTGCGGCGAGGTCCGCGAGAATCGGAAGGTTCTCGCGACGGTGCAGCGTGATCGTGACGGTGGGGCCGCCGGCGACCCGCGGCGCGTCGCCGGCCCTCGCGGCCACGGCGCGCACGGCGTCGACGGCGGTGTTGCCGGTCACCACGATGCCGTCCGCGTCCTTGCCTTCGCGCAGCAGGTTGCGGCGCGCCTGGTCGGTCGGCGCCAGATCGAGGCTGGCGAGGACGTCGGTCAAGCGGCGGTTCGCTTCCTCGGGGAACGGCTCGGCCAGGTCGTGACTCCTGAGCCCGGCCTCGACGTGGCCGATCGGGATCCCCTCGTAGAACGCCGCCAACGCGACCGCGAACGTCGTCGAGGTGTCCCCGTGCACCAGGCAGAACGCGGGCGCCGCGGCCCGCAGCGCGGCGGTGGCGGCCGGCACGATACGCGCCATGAGGTCGGGAAGCGTCTGCCGCTCGGTCATGACCGCGAGGTCCGCGTCGGCCCGCATGCCGAACAGGCGCATCATGTCGTCGAGCTGCTCGCGGTGCTGCCCCGTCGTGAGGATCCATGGACGCAGCTGGGGGTGGGCCTCGAGCGCCTCGACCACGGGGGCCATCTTCGACGCCTCGGGCCGCGTTCCGAACGCGACGGCGACGCGTCGCGGCGAGGTCACCGTCGGCGTGACGGCCGAGCGCCGGCGTGGGCCTCGGCCCGCACGTCGCTCGGCAGGTCGCCCGGCAGCTCGACCCCCTGGGCCCCTCGCTCGAACGCGCGAACCTCGGCCCAGCGCAAGGCGCTGGCCCCACCGATCGCGACCACGGCGGACACCACCGTCAACCCCATCAGCACCGGCGGCGTCTCCGCCAGCAGCATGCCGGCGACCCCCAACAGCAGCGTCGCGATCCAGAGCGTCAGCACGGTGCCACGGTCGCTACGGCCCCGCGCTCGCAACAGGTCGTGGAAGTGGTCGTTCGTCGCCCGCGTCGGGCTGACCCCTCTGCGCATCCGTCGAATCGCGACCTGCGTGAGGTTCAGCAACGGCAGCCCGAGGATCAGCAGCGGAGCGGCGACCGTCACCGCGGCCGTCACCTTGAGGGCGCCCAGCACGCTGGTCGCGGCCAAGGTGTAGCCCAGCAGGTACGCGCCCGTGTCGCCCATGAAGATCGCCGCGGGGCCGGCGTTGTGGCGCAGGAAGCCGATCGCGGCGCCCGCCAGGGCGGCGAGGAGCAGCACCGACGGTCCCCGGCCGTCGGCTTGGAGCGCGACGGCCAGCAGGCTCAGGCTGCCGATCGCCGCGACGCCCGACGACAGGCCGTCCACGCCGTCGATGAAGTTGAACGCGTTCGTGAACCCCACGACCCAGAGCAGCGTCAGCACCGCGGCCAGCGTCTCGCCGAAGAACAGGAAGCTGCCCTCCCCCGCCCAACGCGCCAGCGGGCCGGCAGCGAAGTAGTTCGTCACGAAGTCGATCGTCACGCCGTTCGCGACGAGGATTCCCGCCGCGACGGTCTGCACCGCGAGCCGCATCGGCACCGGCAGCTCCCAGAGATCGTCGAGCAGGCCCAGCAGCGTCATCAGCACGCCGCCCAGCACGATCGCGAGCAGCGCGGTACGGTCGTCGCCCAGCGCTTGGGGCGCGACCAGGGCGCCGACGATCAGCGCGATCAGGAACCCGCCGAGGATCGCGACGCCCCCGACGCTGGCGACCGAGCCGTCGTGCCGGCGCCACCCGAGGCCGTGGCCCGAGCCGCCCTCCTGGACCGCACCGATGCGGAGCGCGAAGGCGCGGACGCCCGGAACGAGCGCCGCGACGACGCCGACCGCCGTCAGGAAAGCGACGCCGGCGAGGGGAAGGAAGGGGAGCACGGAGCTACGCACCCGCCCATCCTATCGCTGGTCGGCGCCGCGCGATGCGAAGCGCTTCGCGTCGTGGGCCGTCCGTCCCGGTCACGTCCCCGGTCACGTCAGCGCGTGCCGTAGATGCGATCGCCTGCGTCGCCGAGACCGGGCACGATGTAGCCGTGCTCGTCGAGCCGTTCGTCGAGCGCAGCCAGCACGATCTCGACGTCGGGATGCGCGGCCGTGACGACGCCCACGCCTTCCGGCGCGGCCAGGATGCAGAGCAGGCGGATGCGTCCCGCGCCCTCCTCCTTGAGCCGGTCGATCGCGGCGACGGCGCTCCCGCCGGTCGCCAGCATGGGGTCCAGCAGGAAGACGTCGCGATCGCGGATGTCGCCGGGAAGCTTGGCGTAGTAGCTGACCGGCTCCAGCGAGACCGGGTCGCGGTACAGCCCGATGTGCCCCACGCGAGCGCTGGGGACGAGATCGAGGATGCCGTCGACCATGATCAGGCCGGCACGGAGGATCGCCACCAGGGCGAGCTTCTTCCCGGCGAGCCGCTGGACCCGCGCCGTCGCGACCGGCGTTTCGACGGCGGCCTCCTCGAGCGGGAGATCGCGCATCGCCTCGAACGCCATGAGCATCGCGATCTCGGTCGACAGGGCGCGAAAGTCGCGGACCGGGGTCGTCCGGTCGCGAAGGATCGAAAGCTTGTGTTGGATCAGCGGGTGGTCGATGATCACCGTCGACACGGGGAACCTCCCATCGCGAGCGGTCCGTGCCGCGCCCCGACGCGGCGCGGCCCGGACCCTCCCGCGGCATGCGAACGGCCGCCGTGCACGGCGGCCGTTCGAAACGTTGGCGGAGAGGGTGGGATTCGAACCCACGGTACCGCGAAAGCGATACAGCGGTTTTCGAGACCGCCCCGTTCAACCACTCCGGCACCTCTCCGTATCGGTCGCGCCGGGCGCACCCGTACGCGGCTTGGGATGCTACCACGAGCG
>CAZHCI010000001.1:14994-73688 GCA_964530905.1 uncultured bacterium
CGGCCGCCCCCGAGCGCGGGTACATCGGGTCGAGGTAGACGACGTCCGGTCTGGGTCTCAGCGCAGCGAGGACGGCGCGAGCGTCGCCGCGTACGAGCGTCAGACGATCGGCGAGCTCCGTCCCGTCCGGATCCGACGAGCCGGCCAGTCGGGCGAGGGCGTCCTCGAGCAGCGCGGCCAGCAGCGGGTCGCGCTCGATCATCGTGACGCGCATGCCGGCACGCGCCAGCGCGGCCGCGTCGACGCCGAATCCTGCCGTCGCGTCGACGACGCGCAGGTCGCGAGCGCCGCGCTTGCCGCGGACCGCACGGACGACCGGCTCGCCGCCGGGCCGGGCCCAGTCCAGGTCGACGGTCCACGGCTCGGCGCCCGCTCGTGGCCCCTGACCGGGGCGGACCCCCAGTCCGCGCGGCCCCACGTGCGCATGCACCGTAGCGGGGCCCGGACCGAGCGGAGCGTCCAGACGGGCGGCCCACGCGGCGGCGGCGTCCTCGAAGCCGGGCGAGGCGGTGACGCGGAGTCGCGGCACGGTCGACGCCTGGGTCGTGGCCGGCACGACGGGGCGGGAAGCGCTCACGGCCACACGCTACCGTCCCACCTTCGGCCGCACGGTGGCGGGGGTGTACGGCCGGCGTGCCCGATGCTACGCTCGAAGGCACGAAGGTACGCACGCTTAGGAATCGAACGTGGACGCGGCGTTGTCGCCACACATCCATCGTCGCATCCGGTCGGCCGCCTTCGAACCGTCGAACGAACCTCGGGAGGTGTCCATGAGCAACGCCGATCTCGCCCGCCGCCGTCGGGCAGCGGTCACCCCAGCCGCCGCGTCGGTCCACCCCTTCTACCCGGCCCGCGCCAAGGGGAGCTACGTCTGGGACGCCGACGGAACGCGCTACCTGGACTTCTCCGTCGGCATCGCCGTGATGAACGTCGGCCACTCGCATCCGCGCGTCCTCGAGGCGGTCCAGCGCCAGGCGAGCGAGTTCCAGCACCTCTGCTTCGCCGTCGGAATGCACGAGAGCTACCTGAACCTCGCCGAGCGGCTCAACGCCATCGCCCCCGGCGACAGCGCGAAGAAGACGTTCCTGGCGAACACCGGCGCCGAGGCGGTCGAGAACGCCGTCAAGATCGCGCGGGTCGCCACCGGCCGGCAGGGCATCGTCGCGTTCACGCACGCGTTCCACGGGCGAACCCACATGGCGCTGTCGCTCACCGGCAAGGCCAACCCGTACAAGGCCGGCTTCGCGCCGCGCGCGGCCGAGATCTACCGCGCCGACTACCCGTACTGCTACCGCTGCCCGTTCGGCGGACCGCGCGCCGACGGCGCCTGCTGCCAACACGACGTCGGCAGACTGCGCGATCAGATCAAGACGACGGTCGGCGAGTCCGAGGTCGCCGCGTTCGTGATCGAGCCGATCGCCGGCGAAGGCGGCTTCATCCCCGCCCCCGCGTCGTTCCTGGAGGGCTTGCGGACGTACGCGACCGAGATCGGAGCGCTCTGGATCGACGACGAGGTCCAGGCCGGCATGGGCCGCACCGGCGCGTGGTGGGCGGTGGATCATCACGGCTTGGAGCCGGATCTGGTCACGAGCGCCAAGGCGCTCTCGTCCGGGTTCCCCCTGTCCGCGGTGATCGGCAAGGCCGAGATCATGGACCGGATGAAGCCGGGCATGCTGGGAACCACGTTCGGCGGCAATCCCGTCTCGATCGCAGCGGCGCTCGCGACGCTCGACGTGATCGAGGAGGAGGGCCTGCTGGCGCGTGCCCGCGTGATCGGCGAGCGGATCGGAGACCGACTTCGGGCCTTGCAGTCCGAGTTCGTCCAGATCGGCGACGTCCGCGGCAAGGGCGCCATGATCGGCATCGAGTTCGTGAAGGACGAGGCGCGCACGCCCGACGCCGCGGTCGTCGCAGCGATCGTCGATCACGCCCGCGACGCCGGACTGATCCTGCTGCCGACCGGTAGCTACGGAAACGTGATCCGGCTGCTGCCCCCGTTGAACCTCTCCGACGACGAGCTCGCCGAAGGCGTCGACAAGCTCGAGGCCGCGATCCGCTACGCGCTGACCACCGTCGCCGCAGCGGTCTAGCGTCCGAAGCGACCGGCCATCGGGCCGCCGCGCGACGTGACGAGGGCCGGGGGTCGACCCCCGGCCCTCGTCACGCTCCCGTCCTGCCGCGGCGTCACGGCAGCCGACGGCTGGGATCGCGACGCGCCGCTCAGCCGCCCTCGCCCTGCTCGATCGGCATGCCCACCATGTTGCCCCACTCCGTCCAGCTTCCGTCGTAGTTGCGGACGTTCGGGAAGCCGAGCAGGTACTTCAGGACGAACCAGCTGTGGCTGCTCCGCTCGGCGATCCGGCAGTAGGCGATCACCGGCTTGTCGGCGGTCACGCCGTGCGAGCCGTACAGCTCGGCGAGCTCCGAAGCGGGCAGGAAGGTGCCGTCCGCCGCGACCGCCTTCGCCCACGGGATGTTGGCCGCGCCGGGGACGTGGCCGCCGCGCAGCGCGCCCTCTTGGGGATACTCGGGCATGTGCAGCTTCTCGCCGCTGAACTCGGCGGGACTGCGAACGTCGACCAGGGCGCCCCGTCCGTCCTTGACCGCGAGCAGGTGCTGCAGCACCTCGGAGGCGAACGCCCGGATGGAGGCGTCGCGATAGGGAACCTCGTAGCGGCCCGGCGCGGGCGCCGGTCGCTCGGCGCTCATCGGCCGCTCCTCGGCGACCCACTTCTGCCGGCCGCCGTCCATCAGGCGGACGTCCGCATGGCCGTTGTACTTGAAGAACCAGAACGCGTAGGCGGCCCACCAGTTCGACTTGTCGCCGTACAGGACCACCGTGTCGTCGTTCGAGACGCCCTTTCGCCTCATCAGCTCGGCGAAGCCGGCTTCGTCGACGAAATCGCGGACGTCCGGGCGCTGCAGCTCCGTGTGCCAATCGAGCTTCACCGCTCCGGGCACGTGGCCTTGCTCGTAGAGCAGCACGTCCTCGTCGACCTCGACGACGCGGACGCCGTCGTCGGCGTGGTGGGCCTCGACCCAGTCGGTATCGACCAGGACCTCCGGATGCGCGTATTCGCGTGCCATTCGCGACCTCCTTCGAAGTACGCCCTTGCGACCGGCGCGGCCGGACTCGCTCGGGCGGCGGCCGGGGCGACGAGTCATGCGCCCAGCGTGAACAAGGTGTACCTCGCGGGTCAACTTGCCGTGGGTAGGCCGGCCGACGCACGCCGAGGCGCGCACGCCGCCTGCTACCATGCGTCGATGATCCGTATCGCTCCGTCCCTTCTCGCAGCCGACGCCGCGCGCCTCGGCGATCAGATCCACGAGGCCGAAGCCGCCGGCGCGGACTGGTTCCATCTGGACGTGATGGACGGAGCCTTCGTTCCGAACCTGACGTTCGGTCCGTCGGTGGTGGCCGCCTGCCGTCGCGTCACCTCGGCGACGCTCGACGTTCATCTGATGGTCAGCCGCAGCGCGGATTGGGTCGACCCGTTCGCCGACGCCGGCGCGGACCTCATCACCGTGCATCCCGAGGTCGATCCGCACCTCCACCGAACGCTGGAGAGGATCCGGGCACGGGGCGTCCGCAGCGGCTTGGCCCTGAACCCGCTCACGCCCCTGGCGATCGTCCGTGACGCGCTTCCGCTGCTGGACCTGATCCTGATCATGAGCGTGAACCCCGGCTTCGGCGGCCAAGCGTGGATCGAGGGCAGCGACGCCCGGCTGCGGACGGTGCGCGGCTGGCGCGACGCGACGAAGCCGCAGACGCTGGTGCAGGTGGACGGCGGGGTGAACCGGACGACCGCGGGCTTGGCGGCGGCGTCGGGCGCGGACGTGCTGGTGGCCGGCAGCGCGCTGTTCGGAGGCGACGGCGACATCGCCGAGCGGTTCGAGGCGCTCCGTACCGCCGCGACCCTCGGCCGGCGCGGCGACGACTGAACGCGCGGAACGGCCGGCCGTTCAGGCCGCGGCGTCGATCTCCACGAACCTGCCGAGCCGGCGGAACCGCGCCCTGCGTCCCCGCAGCAGCTCGTCGGGCGTCGCGTCGCGAAGCGCCTCGAGCTCGGCACGGAGAGCGTCTCCGACGGCGTCCATGGCGCGCTCCGGATCGCGGTGCGCACCGCCGATCGGCTCGTCGATGACGCGATCGACGATCTCGAGCTCGCGGAGGTCGCGGGCGGTCAGCTTCAGGGCTTCGGCCGCCTTGGGCGCTTCCGCCGCGTCGCGCCACAGGATCGCGGCGCACGACTCGGGGCTGATCACCGAGTAGGTCGCGTTCTCGAGGATCAGGACCCGATTCGCGACGCCGATCGCGAGCGCCCCGCCCGATCCCCCCTCGCCGATGACGACGCTGATCGCCGGCACCCGCAGCCGGCTCATGCGCTGGATCGAGGCGGCGATGACCCACGCCTGTCCCTGCTCCTCGGCGGCGATGCCGGGGTACGCGCCCGGCGTGTCGATCAGGGTGACGACCGGCAAGCCGAACTTGTCCGCGAGGTCGAACATCCGCATCGCCTTGCGGTAGCCGCTCGGATGGCTCATGCCGAAGTTGCGGTGGATGTTCTCCTTCGTGTCGCGGCCCTTCTGCTGCGCGATCACCACCAGGCTTCGGCCACCCAGCTCCGCGAGGCCGGTCACGACGGCCGGATCGTCGCCCAAGGTCCGATCCCCGTGCAGCTCACGGAACCCGTCGAACACGTGTCCGACGTAGTCCAGCCCCGTCGGTCGCCCCGCCGCCCGCGCGACCTGGACGCGCTGCCAGCGGGTGAGCTTCTCGAACGTCTCCGCCTTCAGTCGCTCGAGGCGGGACTCGAGCAGCGCGATCTCCTCGCCGAGGTCCATCTCCTGGTCCTCGGCGTACGTCCGCATGTCGCGGATCTTCGCCTCGAGATCGAGGATCGGCTTCTCAAACGGTAGCGACATGGGACTCCTCGGCATCGGGCACGACGGCGCCGCCGCGTAGCAGGCGCACCATCGTGGCCAGCGTCCCCTTGAGTCGGTCGCGCGGCACGACGTCGTCCAGCATGCCCTTCTTGAGCAGGAACTCGGCGCGCTGGAACCCTTCGGGGAGGTCCTGCTTGATCGTCTGCTGGATCACTCGAGGACCGGCGAAGCAGATCAGCGCCTTCGGCTCGGCCAGGATGACGTCGCCCAGCGTGGCGAACGACGCCGTCACGCCGCCCGTGGTGGGGTCGGTGAGCACGGACACGAACGGGAGTCGGCGCTCGGCCAGCTCCTCGAGCGCCACCGTCGTCTTCGCCATCTGCATCAGGCTCAGCGCGCCCTCCTGCATCCGCGCGCCGCCCGAGGCGGTGATCACCACCAGCGACCGGCCCTCCGCCGCGGCACGTTCCGCGGCGCGGGCGATCTCTTCGCCGACGACCGATCCCATCGACCCGCCGGCGAAGAAGAAGTCCATCACCACCAGCGCGACAGGCTCGCCGTGCAACGACGCGCCGCCCGAGACGACGGCGTCCGGCCGGCCCTGCTTCTGCTGGACGCGCTCCATCCGGCCCAGGTACGGCTCGGTGTCCACGAAGTCCAGCGGGTCGCTGGGCGCCAGGCTTCCCGACCAGCGCTCGAACGTCCCTTCGTCCGCCAACGACTCGATCCGGGCGTCGACCGGCATGCGGTAGTGGTGGCCGCACTCGGGACAGAGGTACAGGTTCGCGACGAGGTCCTTGCGGTAGATCTGCGCCGCGCAGCTCTCGCACTTGAGCCACAGACCGGCGGGGCTCGTGTCGTCGTCGCTGCGGGTCGGCCGACTCCTGCGGAACCAACGCTCAAGCGCCACGGAATCTCCTTCCGGTCCAGGGACGCCACCAGCGCCTCGCGCGCTCGGGCGCGACGTCCGACGTCCGGCGGCATTCTAGCAGGAGCGCCGCGCGCGCCCCGGAGCCGCTCCGGCCCGCACTCACCGGTCGGGCTCCGACGCGGACGCGGCGTCCACCGGCGGGGCCGAGATCGCGCTGGTCGCAAGCTCCTCGTCCTCGGACGAGAGGCTTCGCCCCAAGAACGTGGCGCCCTCCTCGATGTCCAGCGAGGCCGCGCGCACGTCGCCCTCGAGCCGGCCGCCGTTCCAGAGCTCGACCGTGCCGGACGCACGCACGTCGGCCACGACCTCGCCCGCGATCCTGACGTCGGCCGCGTGGACCGGTCCGGCCTCGATCCGGCCGCCGGGAGCGACCTCGAGGACGCCCTCGACGCGCACCTCGCCACGAACGCGTCCGTCGACACGTAGGCGGCCGCTCGCCGTCACGGTCCCCTCGACGGTCGTCTCGGCATCGACGTAGCTGTACGGCTCGCGCGCATCGTCGCGACGGGGCATGGCGGGCTCCTTCCGGCGCCGAGCCTACCAGAGCCGCCGCTGCGCCGCGCACGCGTTCGGTCGTCCGCTCGTCCCCGCCGCGGACGCGGCGACGCTCGGGGCGCGGTGTATCGTGGGCGCATGCCGCGAGGTGGGGTCGTGCTGGTCACGGGTGTCGGACAGGGCTTCGGACGGGCGATCGCGCTCGGCTGGGGTCGGGCCGGCTACGACGTGGTCTGCGCCGATCGCGACGTGGAGCTCGCGTCGAAGACCGCGGCCGAGGTCGAGGAGAGCGGCGGACAGGCGATCCCGATCCAGATCGACGTCACCGTCACGATGGACGTGCGGCACGCCTTCACGAAGATCGACGAGCTGTTCGGGCGACTCGAAGGCGTCGTGCACGTCGCGTCGAGGTCCAGCTCCGCGAGTCCGTTGGCGCTGACCGACAACGAGTTCAGCGAGCTCGTCGACGACACGCTCCGGAGCAGTCAGCTGATCCTGCGCACGGCGGCGCGATCGCTGGAGCGGAGCTGGGTCGTGATCATCGCGCCGCCCGCCTCGGCCGACGCTCCCCAGAACGAGATGGTCCGAGGCGGCCTCGCTCGGCTCGCCGCGGCGTTCGGCGCGCGCTCCGACGCGTTGCGGGTGAACGTCGCCGTTCCGTCCCGCGGCGCATCCGACCCGGTCCACGACGCACGGCTGGTCGACGCCGTGATGTTCCTGGGAGGCGAGGACGCCGAGGGGCTGCGCGGTCTCGAGCTGGCGGTGGACCTGCCTCCGCCGCCGCGCGTGGTCGAGCGCCTTCTCCCCGAGATCCAAGCGGCGCTGGACGACCGGGTCAGGCAGGACGATCTCGAGGCCGACCTGTGGTCCGAGCCGGACGACGAGGACGAGGACGCCCGAGACGACGAGGCGCCGGCGCAAGACGCGCGGGACGCTTTGGACGACCTCGACGACGCGCCCGACCTGCTCGACCTTCCGCCGTTCCGGGCGCGCGACGCCTGGTGAGCCGACCGGAGGGCGTGCCGTGAAGTGCCCGTACTGTTCGTCCACCGAGACGCGCGTGGTGAACTCGCGGCCCTCCGACGAGGGACACGCGATCCGACGTCGGCGCGAGTGCGACGCCTGTCACCGGCGGTTCACCACCTACGAGCGGACGCAGCTCGAGGCGCTGATGGTCCGCAAGCGCTCGGGACGGCTCGAGGCGTTCCAGCCCGACAAGCTCCTGGGCAAGCTCCGCGTCGCGACGAACAAGCGGCCGGTCACCGAGAAGCAGCTGCGCGAGTTCGCCTACGGCTTCGAGGACGAGGTCCAGACGGCCCGCATCGACACGGACGAGATCGGCCGTCGCACGCTGGCGTTCCTGAAGTCGCTCGACGACGTCGCCTACATCCGCTTCCTCAGCGTGTACCGGGACTTCGACTCGGTCGACCGGTTCATCGAGGAGATCCGCCAGCTCGGCGGGCGCGTCGCGGCCGAGGCGTCCGACGCCGAGCGAGGGACCGCCCCGCTGTCCCGGGGAGCGGCGCCCAGCGGAGCGCACGCGGGCGACGAGGCGAACGACGACGCGAACGACCGCTCCGAGCCCGCCGCTGGCGGCGCCTCGGACGAGCCGGAGGAGCGTTCCTCCGGCTCGTGAGCCGAGCGAGCGTCCGCTCGGCGGCGTCCGCGCGCCGCTCGCGTGGTGGCCTTGCCCCAGCGAAGCCGGCGTGCTAGACTCCCCTTTGGCTTTTCGCGTGGCGATCCCCCGATCATCGACGTGATCTCGAAGCGCACGACCAGGCGACGTGAACGACCCGACGACCTGAACGACCCGAATGCGAACCAACGTGCGCCGTGCACGCCGCGTGCACGCCCCGCGCACCCTGAAGGACGTGACGACCGTGAAGACCTACTTCCCCAAGGAGACCGAGAACGACTGGGTCGTGATCGACGCCGACGGCCAGACCGTCGGGCGGCTCGCGACGCGCTTGGCTCAGGTCCTCCGCGGCAAGCACAAGCCGACCTACACGCCGAACCAGTCGGGAGGCGACTTCGTCGTCGTGATCAACGCCGAGAAGGTCGTGTTCACCGGCGGGAAGCTCGACCAGAAGATCTACACCCGCTACACCGGCTACCAGGGCGGCCTGAAGGAAGTCCCGGCCCGCGAGATGCTGGCCAAGCATCCCGAGCGCGTGCTCGAGCGCGCGGTCTGGGGCATGCTCCCGAAGAACCGGCTGGGCCGGAAGCTGATCCGTCGCCTGAAGGTCTACGCCGGCGACGCGCATCCGCATCAAGCTCAGCAGCCCAAGGCCTTGGAGGTCCGATGATGGATCAGTACTACGGCACCGGCCGACGCAAGGAAGCCGTCGCGCGCGTGTTCCTCCGTCCCGGCTCCGGCCGCATCAGCGTGAACGGCAAGGACTTCCAGGAGTACTTCCGGGGGATCCTCGTGGGCGTGCAGGCGCTCGAGCCGCTCAAGGCGACCAACACCGCCGGCCGCTACGACGCCGTCATCACGGTCAAGGGCGGCGGCCCGTCGGGCCAGGCGGACGCGATCAAGCTCGGCGTCGCTCGCGCCCTGCTCGTGGTCGACCCGGCGTACCGCGACGTGCTGAAGCAGGCCGGCCACCTCAGCCGCGACGCTCGCGTGGTCGAGCGCAAGAAGTACGGCCTCAAGAAGGCCCGGCGCGCGCCGCAGTTCAGCAAGCGCTGAGCACGACGCCACGTCCGTGAGGGGACAGGCCGGTGGCCCGCCACCGGCCTGTCCTCGTACGGCCGAGACCGTTCAGGGAAGGACGCGAGCGTGGCCGACCTTCAGGCCCTCATCCTCGGCATCGTGCAGGGGCTCACCGAGTTCCTACCGATCTCCAGCTCCGGGCACCTGGTGCTGGCGGCTACCTGGTTCGGCTTCCAGGCCGAGGGCGAGTCGCTGGAGCTGGCGGTCGACATCGCCACGAACACCGGCACGTTCCTGGCCGTGCTGATCGCGCTGCGTGCGGACGTCTGGATGGCCGCGAGCGGCTTCGCGCGCGGCTTGGTCTCGGCCGAAGCGAGGCGCCAGGACGGCTGGCGGCTGGCCGTGCTCGTGATCATCGGATCGGTCCCCACGGCGGCGATCGGTCTGGGGCTTCGGGGCGTGTTCGAGCACCTGAACGCGCCCCTTCCCGTGTCGCTGGCGCTGGCGGTCACCGGACTGATCCTGTGGACGGCGCCCACCAGGGGCGCTCGTCGCGAGAGTCGCGAGCTGGGCTGGCGCGACGCGCTGGTCGCCGGAACGGCCCAGGGTCTGGCGGTCGTCCCCGGCATCAGTCGATCGGGAAGCACGATCTCGGCCCTGCTCTGGCGCGACGTCGACGCGGCGCTGGCGGCCCGCCTGTCGTTCCTGCTCTACCTCGTCGCCTCGGCCGGCGTCGCGGTGCTGGGCTTCGCGGAGGTCCGCGACGCCGGGCTGGGCTGGCGCGCGGTGGCGTGGATGACGCTCGCGTCGTTCGTGACCGGCTGGCTGGCGCTGATCTGGCTGTTCCGACTGCTGAAGAAGGGGCGCTTCCGCTGGTTCGCGCCCTACCTGTGGACCGTGTCCGCCCTGACGATGCTTCGCCTGGTCGCGAGCTGATTCCCCGCCGCAGGCCCGACGACCGGAGACGGTTCGGCGCCGGGCTATCATCGAACGCCGAGAAGGAGACCGCGCCATGAACGTCGTGACCCGAATCGCGCCATCCCCCACCGGAGATCCCCACGTCGGCACGGCCTACGTGGGCTTGTTCAACTACGCCCTGGCCAAGCGCCACGGCGGGCGGTTCGTGTTCCGGCTCGAGGACACCGACCGCGAGCGCTACGACGCGGCCTCCGAGCTCCGCGTCCTGGAGATGTTCGAGTGGCTCGGCATCGCGCCCGACGAGGGTCCCGGCGTCGGCGGCCCGCACGGCCCCTACCGTCAGAGCGAGCGGATCGACCTGTACAGGGAGCACGCCGATCGCCTGCTGGCCTCGGGCGGCGCGTACCGCGCGTTCGAGAGCGAGGAGGAGCTCACGGCCATGCGGGCCGACCAGCAGCGTCGCGGCGCTCCTCTCGGCTACGACGGGCGCGGCCGAGCCGTCCCCCGCGACGAGCAGGAGCGGCGCGCAGCCGCAGGCGAGCCGCACGTGATCCGCCTGCGCACGCCCGACGACGGCGACACGGCGTTCGTCGACCTGCTCCGCGGCCAGATCGCGATCCCCAACGCGGAGATCAAGGACCCCGTCCTGGTCAAGAGCGACGGGTATCCCACCTACCACTTCGCGAACGTCGTGGACGATCGCGCGATGGAGGTGACGCACGTCATGCGGGCCGAGGAGTGGGTGACCAGCACGCCGATCCACGTGCTGCTCTACCGGGCGCTGGGGTGGGAGCTGCCGGTGTTCATCCACCTGCCGTTGCTGCGCAACCCCGACGCGAACAAGACGAAGATCAGCAAGCGCAAGCTCGACACCAGCGTGGACTCCTATCGACGGCAGGGCATCGTTCCCGAGGCGCTGCTGAACTTCCTGGCGACGATGGGCTGGAGCATGCCGGACGGCCGCGAGATCTTCGCGCTCGACGCCATGGTCGCGGTGTTCGATCCCGAGCGGATCTCGCTGGGCGGGCCGGTGTTCGACCTCCGCAAGCTGCGGCACGTGAACGCGCGCTACCTGCGCGAGGTCCTGCCGCTCGAGGAGGTCGCGCGCCGGGCGGAGCCCGCGCTGAAGCAGGCCGGCTACGACGGCGACGACGAGGACTACCTGCTGGACGTCGTGGACGTGCTTCGGCCCCGGGCCGAGACGCTGAACGACATCGCCGAGCAGAGCGGCTACTTCTGGACCGACGCGTTCCCGATCTCCGACGAGGCGCGCAAGCGCATCGCGGCGGGCCAGCAGGCGCTCGAGGATCTCGAGCGCGAGTTCTCGATGCTGGACTTCTTCGACGAGGACGCGGTGGACGACCTGCTCGACGACTACGTGCGCTCCCGCGAGATCAAGAAGCCTCAGGTCCTGATGCCGATGCGGGCCGCGCTGACCGGCACGACGCAAGCGCCGTCGGTCACCGACCTCGTGGTGATCCTCGGGCGCGAGCGCGTGCTTCGCCGCATCGGCCGCGCGCTCTCGGAGATGACCGCGGCCCTGCCGGACGATCGGCCCACGCCCGAGGAGAACGCCGGCGACACCACGCCGGAGGGCGCCGGGAGCGACACCGGCCGGAGCGGAGCCGGCACCTGATGGGTTGGTTCGACCGCCTTCGCCAGGGCCTGGGCAAGACCCGGGACGTGCTCACCACCGACGTCCGCGACCTGGGCAAGAGCTGGGAGATGGACTGGGACGATCTCGAGTTCGCGCTCATCGGCGCGGACGTGGGCGCCCGCATCGCCGCCGACGTCGTCGCCGAGGCCAAGCGTCAGCGCGAGGGCGGGGCCGCGTTCCGTGACGCGCTCGAGCAGGCGCTGCTCGACCAGCTCGAGCCGAACCGGATGCGCCAGAAGCTTCGCCGCGTCGGGTTCGAGCTCGACGTCAGCCGGAACGTCGTCGAGCCCGCCGGCCACGTCGTCATGGTCGTCGGCGTGAACGGCGTCGGCAAGACGACGACGATCGCGAAGCTCGGTCAGTACTACCAGCGGCTCGGGCGAAGCGTGATGTTCGCGGCCGGCGATACGTTCCGCGCCGCCGGCTCCGCGCAGCTCGGCGTGTGGGGCGAGCGGCTCGGCATCCCGACCCGGACCGGTCCCGACGGGGGCGACCCCGGCGCGGTCGCGTTCGACGCGGCCGCGGCCCGCAAGGCGAAGGGCACCGACCTGTTGTTCGTCGATACCGCCGGACGCCTCCACACGCAGCACAACCTGATGGAGGAGCTGAAGAAGGTCAGGCGCGTCATCGGCAAGGCCGATCCCGGCGAGCCGAAGGAGGTCTGGCTGGTGCTCGACGCCGTCACCGGCCAGAACGGCCTGCAGCAGGCCAAGCGGTTCCACGAGGCCGTCGACCTCACCGGCGTGATCGTCACGAAGCTCGACGGCACCGGCAAGGGCGGCATCCTGCTTCCCATCGTGCGCGAGCTGCAGCTGCCCATCAAGTTCATCGGCGTCGGCGAATCGGCCGAGGACCTCCAGCCGTACGACGCGGCCGCGTACGTGCACGCCCTGCTGGACATGCCGGCGCGCGAGGCCGCCTGAGCGTCGTGGCCGCCACGAACCGTCGCGGGGAGGGCCGCCGCGGGGAGGGCCGCCGCTCGGAGGGCCGCGCTCGGGCCCGCGGGGCGTGAGCGCTCCTCGACGGACGCCCCCGTCGGCCGAGCCGCCGCTGCTGATCGTCGCGGCGACCGAGGCGGAGCTCCGCCCCCTGCTGGCCGAGCTGCGCGACCCCCGTCCGATCGGCGACGACGCCTGGCCCGCCGCCTGGCTGGGACGCCTGCGACAGCGACGCGTCGCGCTCGTGGCGTGCGGCGTCGGCAAGGCGTCGGCGGCCGCCGCGGTCGGCTGGTTCGCCGCCACCCTTCGTCCGTCCGCCTGCCTGATGACCGGCATCGCTGGCGCCTACGTCGGCGCGTTCGTTCCGGTGGGCGTGGCGGTCTGCGCCGCCTCGGAGACCGATCTCGACGCCGGCGTGGCGTACCGGACGCACACCGCGAGCCTCGCCGAGATCCCCCTCCCGCGCGTGCCCGCCGACGAACGCTCCGACCGTCCCGAGCTGTTCGAGGTCTTCCCCACCGACCCGCGCTGGACCTCGGCGCTGTCCGGCGCGTGCGGCGCCGTGGCCGTTCCGTTCGCGACCTCCGACGCGATCGCGGGCGATCTGGACGTCGCCGCCGACCGCGCCGAGCGTTCGGGCGCGGCGGTCGAGTCGATGGAGGGCGCCGGCGCCGCCCTGACGTGCGCCCGGCTGGGGCTGCCGTTCGCGCAGGTGCGCGGCGTGAGCAACGTCGCCGGCGTCCGCGACAAGGCGGCGTGGAACGTCGGGGCGGCGGTTCGCGCCGCCTCGGACGCGGTCCTCGCCGCCCTGGGGACGGGGGCGGCGCCGAGGACGTGAGCGGGGAGCGGGAACGCTGCTGTATGCTGCGGACATGCCCCTCATGACCGGACTCGACATCCTGAAGGCGGCCCGCGACGGCCAGTACGGCGTCGGGGCCTTCAACACGAACGACATGGAGATCACCCAGGCGATCCTCGAGGCCGCCGAGGAGACGCGCAGCCCGGTGCTCGTCGCGCTGTCGGAAGGCGCGCTGAAGTACGGCGGCACGATCCTGCCCAAGATGGTCGTCGAGATGGCCCGCGACGCCACCGTGCCGGTCGCGATCCACCTCGATCACGGCTCGTCGTACGAGTCGTGCCTACGGGCGATCCGGCTGGGCTTCACCTCGGTGATGATCGACAAGTCGCACGCCGACGAAGAGGTCAACGTGCGCGAGACCGCTCGCGTGGTCCAGGCGGCTCACGCCGTCGGCGTCACGGTCGAGGCCGAGATCGGCCGGCTCGGCGGGGTCGAAGAGCACGTGGTCGTCAGCGAAGAGGACGCGATCCTCACCAAGCCGGACGAGGCCGAGCGGTTCATGCACGAGAGCGGCGCGGACTACCTCGCCGTCGCGATCGGCACCTCGCACGGAGCGAACAAGGGTACGGGCCGGCCGTACATCGACCACGACCGGATCGTCGAGATCGCCTCGCGCCTGCCCCACCCGCTCGTGATGCACGGAGCCAGCGGCGTGCCCAGCGACATCGTCCGGCGCCTGAACGACGCCGGCGGATCGCTGGCCGACGCCAGCGGCATTCACGAGGACGACGTCCGCAAGGCCGTCACCGAGGGCATCGCCAAGATCAACACCGATACCGATCTGCGTCTCGCCTTCACCACCCGCGTGCGCGAGGTGCTGAAGGACGACCCGTCGCAGTTCGACCCCCGCAAGATCCTCGGGCCCGCCAGGGACGAGATGCGCCGCATCGTCGCAGAACGGATGCAGGTGTTCGGCTCGGCCGGCAAGGCCGACTGAGCCGGGCACGACCCCCGCGCCGGGCTACGACGCGCCGGGCTACGACGCGTCTGGCGCGGCCTCCGCAGCCGGGTTTCGGCTGGGGGTGACGAACACGGTCTTCTGGTGCGCGAAGCGGACGGCGCCCGGCGGCCCCCCCTTCACCTTCCAGACGTGCTTCCGGAGCGTGTAGTCCACCGGCACGTTGTCGCCGCCCACCGCTTTCGAGTGCCCGGCGGCCAGCCGCGCGGCGAACAGCACGGTGTCGAACGGCACCTCGCGGCCCTGCGTCAGGATCACCACGTGGGAGCCGTGCCAGCCCTGCACGTGGAGCCAGACGTCGCGACTGCGCGCCACCTTGAACGTGACCTCGTCGTTCTCCCTGGCGTTGCGGCCCACCACCACCGTGAAGCCGTGGGGAGCGGGGTAGCGAAGCCCCACCTCGCGTCGCTTCGCGGCGCGCTTCGGTTCCAACGCATCCGCGCGTGCTCGCAGTGCGCCGTCGTCCAGCTCGCTCAGCGTTTCGAGCTGGGCCTCGAGATCGCGCAGCTCCTCGTCGAGCTCCGCAGCCCGCTTGAGCGCACGGTCCGCCCGCGCCTCGCGCCGGCGCGCCTGGGCGTAGCGCGCCTCGGCGTTCGCCGTCGCCGGCTGGGAGGGATCGAGCGCGATCTCGACGTCGCCGCCCTCGAACGCGGGCAGCGCCACGCGCGATGCGCCCGGCGGAACGCGTCCCGCGTAGGCGAGCAGGAGGTCGGCCTCTCCCCGGAGGCGAGCGGCGTCCTCCGCCGCGCTCAGCGTCCGATCGGCGTCGTGACGGCGCTTGCGAGCCAGCTCGGCCCGGTCGCTCAGATGCGCTCTGACGCGCCGAAGATCGGCGTCGCGACGCTCGCGCGCTCGCAACGTCGCGACGTCGGGTCGTCCCAGGGCCCGCTGCGCGGCGCCGGCGGGATCCTCGACCACCTCCGCCAGCGCCGAGAGGACGTCGTCGAGCGCCGGGCCTTCGAGGACGGCATCGGACGGCACGCCCGCCAGCGCCTGGATCGCCGCCGTGAGCTCCGGCCCGACCCCGTCCACCCGTCGCTTGATCTGGGCCGGGGTTCGCCCCTCGAGCGTGGCACGAAGCTCGTCCCGCGTGGCGTGACGCGGGTCGAGCTTGTCGTACGGCGGAGGCGGACGGTACGTCAGGCCGGCACGCACCTGGCGGTAGCGATTCATCTCGGAGCCGATCTCGCGGGCGGCCCCGATGATCGTTCCCGCCTCGTCCACCAAGATCAGGTTCCCGTTCCGGCCGGTCAGCTCGGCGATCAGGTCGACCGGCGCCGCGCCGACGAAGCCGCCCGCCGCTCCGAAGCGGAGCCGCGCGATCCGGTCGAGGCCCGGCTGCACGGCGGCCACGAGCGGACCGACCGCCCGGGCACGGAGCAGCTCCTGGAACCCGGTGCGGGGCGCGCCGGCACCGGACGGCTGGTCGTGACGCAGCTCCAGGCGAGGCGTGGGAAGGCGATCGAAGCACCACAGCGCCACGTCGGGCACCAGCGGCAGGACGGCGGTGTGCTCGTCGACGAAGCGCCAGTCCAGCCGCTCGGCCGGCGTGCGCGAGCGGACCTCGTCCAGAACCTGAGCGAGCAGGAGACCTTCCATCTCGGGGAGTGTACCGTCGGATCGCGCGCCGCCCGTCCCCTGGGGACCGACCGCTCGCGAACGCTCAGTTCAGCCAGCGCTCGTGTCCGCCCAGCCAGCGGCGGGCCAGCTCGACCTGGGCTTCGAGCGGTCCGGCCCACTCGCTGCCCCCCTCGGCCCAGCTCAGCGCCTTGCGCGCGTGGATCAGGAGGTTCTCCGCCGACGGCGGACCGCGCTGCGCGTACACGTCGGCGAGGAGCTGGTGCGCGGCGATCCAGGTCGGATCGCCCTGCGTGGTGGCGCTGACGGCGCGCTCCAGCCACACGACCGCCTCGTCGAGGTCGAAGTACTCGAACGCCACCGTGCCCAGCGTGAGGCACGCCGGGCCCGTCGCCCCCAGGTCCAGCGCGCGTACCGCCGTCTCGCGCGCCTCGGACAGGTCGCCGCGGCGAAGCTCGATCTCGGCGATGTCGGCGGTGGCCTCGCCGCGGTAGGGGTAGTCCGGATCGAGCAGGATCTCCTCGAGCGTCTCCTGGGCATCGTCGATCCGGTCGGCCTCGAGCAACGCGATGGCGCGCTCGTGCAGGGCGTACGCCCGCTCGGCCTCGGGCGCGTCGGCCAGCGCGTCGGCGATCCGGTCGGCGGCTTCCGCGTGCCGGCCCAGCCGCGCCAGCGCCTGCGCCCGCGCCTGCGCCACGGCGAACCGCCGGATCCCGTCCTCCGCCAAGCGGTCCGCCTCGTCCAGATCGTCCAGGGCGCGCCCAGGGTTACCGAGCTCCAGCTCCGCGCGGCCTCGGAGCTCGTGGCCCCAGCCCAGATCGGCCGGCGCCAACACGCCGGGGTCGAGCGTGGCGAGGAGCTGCCGCACCTCGGCGAACCGGCCGAGCTCGACGAGCGCGCTCGCGAGGTGAACGCGGACCGTCTCGCGCTCGGCCTCCGCCGCCGTCTCGAGCGCGTCGGCGAAGGCGGCGGCGGCGCCCTCCCAGTCGTCGGCGTCGGCGTGGGCATGCCCCAGCAGCGAGGCGCGACGCCAGCGGAGGTACTCGGGAAGCTCCGCAGCGGCGATGCCGCTCAGCGCGCGCCGCGCGGCTCGCGACGCCCCGGCGCACCAGAGCGCGCTGGCCGCGTGGTACGCGGCGACCGGATCGTCGTCGCCCAGACGGTCGACCCCGCGCCGGACCTCGTGGGCCGACGCGCCCTGGAGCGCCCGGAACTCCCAGTGCAACGCGCGATAGAGCGGCCAGCGAACCGCTTCCGGATCGGCCGACGCCACGGCCCGTAGCGCCCGCAGGCCGTGGTCGAGACCTTCGCGACCGTACAGCGCGTCGGCGGCTGCGAGATGCAGCTGGTACAGCGCCCGCACGAGCTGCGGACGGGTGCGCGCCGCCGCGTCCTCGAGCAACGCGAACGCCGCCTCGTAGCGCCCTTCGGCGAGGGCGCGCCGGGCGGGCTCGAGGTGCGGAAGCCGGGCACGACGGGGGACCACGTCCGGACGCTATCACGGCGACGTCGGGCATCGCTCCCCGCACGCGGCACGAGCCCAGCGGCGTGATAGCGTCCGCGCCATGGACATGCACGGATTCACGAGCGTCGACGAACGCGAGCTCGCCATCGCCGGGGTGACCGGACGGCGGCTCCGTCACGAAGCCAGCGGCGCGGAGCTGCTGGCGCTGCAGGGCGACGAGCCGAACCTGTCGTTCGCCGTCGGCTTCCAGACCCTGCCCGACGACGACACCGGCGTCGCCCACATCCTCGAGCACATGGTCCTCGCCGGCTCCGAGCGCTTCCCGCTCAAGGATCCGTTCTTCGAGATGATCAAGGGCTCGCTGGCCGGGTTCCTGAACGCGATGACGTACCCCGACCGGACGATCTACCCGTTCGCGACGGAGCATCCCCGCGACTTCCTGAACCTGCTCGACGTGTACCTCGACGCCGTGTTCCGGCCGCGCCTGTCGCGCGAGACGTTCGACCAGGAGGCGTGGCACCTCGAGCTGAACGGCAGCGAGCGCCGCCTGCTCCTTCGCGGCGTCGTCTACAACGAGATGAAGGGCGCGATCGCCGATCCGAATCGCGCGCTGGCCCACACCGAGACCGAGGCGCTCTTCCCAGGCACCGCCTACCGGCACGAGTCGGGCGGCGACCCGGCCGCGATTCCCGAGCTGAGCTACGAGGACCTGGTCGCCTACCACGCCGCGCACTACCACCCCAGTCGGGCGCGGTTCGTGGTGCACGGGGACGTGCCGCTCGAAGCGACCCTGGCGGCGATCGCCCGCTACGTACGGGGCGCGCCGCGCCTCGACCCGCTGCCGCCGCCGTCGGTCCAGCCCCCGTTCGACGCGCCGAGGACGGCCAGCGGCGCGTACGCCTCGGACGCTCGCGGCAAGGCGTTCGCCACGCTGGCCTGGGCGCTGCCCGTCCCGTCCGGTCCCGGCGAGGAGCTGGAGCTCGAGGTGCTCGATCACGTGCTGGTCGGCTCGCCGGCGGCCCCGCTCCGTCGGGCGCTGTTGGACTCGGGCCTGGGCGAGGCGTTCGTGGGCGGGCTCGGCACCGCGCTACGGCAGCCGGTGTTCCGAGCCGGCCTCCGGGGCGTCGATCCGGAGCGCACCGGAGAGGTGCACCAGGTGGTCCAGGCGACGCTGCACGACCTCGCCGAGCGCGGCTTGGACGCGGCGGACGTCCAGGCCGCGCGGAACCGGCTGGAGTTCGACCTCCGCGAGCTCGACGTGTACGGCGGCCAGCGCGGCTTGGCGCTGGCGCTCGACGCGCTGGGGGCGTGGCTGCACGGACGCGATCCGCTTCGGCAGGTGGACCTCGACGCCGCCCTCGTGCAGCTCGACGCCCGGCTCGGCGAGGGCGCAGGCGCCCTCACCCGCCTGCTGCGCGCTCGCTTGCTCGACAATCCGCACCGGGTGGCGTCGACGGTGGTGCCGGACCTCGAGCTGAGCGAGCGCCGCGCGGCCCAGGAAACGGCGCGCCTCGAGACGCGCGCCGCCACCATGAGCGACGCCGACCTGGCCGCGGTGGCCGCGTCGGCCGCTGCGCTCGCCGAGGCGCAGCGCCAGCCCGACCCGCCCGAGGTCCGTGCCACGTTGCCTCGCCTGCATCGCGACGACCTTCGCGAGCAGCGGCCCGAGCCCGAGATCCGTAGCGAGGAGCGGGACGGCGTCCAGATCCTGCGGATCGATCTGCCGACGCGCGGCCTGGTCTACCTGGACCTGGGCTTCGATCTGCGCCGCGTCCCGGGTCGCCTGCTGCCGCACGTGGGCCTGCTCGGGCGCCTGCTGCTCGAGACGGGGACGAAACGCCGATCGCTGGCCGAGCTGAGCCGGACGATCGACCGGGACACCGGCGGGATCGGCGCGGGCGCCGACCTGGCCGCGGGCGTGGGCGGCGCTCCGGGCATGGCGCGCTTCTTCGTGCGCGGCAAGGCGCTGGCCGACAAGGCCGGCGACCTCACGGCCCTGGTCCGGGAGATCGTCACCGAGGCGGATCTCGGTGACGTCGCGCAGGTCCGCCGCCTGGCGGTCGAGGACCTCGCGAGGCGGCGGTCGGCGTTGGAGCCGGCCGGGCATCGCTTCGCGCTGCGCCGCCTGGCCGCGCACGACAGCCTCGAGGACCGGGTCGAGGAGCGGATCGGCGGCCTGGCGTCCCTGGACGCGCTGGCCCGGTTCGTCGCGCGCTGCGACGACGATTGGACGGCCCTGTCCGCCGAGCTCGAGGAGCTGCGCGACACCCTGCTGGTGCGGGACGGCCTGGTCGTCGGCGTCACCGCCGACGACGTCGCCGCGGACGCCGCGAGCGACGCGCTGCCGACGCTTCTCGACGGGCTTCCCCGCGGCACCGGCGGCACGGCGACGTGGAGCCTGGACGCCCCGGGCCCGCGCGAGGGCTGGACGCTCCCGGGCCAGGTGCACTACGTGGCGACCGGACGGACGCTGCGGGAGGGTGCGCCGCTGCCGGGCGGCTGGCTGGCGGCGTCGCGCTGGCTGACCTCCGACGTGCTGATCCCCCGTCTGCGCTTTCAGGGCGGCGCGTACGGCGCCGGCGCCCAGCTCGACCCGCTGCACGGGGCGATCCGGACGTTCTCCTACCGCGATCCGAACCTCCAGGAGACGCTGGACGTCGTCGCCGAGGCCCCCGAGCTGTTGCGCGAGGCGGCGGAGACGGTCGAGCCTCTGGACGTCGAGACCCTCGTGATCGGCGCGGTCGGATCGCTGGATCCGTACGCGCTTCCGGGCGCCCGCGGGTTCCGGGCGCTGGTGCGTCGGCTGCGCGGGACGGAGGGACAGACGGAGCGGCTCCGTCGCGAGCTGCTGGACGCCGACCGGTCGGTGTTCACCGAGCTCGCCGACGCCATCGAGGCCGCCGGCGAGCCGCGGATCGTCGTGTTGGGTCCCACGGCCCGGTTGGACGAGGCGCGAGGCGAGCTGGCGCTCGAGGTGCGCGAGCCCGGCTGAGGTGCCCGGACGGCGCGGCCCGGCCGGCGCCGTCCGGGCCGCGCCGCCGGCCCTCAGTCGGCGGCGTTCGGCGTGCGGTCGGCGTGCCAGCGTCCGACCGCCGCGGCGGCCGCCTGCGGATCGGGGAACGCCCCGGCGAACATCCGGTAGTACGCCGCCTCCTCGGCGGAGCGGAGCGGGAACGGCGCGGCGGGGCCGGGCTCGTTCGGGAGGTCGCGCACGAGCTCGGCGAGGAGGTCCACCGATCCGGACCCCTCGTCGAACTGCGCCTTGCCGCGCCAGACGATCGCCTCGGGCAGCAGGTCGGCGACCGCCTCGCGAAGGATCCACTTCTCGGTGCCGCCCCGCCGCTTGAGACGGGGATCGATCCGTTGCGCCACGTCGATCAGGTCGACGTCCAGGAACGGCACGCGGCCTTCGAGCCCGTGCGCCATCGTCATCCGGTCGACGCGCTGCAGGTTCACGTCGTGCATGGTGCCCAGCGACCGGGTCAGCTCCGTGGCCAGGGCGTCCGGATCGCCGTCGTACGACGCATGGTAGGCGTAGCCGCCGAACAGCTCGTCCGCCCCCTCGCCCGTCAGGATCACCTTGACGTGCTGCGCCGCGAGGCGCGCGGTGAACCAGGTCGGCACGACGCTCCGGACCAGGTCGGCGTCGAACGACTCTAGGCCGGCGACGATGCTGGGCAGCACGGCACGGACCTCGTCAGGATCGATGACGTGCTCGTAGTGATCGGTGCCGAGATGCTCCGCGACGACGCGCGCCGCGATCAGGTCGGGCGACCCCTCGGTCCCGACCGAGAACGTCTTGAGCGAGCCGGTGCGGCGGACCGCCAGCGCCGCGATCGCGCTGGAGTCCAGGCCGCCGGAGAGGAACGCGCCGAGCGGCACGTCGGCCATCAGGCGCTTGTCGACGGCCGCCTCGAGCGCAGCGCGGACGGCGCGGCGGGCCTCGCCGACGTCGCCGATCTCGCTGCGCGCCTCGGGCAGCGACCAGCTCCGGCGCACCCCGTGACGCGAGTGCCAGACGGTGCCCGGACGCACGGCGCGGAGCGGCGCGCCGACGTGCGCCAGCGCCTTGAGCTCGGACGCGAACCAGGTCGTGCCGTCCTTCTCGGCGAGGTAGAGCGGCTTGATGCCCAGCGGGTCGCGTGCCAGCGCCAGGTCGCGTCCGTCCGCCACCGCCAGCGCGTACATGCCGTCCAGCGCCCGCGCGAACGCCGCGCCGTCGCGCTCGAACAGGTGGAGCGCCGCCTCGGTGTCGGCATCGGAGGCGAACTCGTGGTCGCCCAGCCGTGCGCGCAGCCCGGCGTGGTTGTAGATCTCGCCGTTGCCGGCGAGCGCGACGGTGCCGTCCTCGCTGCGGTGCGGCTGGTCGCCGCCCTCGGGATCGACGATGGACAGCCTGACGTGGCCCAGGGTGGTCGGGCCGCAGCGCACGACGCCCTCGGCGTCCGGTCCTCGGTGACGGAGCGCCGCCATCATCTTGCGTGTCTCGCCGACCGGGTCGGGGTGGCGTCCGTGGACGCCGCAGATGCCGCACATGGTGAATCCCTCCAACGGGTGCGCACGGTCGGTCACCTCGTGTGACCGTCCCGAACCGTCCGAGGGTAGCCCGGCTGGCCCTCGGCGTCGTCGCCTGACCGACGAGAGGGCCGCGACGTCGTCGTCGCGGCCCCCGCCGGAATCGGCCGGTCCCCTAGCCGGAGCGCCTCAGTGAAGCACTTCCTGCGGCCGATCCACCTCGAACGTCAGACGCTCGCCGTCGCTGCGCACCTGCACCGTGTCGCCGTCCTGCACCGTGCCGGCCAGGATCTCGCGACTGAGCGGCGTCTCGAGGTGCTTGCGGATCGCGCGGGCCAGCGGCCGAGCCCCGAACGCGGGGTCGAAGCCGGCGCGCGACAGGAAGTCCAGCGCCTCGTCGCTCACGTCCAGCCGGATCCGGGAGGTGGCCAGGCGGTCGCGCAGCTCGTCGATGCGCAGCTCGGCGATCTTGGCGACCTGGTCTCGGTCCAGCCCCTCGAACACCACGATGTCGTCCAGGCGGTTCAGGAACTCGGGCCGGAACGCGGTGCGGAGCTCGCGCAGGACGGTCTCCTCGATCTCCGAGGCGGGCCTTCCGGCCCGTCCCATCTCCAGGATCTGGGGGCTGCCGATGTTGCTGGTGAGGATCACGACGGTGTTGCGGAAGTCCACCGTGCGTCCGTGCGCGTCGGTGAGGCGGCCGTCGTCGAGGAGCTGGAGCAGGGCGTTGAACACGTCCGCGTGGGCCTTCTCGATCTCGTCGAAGAGCACCACGGCGTACGGCCTGCGGCGGATCGCCTCGGTGAGCTGGCCGCCCTCCTCGAACCCGACGTAGCCGGGAGGCGCCCCGATCAGTCGCGCCACGGTGTGACGCTCCATGTACTCGCTCATGTCCAGGCGGACCATGGCGTCCTCGTCGTCGAACAGCTGCTGCGCGAGCGCCTTGGCCGTCTCGGTCTTGCCGACGCCGGTGGGTCCGAGGAACAGGAAGCTGCCGATCGGCTTGCGGTCGTCTGCCAGCCCGGCGCGCGAGCGGCGGACGGCGTCGGCGACCGCGGAGAGGGCCCGGTCCTGCCCGACGACGCGGCGGTGCAGCTCGTCCTCGAGGCCGAGCAGCTTCTCGCGCTCGCCCTCCATCAGGCGGGCGACGGGGATGCCGGTCGAGCGCGAGACCACCTCGGCGACCTCGTCCTCGCCGACCTCGAGACGGACGTAGTGGGCGTCCTCGAGCTCGGCGGTGAGCTCACGGATCCGCTCGTCGAGCTTCGGCAGGTGCCCGTAGCGAAGCTCGGCGGCCTGGTTCAGGTCGTAGTCGCGCTCGGCCGCCTCGATGCGGGTCCTGACGCGGTCGCGCTCCTCCTGGGCCTCCCTGAGCTCGTCGAGCTTCTCCTTCTCGCTGCGCCAGTCGCTCTGGGCCTGCTCGATGCGCTCCTCGAGCATCCGGAGCTCCTCCTCGGCCCGAGCGAGCCGTGCGGCGCTCTCGGGATCCTCCTCCTTGGCCAGCGCCGCCCCCTCGACGTCGAGCTGCAGCTTGCGCCGCTTGAGCGCGTCGATCTCCTCGGGCAGGCTGTCGAGCTGGACGCGGATGCGGCTGGCCGCCTCGTCGATCAGGTCGATCGCCTTGTCCGGCAGCTGCCGGTCGCCGACGTAGCGGTGACTCAGCGATGCGGCGGCGATGAGCGCCGGGTCGGTGATGCGCACGCCGTGGTGAACCTCGTACTTCTCCTTGAGGCCGCGCAGGATGCTGACCGTCTCCTCGACCGACGGCTCGTCGACGAAGATCGGCTGGAAGCGACGCTCGAGCGCCGCGTCCTTCTCGATCTCGCGGTACTCGTCGAGCGTCGTCGCGCCGATCATCCGGAGCTGGCCGCGCGCCAGCGGCGGCTTGAGCATGTTGCCCGCGTCGACGGCGCCCTCGGCCTTGCCGGCGCCGACGATGGTGTGCAGCTCGTCGATGAACATCACGATCTCGCCGCCGGCATCGACGACTTCGGTGATGACGGCCTTCAGGCGCTCCTCGAACTCGCCGCGGTACTTCGCGCCGGCGAGCAGCGAGCCCATGTCGAGCTGCACGATCCGCTTGCCGAGCAGCCCTTCCGGGACGTCGCCGCCGACGATGCGCTGGGCGAGGCCCTCGGCGACGGCGGTCTTGCCGACCCCGGGCTCGCCGATGAGGACGGGGTTGTTCTTCGTGCGGCGCAGCAGGATCTGGATCGTCCGGCGGATCTCGTCGTCGCGGCCGATGACCGGATCGAGCCCGCCGTCGCGCGCCTGCCGGGTGAGGTCGATGCCGTAGGTGTCGAGCGCCTCGAAGGTGCTTTCGGCCCCTTCGCTGTCGACGGTGCGTCCGCCGCGGATCTCCTTGGCGGCGGCTTCGAGCGCGGCGGCGTCGGGGAGCATGGCCAGCTCGCGGCTGGCCTCCCGGCGGAGGGCGACGAGCAGCACGTCGGCGGCGACGAAGCGGTCGCCCCACTCGCTGGCCAGGCCGTCGGCGGCAGACAGCGCGCGGTTCAGCTCGGCGTCGACGTAGACCTCCGTGCCGGCGGCGGGGCCGGAGACGCGTGGGAGCTTGGCGAGGGCGGCGTCGATCTGGGCGTAGGCCTGAGCGGGCTCGCCGCCCGCGCGCTGCACGACGCGGGCGGGCGGACCGTCGGTGTCGGCCAGCAGCGCGGCAGCGAGGTGCAGCGCGCCGACCTGCTGCTGGCCACGGGTCCGCGCGATCTGCTGCGCGGACTGCAGCATCTCGAGCGAGGATCGGGTGAAGCGTTCGGCGTCCATGCGTCGATGGTACGAATGTGAGTCTGCTGTTGTCAACTTTCCTGCAACATCGCTCGCTGAACCGATCTTGGACACGGGCGCCGAGCCTCTCGGCCTCGGCGCCCGCGACGCACGATCGACGCGAGGGCGACGCTCAGCCCTCGAGCGCCTCCTTGAACTCCGAGACCAGCTGGCTCACCGTCGCCTTGCCGTCGCCGAACAGCATGCGCGTGCCCGGCTTGAAGAACAGCGGATTCTGCACGCCGGAGAAGCCCGGGTTCATCGAGCGCTTCAGGACGAAGGTGGTCCGCGCCCGGTCGACGTCGATGATCGGCATGCCGTAGAGCGGGCTGGTGGCGTCCTCGCGAGCGGCGGGGTTCACCACGTCGTTCGCGCCGATCACGATGGCCACGTCGACCATCTCCATCGTCGGGTTCACGTCGCCCGGCTCGACGAGCTGCTCGTAGGGGACGTTCGCCTCGGCGAGGAGCACGTTCATGTGCCCGGGCATGCGGCCGGCCACGGGGTGGATCACGTAGCGGACCTCGGCGCCGTTCTTCTCGAGCATCTCGGCGAGCTCGCGGACCACGTGCTGCGCCTGCGCGACCGCCATGCCGTAGCCCGGCACGACGACGACGTTCGACGCCGCCTCCAGGATGTAGTACGCGTCGTCCGCGGAGATCGGCTTGACCTCGCCGGTGATCGCCGCTCCGCCCTCGACGGGCGCGCCGCCGAAGCCGCCGAACAGCACGTTCGTCAGGCTGCGGTTCATGCTCTTGCACATGATGTTCGTCAGGATGAAGCCCGAGGCGCCGACCAGCGAGCCGGCCACCACGAGGGCGCTGTTGCCCAGCACGAACCCGGCCATCGAGGCGGCCAGCCCCGAGTAGGCGTTCAGGAGGCTGACCACGATCGGCATGTCGGCGCCGCCGATCGGCAGCACCAGCAAGACCCCCAGCACCAGGGCGGCGACGGCGGCCACCGCGAACGCCAGTCCGGCGGTCGACGCCGACGATCCCGACACGAACCAGACGGCCATGCCGAGCCCGAGCACCGCCAGGCCGACGGTCCACACCTGCTGGGCAGGCAGGCGGATCGACCGGCCGGGAAGCTTCTCGGCCAGCTTGCCCCAGGCGATCACGCTGCCCGACGCGGCGACGGCGCCGATGATCGCCGCCGCGGCGATGGCGGCGGCCGTTCCCGCGCCACGCTCGGGCTGCTGGACCCACTCGGCCCAGGCGACGCCCATCGACGCCAGGCCGCCCGAGCCGTTGAACAGCGCGACCATCTCGGGCATCGCGGTCATCTTCACGATCCGTGCGGCGATCCCGCCGACGGCCGCGCCGATCAGGAGGCCGACGACGATCCAGAGCCAGGAGATGCCGCCCGCGAACAGGGTCGCGACGACGGCCACCAGCATGCCGCCGGCGGAGATCAGGTTGCCGCGCCGAGCCGTGTCCGCGCGACCGAGGAGCTTCAGGCCGAGGATGAACAGAACCGCGGCCACGACGTAGGCGAGCTGAACGACGGCAGGCATCGCCTACTCCTTCTTCCCGGCGCGGAACATGCCGAGCATGCGGTCGGTGACCAGGTAGCCGCCGACGACGTTGATCGTCGCGAAGATCAGGGCCCCCACGCCGATCGCCGTCCCCAGCGCGTTGTCGCTGGAGGCCGCGATCAGGGCGCCCACGATCGTGATGCCGCTGATCGCGTTCGAGCCGGACATCAGCGGCGTGTGCAGCTGACTGGGCACCTTGGTGATCAGCTCGACCCCGAGGAAGATGGCGAGCACGAAGACGAAGATGAGCAGGATCATGCGGAGCTTCCTTCCTCGAGCACGGCCGCCACGCGCTCGTCGCGGACCGTCCCCTGGTGCGTCAGCAGGCAGCCGTCCACGACGTCGTCGTTCTCGGGATCGAGCGCGAGCGCGGAGCCCTCCTCGTCCCAGGCGTGCTGGATCAGCGCGAACAGGTTCGAGGCGAACATCTCGCTGGCGTCCCGCGCCACGAGACCCGGCAGGTTCGACAGCCCGACGATCCTGACGCCGCCGATGACGACCTCGTCGTCCGCCACGCTTCCTTCGACGTTGCCGCCGGTCGAGGCGGCCATGTCGACGATGACGCTGCCAGGCCGCATGCCGGCCACCATCGCCGCGTCGACGATACGGGGAGCGGGCCGACCGAACAGCTGCGCGGTCGTGATCACGACGTCGGCGCCGGCGACGACCTTCGCCATCTGGCGGCGCTGCTCGGCGAGCTGCTCGGCGCTGAGCTCCTTGGCGTAGCCCTGCTCGGTCTGGCCGGTCTCGCCGACGTCGAGCTCGACGAACTTGGCCCCCAGCGAGCGCACCTGCTCGGCCACGACCGGCCGGGTGTCGTACGCGTCGACGCGAGCGCCGAGGCGCTTCGCGGTCGCGATCGCCTGGAGCCCGGCCACCCCGACCCCGACGACGAACACGCGCGCCGGCGGAATCGTGCCCGCCGGCGTGCTCATCATGGGAAACGACTTGCCGCTGCGGTCCGCGGCCGTGATCACCGCCGCGTAGCCCCCCAGGCTGGCCTGGCTCGAGAGCGCGTCCATCTTCTGCGCGTAGCTCGTCCGAGGCACCAGCTCCAGGCAGAGCGCGGAGAGTCCTTCGTCCCGGGCCAGCCGAACCAGCTCCTGCCTGCGGAACGGGTCGAAGAACGAGATCACCACCGTCCCCTCGCGAAGACCCCGAAGCGTGGACGCTTCGGGCGGGTTGAGGGAGAGCAGCGCGTCAGCGGACGCGAGCAGCTCGTCCCGCGACGCGAACGTCGCACCCGCCTTCTCGTAGAGGGCGTCCGACAGGTCGGCCTCGGCCCCGTAACCGGGCTCCAGACGCACGTTCGCGCCCAGGTCGACGAGCCGCTTGGTCACGGTCGGAGTCAACGCCACGCGGCGCTCTCCGGCCGTGCCGTCGCTCAAGCTGACGAAGTCCATGCGGCATCATGGCATTCCTGCTCACGATTCGTGCGGGACGAAGGTCCTCGCGCCCCCGTGCCGCTCGCGACGGCGCGCCGCACGCCGCTCGGCGATCGCGGTCCAGGCGCCGCTCGGTGCTCGCGACCGGTGGCTATACTGCTGCGGTGATGAAGCACCTCGCCGTACTCACCAGCGGTGGCGACGCCCCGGGCATGAACGCGGCCATCCGCGCCGTGGTCCGCACCACGATCGCGCGGAAGGCTCGCATCTCGGCCGTCTACCGCGGGTTCCAAGGACTCCTCGACGACGACATCGAGGAGCTCGACGCTCGCAGCGTCGCGAACATCATCCAGCGCGGCGGGACGATCCTGCGCACCGCCCGCTCGGCGGCGTTCCTGGAGCCCGAAGGACGGGCGATCGCGATGAAGACGCTCGAGCGCCACGGGATCGAGGGGCTGGTCGTGATCGGAGGCGACGGCAGCTTCCGGGGCGCCTCGAAGCTCCACGACGAGCACGGCGTCCCGGTCATCGGCGTTCCGGCCACGATCGACAACGACATCTTCGGCACCGACGTGTCGATCGGGTTCAACACCGCGCTCAACGTGGCGCTCGACGGCGTGGACCGGCTGCGCGACACCGCGGCGAGCCACGACCGGCTGTTCCTGGTCGAGGTGATGGGACGCAACTCCGGCCATATCGCGCTCAACGTCGGGGTCGCCGGCGGGGCCGAGGCGATCCTGATCCCCGAGCGGCACGCCGACGTGGGCGACATCGCCGACCTGCTCATCGCGGCCGAGCGGCGGGGCAAGACCAGCAGCATCGTCGTCGTCGCCGAGGGCGCCTTTCCCGGCGGCGCGATGGCGCTGCAGCACGCCATCGAGGAACGCAGCGGCTCGGAGGTGCGGACCTCGATCCTCGGCCACATCCAACGTGGGGGAAGCCCCTCCACCCGTGACCGCGTGCTCGCCTCGCGCTTGGGCTACATGGCCGTCGACGGCCTCTTGAACGGGCGCTCGGGCGAGATGGTCGGCATCGACAAGCGCGGCAACGTGTTCGTGAAGCTCTCCGACGTCTGGGAGAACCACAAGCCGATCGACGAGCAGCTCTTCGAGCTGGCCGCCATCCTGGCGATCTGATCGCGGCGGGCCGCGCGAGCCGGGGAACGCCCGTGCGGCGACCCCGGCCGGCGCTCAGGCCTCGGGACGGACGCGCGCGAACGCGTCCTTGCCACGCTGGAGGATGCGCGGCCGATCGAGCTTCACGTACGCCCTCGGATCGTCGATGGGCACGCCATCGAGCTTGAGGCCGCGGTTCTGGATCAGGCGTCGGGCCTCGCCGTTGGACGTGGCGTGACCGGCCAGCACCGCGAGTCGCAGCACGCCGATCGTGCCGCCCGCGAGCTCCTCGGCCGGAACGACCACCTCCGGCATGTCCGTCGGCGTCTCGCCGCGGGCGATGGCGTCGTAGCGCCGCTCGGCCTCCTCGATCGGCGCGTCCCCGTGGTAGGTCCGCACCAGCTCCCGAGCGAAGACGCGGTGCGCCCCCACCGGATCGTCGGCCAGCAGGGCGCGCAGCTCCTTCAGGGGCAGCAGCGTGCAGAGCTCGGCGTAGCGCGGAAGGAGCGCGTCGGGAACCTGCATCGCCTTCTTGAACATGTCCGCCGCCGGCTCGCTCACGCCGATCACGTTGCCCAGGCTCTTCGACATCTTCTCCCTGCCGTCGAGCCCCTCGAGCAGCGGCGTGGTCAGCGCGATCTGCGGAGCTTGGCCGTAGGCGCGCTGGACGTCGCGTCCGACGAGCAGGTTGAACAGCTGATCGGTGCCGCCGAGCTCGACGTCCGCGCGTACCGCCACGGAGTCGTACGCCTGCGCGAGCGGGTAGAGGAACTCGTGCACGCCGATCGGCACGCCCGACGCGTAGCGCTGCGTGAAGTCGTCGCGCTCCAGCATCCGGGCGACGGTGTAGGTCGACGCCAAGCGCACCACCTCGCCGAATCCGAGGCCCTCGAGCCACTCCGAGTTGTGACGGATCTCGAGCTTGGCGGGGTCGTCGTCCAGGATCCGGGTGGCTTGCGCGACGTAGGTGCGGCCGTTCGCGCGCGTCTCCTCGAGCGTCAGGGTCGGCCGGGTCTTGTTCCGGCCCGAGGGATCGCCGATGGTGGCCGTGAAGTCGCCGATGATCAGCACCGCGACGTGCCCGAGGTCCTGAAACTGCCGCATCTTGCGCAGCACCACCGCGTGACCGACGTGCAGATCCGCGCTGGACGGATCGACGCCGAGCTTCACCCGGAGCGGACGCGCCTCGTCCCGGGCGCGTGCCAGCGATCGCTCGATGCCGTCCTCTGGAACCACCTGATCCGTACCGCGCTGCAGCAACGTCCGCGCGCCGCCTTGGTCGCTTCGCTCCACGCTCGCCTCCTCATGGCGTGTCACCACGCACGGCGGCGGAGTCTACCACGGCAGCCCCGCCCCGCCGGGAGCGACCGTGCCGAGAGGCGGCTGGTATCTTCGTGGCTATGGCCGACCTCGCTTCCGCTGCCGACGATCACGCCCCGCGCGACGCCGCGCCGACGTCCGACGCGGCCCCGGGTCCCGCGCCCTCCGCATCGCCGCGCCCGGAGGCGAGCGCGTTCGTGGTGTTCGGCGTGACCGGCGACCTGGCGCAGCGCAAGCTGATGCCGGCGCTGTGGACGCTCCACCGCGACGGCGCGCTGCACGCGGACACCCGGATCGTCGGCTACGCCCGGAGCGAGGGCGACGACGCCAGCCTGCGCGACGACTTCCGCTCCGCGGTCGAAGAGGAGGTCGGAGCGATCGACGACGACGCTTGGGACCGCCTGGCCTCGCGCGTGCACTACGTCCGCGGGGGGTACGACGATCCGGACGGGCACCGCGAGCTGGGCGCGCGGCTGGACGAGACCGGCCTGCGGAATCGGCTGTTCTACACCGCCACGCCCCCCGGGACGTACGCCGGCATCGCGGACGCCATGGCCGAGGCCGGCCTGAACCGCGCCCCGGAGGGGGGCTGGACGCGCCTGGTCATCGAGAAGCCGTTCGGGCACGACCTGCGCAGCGCGCGCGAGCTGAACGAGCGGCTGCGGACGACGTTCGACGAGGACCAGATCTACCGCATCGACCACTACCTGGCGAAGGAGACCGCGCAGAACCTCGCCGTGCTCCGCTTCGCCAACACCCTGTTCGAGCCGATCTGGTCCAACCGCTTCGTCGATCACGTCCAGATCACGATGACCGAGCCGATGGGCGTCGAGGGACGGGGCGGCTTCTACGAGGAGGCCGGCGTCGTCCGCGACGTGTTCCAGAACCACCTGCTGCAGCTGCTCGCCCTTGTGGCGATGGAGCCGCCTTCGCGCTGGGAGCCCGATCCGGTCCGCGACGAGAAGGTCAAGGTGTTCGACGCCATGGCCTGCCCGAACGCGGCGAAGGCGGTGTTCGGACAGTACGTCGCCGGTCACGGCCTGCCCGGCTACCGCGAGGAGGAGGGTGTCGATCCGTCGTCGACGCAGGCGACGTACGCCGCCGTTCCGTTCGAGGTCCGTACCTGGCGCTGGTCGGGCGTGCCGTTCTACGTCCGCAGCGGCAAGCGGCTCGAGAGCAAGGCCAGCGAGATCGTGCTGCGGTTCAAGACGCCTCCCCACATCCCGTTCCAGCTTCCGACGGACGTCAAGGCGGATCGGCTCGTGCTCCGGGTGACGCCCAACGAGGGCATCCGCTTCGTGTTCAACGCCAAGCGTCCCGGCCAGGGCGTCCGGCTCGGACGCGTGAGCCTGGACTTCACGTACGAGGGCCGGTTCGATCGGCCGCCGCCCGACGCGTACGAGACGCTGATCCTGGACGCGATGCTGGGCGACGCGACGCTGTTCATGCGGTCGGACGAGGTCGAGGCCCAGTGGCGCGTGGTGCAGCCGCTGCTCGAGCACGCGGACGGCGATGCGCCTCCGCACCCGTACACGGCCGGCGGCCGCGGTCCGGACGCCGCGTACGAGATGCTCGAGTCGGTGGGCCGCTACTGGCACGAGCCCGAGGACGGCCACTGAACGGAGCCGTGCGATCATGCGGTCATGGCCGACATCCACCTGCTAGGCATCCCGATGGACCTCGGCGCCGGACGACGCGGCGTCGACATGGGACCGAGCGCGCTGCGCCTCGCCCGACTCGCGCCCGCCCTCGCGGCGCTGGGGCACGTGCTGACCGACCACGGCAACGTCGAGGTCCCGGTGGCGGAGGCGACCGCCAGCCGCGACGCGCTGCCGTTCGCCGACGCGATCGCGGACGCCTGCGCGCGCACCTACCTGGCCGCCCGCGCCCTTCCGCCGGGCGCCCTGCCGATCTTCCTGGGCGGCGATCACTCGGTCTCGATGGGAACGGTGGCCGGCGTGGCCGACGACGGCACGACCGGCCTGCTGTGGATCGACGCGCACGCGGACCTGAACACGCCGGGGAGCAGCCCGTCGGGCAACGTGCACGGCATGCCGGTCGCAACGCTGATGGGGCACGGCGACGCGCGGCTGACCGGCGTGTGGGGCGGGGGCGCGCTCGTGCGCCCGGAGGACGTCGTCTACATCGGTCTACGCTCGATCGATCCGTCCGAGCGGACCTGGATCCGCGAGGCCGGCATCACGGCGTTCACGATGACCGACGTGGACCGGCGCGGCATGGCCGAGGTGGCCGCCGACGCGGTCGCCACGCTGGCGCACCTGCCACGTCTGCACGTGTCGTTCGACGCGGACGTGCTCGACCCCGACATCGCTCCCGGCGTCGGAACGCCGGTCGCCGGGGGCCTCAGCTACCGCGAGGCGCACCTGCTCATGGAGATCCTGGCGTCCACGGGACGCGTCACCAGCCTGGACCTGGTCGAGGTGAACCCGATCCTGGACGAGCGAAACCGGACGGCCGAGATCATGGTCGAGATGGCGGCCAGCCTGCTGGGCAAGACGATCCTGTGAACGCGAGCGTGTGAGCGCGACGTCAGGGGATCGCGACCGCGTCGCGTCGTCCGGCGGCCTCCGCCAGGGCGGTGCGGAGCGCGGGCACGGCGCGCTCCAGCGCCCCCTCGCCGGCACGGATCGCGTCCTCGGCGCGGTCGAACCGCAGCCAGTGGATCGGCGGGCGGGTGTGGACCTGCAACCCCGGCCCCTCCTGAAGCTCCACGGCCGTGCGGTACCCCTCGACCGTCCAGGCGAGGGCCCGCACCAGCGCTCCCGCCTGGCCGGGGCCCGCTCGGCCCATCGCCGCGTGCACCCGTCGCCCCCACGGATGCTCGAGCGCCCGCCTGACGGCCCGGATCGCGCCCGAGTCGTCGGCGTCGGCCCCCGCGCCGATCCCGATCCGGAGGTCGAGCTCGAACGCGTTCAGGGTCGTGAGCGGAACCGGCGCGCCGATCCCCCCGTCGATGAGGCGCCGCCCGTCGATCACGGCCGGCGCGAACACGCCGGGAAGCGACGCCGACGCACGCAGCGCAGGCGCCAGCGGACCTCGCTCCAGCACCACCCGCTCGCCGCTGTCCGCGTCCGTGGCGGTCACGACCAGGGGGCGGTCGAGGTCGGCGAACGACCGTCCCTCCAGCAGCCGGTCGAAGTACTGTTCGAGCCGCCGGCCGCGGAACAGCGCGCCTCGGTGCAGGCCGAAGTCCATCACGCTGGGGAGCACGTCACGGCGCCGAAGCCGGGCCGCCTGCGCCTCGAGCGCCTCGGGGCTGCGGCGCGACGCGTAGAGCGCCCCGACGACCGCGCCGAAGCTGGTGCCGGCCAGGACCGTGGGCGCCATGCCGTGGCGCTCCAGCGCCGCCAGCGCGCCGATGTGGGCGTAGCCGCGAGCGCTGCCGCCGCCCAGGGCGACGCCGATTCTCAAAGGGGAGCCGTGGTGGGGCGGATCGCGGTGGGGGGAGCTCGTCACGCGTGCCAGGCTAGCCCGCGCGAGTGAGCCCTTCATGTCGCGCGCTGGGCTAGCCTGACCCCGTGCGGATCTCCGAGGTCGTGGTCGTTCACCATCGCACGCCGGACGTGCTGCGCCGTTGCCTGGGCCGCCTGGCCCGGCACGCGCCCGGCGTTCCCGTGCGCGTTCTGGACACCGCTCCCATGCCCGGGACCGAGCGCCTGATCGGCGAGGTCCACCCTGCCGCACGTTTCGTGCCCACCGGCAACCGCTCCTACGCCGACGTCGTGAACGAGGCGTTCGCGCACGCGGCGGGCCCCCTGATCGCGGTCATGAACGCCGACGTGCTCGTCGAGGCGGACACCTTGCCCGCCATGGCCGCTCCGTTTCACGATCCCGACGTCGCGGCGGTCGGTCCCCTGGCCAGGACGCCCGAGGGCGGCCTGCAGGACCAAGGGATTCCGTACCGCTGGGCGACCGCCTCGCTGCGCGGGCGCGGACCGCACGCCGTTCGCGACGTGCCGTGGCTGTCGGGCTGCCTGTTCGCCGCGCGCCGGGAGGCGGTCCGGGACGCCGGCGGCATGGACGGCACGCTGCGGTTCGGAAACGAGGATCTCGACTGGTGCCTGCGGCTGAGGCGCACGGGCTGGCGCTGCCGCCTGGTGGGCGCCGAGGTCGTGCACCTGGGCGGCAGCTCGACGCCGGACGCGGACCGCTTCCTGGTCGAGGGGCTCCGCGGCGGCATGATCGTCGCGCGGCGCCATCACGGTCCGCTCCGGGTCGCCGCTCAGCGCGCGGCCGTGTGGGCGTGGGCGGCGACGTGGTCGCGCCTCGGACCGCCGCGCCGCCGGGCGACCTGGTCGGCGGTCGAGCGGATGATGCGTCGCGGCGCGTTCGACGACTCGCCGTTCGGCGCGACCCTCGCCGACGACGCGCCGGGCTTTCCGGATCGCTGGCCGCCGCACGAGTCCCGGAACGGAGGCGTGGCTCGGTGACCCTGCTCGACCTGGTCGCACGGGCGGGGCCGGACCCGCTGGTGCGCTACGCGCTGCTGGGCGCGGCGGTGCTGGCGGCCGTGTCGTTGCTGGGCGGGTGGTCGCGCGGGGACGTCCGCGCGTTGACGCGTCCCGCCACCTGGATCGCGTTGGCGACGGCGATCGTGGCCGGCGTCGCGCTCACCGCGGCGGGCGACCGGATCGGCGCCACGCTCGCGATCGGCTGGCCGCTCGAAGGGCTGCGCCGGCTGCCGCTCTACCTGCTGGCGTTGGGCTACGGTCCGACCGTGGGCGCGCTTTCGGGCCTGGCGTTCGCGGCGATCGAGGCGCGTCAGTGGCCTCTTCACGGCGCGGACGCGCTGCTGGCGCTCGAGCTCGCGGCGGTCGGATGGATCGCCATCGCGCCGTCGCCACGCCGTCACCGGCTCGCGGCGCCGCTGGCGGTGCTCGTCGGATGGTCGCTGGCGACGGCGACGCTGGGCCTGGCCGCCTGGGCCGCGGTCGGCGGTCCCGCGACGCTGTCCTCCCTGCTGGCCGCCGACGGCGCCGTCGCGATCGGCGTCCTGGCGAGCGCGCTGCTCACGGCGCTCTTGCCGCCTCGGTGGTGGCGCCGCGCCGCCCCCGGCGCGGCGGCGGGGATCGTGGGCCCCAGAACCGACGACGGCGTCCGCTGGCTGCGACCGTTGCGCCGTCCGGCGCCGCGCCGGACACGCGACCGTTCGCTCACGCCCGCCCGCATGCCCGCTCCGCTTCGCCGTGCGCCGAGACGCGCCCGCGTCTCGACGCCGCCACGCCTGCCGGTCGGGCTGGAGCTGGCGGCGAGGCGCGGCGGACCCCGACCGTGACTCCCCACGGGCGCCGCGTCCTCGCGGCTCGTCCTCATGGCTCGGCGTCACGGCTCGGCGTTCGTTCTGCGCCCGCGACCGTGGGCGGCGTGAGGCCGGGCCGCTCGGCCGGGACGACCACGCCGAACTCGTTCCCCCCGTCCTCGCCGTCGGCGTCTCGCCAGCTCGCGCCCCACGCCGACCCGCCCCAGCGGTCGGCGATCGACCGGACGACGTACAGACCGAGCCCGGTTCCTCCGCCCCAGCCCGACGTGCCCTTGCCGTGAGGCTCGAACAGTCGGTCGAGGCGCCGGTCGTCGATCGGCTCGCCACGGTCGCGCACGCGGATCGCGACCGTCCCGCGACGCTCCTCCGCCTCGACCGTCACCACGGCGTCGTCCGGCCCGTGCACGGCCGCGTTCTCGATCAGGTTCACGACCACCTGCATCACCTTGTCCGGATCGGCCCAGACGCGCACCTGCCCGACGCGTCGCTCGACACGGACGCCGTGCTCCGCGAGCCGGTCGGCGAGCACGAAGCAGGCGCGCTCGACGACGTCGGCGAGCGCCACGCTCCGCTCCCGAGGGGGGCGCACGTCGACGGTGAGGTCGGCGAGGAGCCGGACGAGGCGATCGGCCTCCTCGCCCGCCCGCCGCAGCAGCCGCTCGCGGGTCGCGGGCGGAAGGTCGTCGTAGTGAAGCGCCTCGAGCGTCGATCGGATCGTGGTCGCCGGCGTCCGAAGCTCGTGCGAGAGCACCGCCAGCAGCTCCCTCGCGCCCTCCACCGCCGTGCGCTCGGCGGTCACGTCGCGTAGCGCAAGCCCCTCGGCGATCCGGACCGCCGCGATGCGGCGACCGCGCAGCGTGAGCTCCAGCGGCCGCCCGTCGAGCCAGACCTGCTCCAGGCGATGGTCGCGCACGACGGCGATGAGCGCCAGCCCGACGGACCGCTCCGGATCGGCGCCCAGCATCGCGGCGGCCGCGGCGTTCACCCGCACGACGCGGCCGCGCCGGACCAGCACGACGCCTTCGGCCAGCTCGTCCAGCCAGGGGTCAGGCGTCGCGCTCGGCAAGCCGGTACCCCCTGCCGCGGACGGTCTCGATCAGGCCGTCGCCCAACCGCTGGCGGAGCTGCGCGACGTGCTGATCGACGGTGCGCTCGGTGCCCAGGTAGTCCTCGCCCCAGACGCGGTCGAGAAGCTCGGGACGCGTGAACACGCGCCCTGGGTGGGCGGCGAGGTAGGCGATCAGCTCGAACTCGCGGCGCGTGAGCTCCACCTCCCTGCCGTCGCGCGTGACGCGCCCGCCCTCGACGTCCACGACCAGGCCGCGAACCGCGGAACGACGCCTGGACGGCACGCGGCGCAGCAGCGCCCGGATTCGCGCGACCAGCTCGGGGGCGCTGAACGGCTTGACGAGGTAGTCGTCGGCGCCCGCCTCGAGTCCCCCGACGCGGTCCACCTCGCTGGCGCGCGCCGTGAGCATCAGCACCGGCAGGCGAGCGTGATCGGCGTCCGCCCGGAGCCGGCGCAGCCACGCTTCGCCAGGCTCGTCGGGCAGCATCCGGTCGAGCACCACGACGTCCGCGAGCGCCAGGCGTCGCCAGCCCTCGCGCGCGTCGGCCGCCTCGTGCACGACGAAGCCTGCCCGCGAAAGGTGCAGCGCCACGAGCTCGCGCACCGCGGGGTCGTCCTCGACGACCAGCACCGCCGGCGCCGCCTTCGTCGTCCGGTCGCCCGGCGGCTGGCCGAGTTGCACACGGTCGTTCGCCACCCGTCCACGATACCGCCGTCACGTCACGGCACCGTCATCGCGCGCCGGCCGCCCGCAGGACGGGGCTGACGCGTCCCTGACACCGAAAGGGCAACATCGCGGCATGCTACGATCGGATGCGATGAACGCGCTGGACCACGACCTGCAGGAGGTCACCGCCGAGACCGTCCGGATGCTCAGCCTGGTGCGGGCGTCGGTCGATCTGGCCCGTCGCGCGCTGATCGACGCCGACGTCGATGCGGCCGAGCTCTGCGTCCAGAACGACCGTGCGGTCGACGAGCTCCAGGACCAGCTCGAGCACCGGATCCTGAGCGTGATCGCCCGGCGCCAGCCCGCGGCCCGGGACCTGCGCTTCCTCGGTGCGATGCACCGCGCGCTGACCGACATCGAGCGCGCCGGCGACTACGCCGTGCACGTCGCGACCGCGGGACGCGAGCTGGCGGCGCGACCGCCGCTGAAGAAGTACATCGACATGAACCGGATCCTCGAGATCGAGGAAGCGATGATCGACACGACGATCGCCGCCCTGGCCGAGAGCGACGCCGACGCGGCGCGGCGCGCGTTGGGGATGGACGAGGAGATCGACGAGCTGTACGAGCAGATCCAGCGCGAGCTGCTGACGTACATGCTCGAGGACCACCGCTCGATCACGCCGGCGACGAAGCTGTTGAGCGTCGGCCGCTACCTCGAGCGGCTGGGCGATCACATCGAGAACATCTGCGAGCACATCCTGTTCTGGATCACGGCCGAGCGCGTCTGACCCGAACGACCTTCGTCGCACGAACCGGGGCGCACGATCCGGGGCGTACGATCCGGGGCGTACGGTCGCAGGCGTCGGGCGACGTTGTCGGACCTTTCGCAGCGACCGGTCGGCGACGCAGCGTACGCTCGCGTCGTGACCGTCCCCGTTCTTTCCGGCGCCGGCTCGATCGCGCAGCCCCGTTCGCTTCGCTCGACAGCTGGCCGGCGACGGCGCCGGGCCGTGCTGCTGGTCCTGCTCGTGCTGGCCGTCGCGGGCTGGGCGTCGCTGGAGCGCGCGTCCGGGACGGAGGCGCGCGTCGCTGCGGTCGCCCGGACCGGGATCCCGGCGTCGCCCGGCGCTTGGGCCCCGGCGACGGCGTGGGTCATAGGACCCCCGACGGTCGGCGTCCAGATCGGGCATCTGCACGCCCAGGAGCACCCCGACGAGCTCGCCGCGCTGAGGACCAGCACCGGCGGACGGGCGAACGGCGTGAACGAGGTCGACGTGAACCGCGCGGTCGCGATGGCGCTGGCAGGGCGCCTGGCGGCTGCCGGCGTGCGCGTCGAGCTCCTCGCCGCGACCGTTCCCGCCGGGTACGGTGCCGACGTGCTGATCGCGCTCCACGCCGACGCCAGCGACGATCCGTCCCGACGGGGCTACAAGAGCGCCCATCGCGAGCCCGCCCGCAACCGTCGCGAGCCGTGGCTGCGCACCCTCGTGGACGGCGCCTACCTACGGGCCGCCCCCATGCCGGACGACGCCGGCAACGTCTCGGGCGCGATGCTGGACTACTACGCGTTCGCGCACGATCGCCTGCGTCACGCCGCACGGGCGGGCACGGCGGGGCTGATCGTCGAGATGGGCTACCTGAGCCATCCGGTCGACCGGGCCTGGCTCGGCGACCCGGGCGGTCCCGCCGCGGCGATCGCCGAAGGCGTGCTGGGCTACCTCGCGGCGATCGATCGCTGGCACCCCGACCTCGCACCGAGCGACGGCGCGGCCGAACCGGCCGTGGTAGGGTCCTGGCCATGCGCGCAGTCCTCCTCGTCCTGTCCCTGACGGCACTCGTCGCGTCCTGCAGGCCGCCGGACGCCGGGTCTTCGGCGCGCGGCGCGGCGACCTCGGACGCGGTCGCCATCACGATCGAGCTGCCGGACGAACCCGCCGTCGGCGCCGCCACGGTCACCGTCCGGGTCGACCGGGACGGCGTCGCCGCCGAAGGCGCCGAGGTCGAGATCACCGGCGACATGACGCACGCCGGCATGGTGCCGGTGATTCGCGCCGCCGACGAAGCGGCTCCGGGCGTGTACCGGGCCGACGACGTGGTGTTCGACATGGCAGGAGATTGGATCGTCACGGCCGACGTCACGTTGCCGGACGGGTCCACCGCCCGCCAGGAAGCCGCGACCACCGTCCGCCGACCGTGAGTCGTCGCGTTCCGCTCCCCACCACCGGCCCGATCGCCGACCAGCCCCGCGGGCCGGATCTGTTCCGGCTTCCGGGCCTCCGTCGCTTCGTACGCTGGCGCTACGCCCGCCTGGCGCTGCAGCTTCCGCTGCTGGCGCTGGCAGCGTTCGTGATCATTGACGGGCTCACGGGACGCCAGCTCGCACCGCGGAACGTCGCGACGACCGCGAGCTGGCTGCACTATCGCGGGCTGGTCGTCGTCGCGCTCGCCCTCGTCGGAAACGCGTTCTGCGCCGCCTGTCCGTTGATGCTGACCCGTGGCCCGGCGAACGCCGTGAAGCGCTGGCTGCCGACCGAGCTCCGTTGGCCCTCCTGGCTGCGCAACAAGTGGCTGGTCGTCGCGTTGCTCCTCGCGGTGTTCTACAGCTACGAGGCGTTCGACCTTTGGGCCAGTCCGTGGCTCACCGCCTGGCTTGCGATCGCCTACTTCGTGGGCGCGTTCGCCGTCGACGCGCTCTTCCCCGCCGGCACGTTCTGTCGCTACGTGTGCCCGCTGGGGAACTTCAACTTCGTGTTCTCGAGCGTGTCGCCCACGCAGATCGCGGCGGCCGATCCGGACGTGTGCCGCGCCTGCGAGCACAAGCCGTGCCTGCACGGTCGCGAGACGCGGAGCGATCGTGACGACGCTACGGGGGCGTACGCGTTCGTGGCGCCGGACGAGGTGGTGCGCCCGAACGGCGAGGGCGTGTTCCCCGGCTGCGAGACGCGCCTGTTCGTCCCCGCGATGACCTCGAACATGGACTGCACCTCGTGCATGAACTGCGTCCGGGCCTGCCCGTACGACAACGTCTCGCTGGTGCTGCGGTCCCCCGCGCGCGAGCTGTCGCGCGATCCGTGGCGACGCCGGTGGGGCCTTCCGGTGCTGGTCCTGGCGGTGCTGCTGCTGTTCTGGGGCCTGCTCAACGCGGTGGCGATGGTTCCGCCGTTCTACGACGCCGCCCAGTGGCTCGCGACCGTGACCGGCAGCCGAAACGAGGCGTTCTTGTTGGCGCTGGTGTTCGGCGCGTTCGGCCTGGCCGGACTGGCGCTGGCCGGGGCGGGCGCGGTCGCGGCCGACCTCGCGGGCGGGGCCGGCTTCGCGCCCCGCAGAGCGCTGCTGCGCTGGGGCTACGTGTTCGTGGCGCTTGGGTTCGGCTTCTGGGCGGCGCACTACCTGTTCCACTTCCTCACCGGAGCGGCGTCGATCGTGCCGGTGATGCAGCATTTCTTCGAGTATCGGGGGGCCGCGGTCGATCCCGACTGGCGGCTCGCGCGCTGGATGCCGTCGGCTTGGCTGTTCCCCGTCACGGCCGCGGTGAGCGCCGGCTACGCGCTCCTGGCCGCGTTCATCGTGGTCCGGATCGCGCTGCGCGACTTCGGTCGGCGAGGCGTGCTCGCGATGTGGCCGATGCTGATCCTGGTCATCGGCCTGGCGGTGGTCCAGCTTCTGATCCTGGCCCAGCCGATGGAGATGCGCGGCACCGTGCTGGGGCCGTCGTTCTGATGCCGTCGCGTCGGCGCCGGACGACAGCGCTGTGGGCAGCGGCTCGTGGGGCGGCGGCTCTCGGGGCGGCGGCGCTGGCGAGCGCCGCCTGGTCGCTGGGCCCGCTCGCGGCGGCGCAGGAGGCGCCGCACGCGGTCGGACCGCCCCCGTGCGCCTACCAGGACGCCCCCGCCCGGATCCATCCGGAGGGCGACGGACGCTGGACGGTGCTGGACACCGTGTTCGCGCTGCCCGAGACCTGGGCGCCGGACGACCTGGTGCCGGCCCGCGAGGCCGGGTTCGACGACGACCGCTCGGTTCGCGCCGTGATCGTGCCCGACCTTCGCGCGCTCCGCGAGGCGGCTGAGGCGGACGGGGTTTCGCTCGCGCTGTGGTCGGCCTTCCGCAGCCACGCCTACCAGGCGACGACGTTCGCGTACTGGGTCGATCGGAACGGCGAGGCCGCAGCGCTCGCGACCAGCGCCAGACCGGGGCACTCCGAGCATCAGCTGGGCACCGCCGTGGACCTCGGCAGCCTGGAAGGGCCGGCCCCGTGGGACGTCGAGGATTGGGCCGTCACGGCGGAGGGAGCGTGGATGCAGCGCAACGGCTGGCGGTTCGGCTTCGTGGCCAGCTACCCGCGCGGTGCCGAGGAGCTGAGCTGCTACGCCTACGAGCCGTGGCACTGGAGGTGGATCGGCCGCGAGCTCGCGGCCGTCGTGCACGCGCGCGGCGCCCTGCCTCGCGACGTGTTGTGGGAGGTGTCGCATGCGCCCTGATTCCGCCGAGCCTCGCCGCTCGGCTCCGTCCGTCCGCCGCCTGTGGCGCGTCGCCTCGACGCTGGTGGCGTGGAGCGGCGTGGCCGTCGCGCTGGCCCACGCCACGATCGTGTTCGGCACGGTCTCGAGCGAGCCGACCCCCGTACGCGCGGGCCAGCCCGCCGCCCTCCTGCTCGAGATGCGCGATCCCGTCGACGCGCCGGTGGAGGACGCCATCGTGTTCGTCGAGGCTCGCCCGCGAAGCGGCGAGCCGGTGCTCGAGAGCGACCGATTCGCGGAGATCCGCCCGGGCGTGTACCGCACCGAGCTGGTCCTGCCCGAACGGGGCGAGTGGACGTTCCTGTTCCGCGACCAGACGTTCCGCCAGGAGGAGGCCCAGGCGACGATCACCCTGAACGTGGGCCCCGACGGCGACACGGAGACGCGCTCGTTCATCTTTCCCCCGACCGCGACGGGCCCCACCGGCCTGACCACCTGGCTGGTCTGGCTGATCGGGCTGCCGCTGGTCGCAGGCCTGGTCGTGACGGTGATGGTTCTCCGTGGCGGTCCCAGCGCGCCGGACGGCGGCAAAAGCGGCGCGGGAGGACCACCGGCGTGAGCCTTCTGACGCAGACCTCGGGCACGATCGTGAACGTCGTCGCGGTGCTGCTGGGCTCGTCGCTGGGGCTGCTGCTGCGGGGGCGGCTGCCTGCGCGGACGGTGACCGTCGTGATGCAGGCCATCGGGTTGACCACGGTGTTCATCGGCATCGGCTCGGCGCTGGACCTGACCCGGGTCGACGCGCCCCCTGGCGTGATCGTGGCGTTGCTCGGCCTGGCCGCGGGCGGGGCGCTGGGCGAGGCGCTGCGCATCGAGGAGGGCCTCGAGCGGATCGGCGAGCGTCTGAAGCGACGGTTCCGCGGCACCGGCCGCTTCACCGAAGGGTTCGTCGCGGCCACCCTGCTCTTCTGCGTGGGACCCCTCACGCTCCTCGGCTCGATACAGAACGGGCTCGTCGGCGATCCCGGCTTCCTGCTGCTCAAGAGCGCCCTCGACGGGCTTTCGTCGCTCGCGCTCGCCACGACGTTCGGCGTGGGCGTGATGGCGTCGGCGATCGTGATCGCCGTGTACCAGGGCGGGCTGTCGCTGGGCGCCGGTCTGTTGACCCAGTGGCTGCCCGATCCCGCCAACGACCCCAGGGTCCTGCTCGTCAACGGGGTGGGCGGCCTGATGATCATCGGTCTCGGCCTGGGCCTGCTCGAGATCGTGCGCGTGCGCGTGGCCAGCATGTTGCCGGCGCTCCTGCTGGTCGTGCCGCTCTGGGCACTGCTGGGCTTGGCGTTCTAGCCGGCGTGGCGTCCTAGCCGGCGTCGCGCTCGTCGCTCGGGTCGTCCGCGCCGCCGCGGGTCCGTAGGCCGGTCCACCACACGTCGATCATCTCGCGGGCCATGTCACGGGCAGGCCGCGTCGCGCCCTCGACCGTGACGGCGTGGTCGATCGCCTCGATGGTCGCCAGGAACGTTCCCGCCAGCAGCATCGGATCGGCCGCGCGCGTCTCGCCGCGCTCCGCGGCCGACGCGAACGCGGCCCGCAGCGGCTCGAGCAGCGCGCGGTACGCCAACGCGCGGAGCCGGTCCGTGTGCTCGGGCGACGCGACCGCCATGTCGCTGCGGACCATCCGGAACAGGTCGACGAGGGGCTGACCGAGAAGCCAGTCGGCCACGGCGTGAAGCGCGTCGGGGAGCGACGCCGCATCGGAGACGGCGGCCTCCATCGCGCGTCGATGACGCTCCATGCTCCGTTCGACCACCTGGACGTAGAGGTCCTGCTTCCCGGCGGGAGCGTGGTAGTACAGCGACGCCTGGCGGATGCCGAGCTGCCGCGCGATGTCGCGCATCGTCACGCCGGCGAAGCCGTGCCGGGCGAACAGCTCCTCGGCGGCGTGCAACACCCGTTCGCGTGCGGGGCTCGCCTGGTCCACCGCCGCATGATAGCCGCCCGCACGCCCGGCGACCGCCGTCCCCGACCCGATTCGGGCTGCCGCCGAGGCGTGCTAGCCTTCCGGCATGAACGTCGACGACCACGAGCTGGCGCACCTCGCCCGACTGGCCCGGCTGCGACTCGACGAGGCGGAGCGGGAGCGCCTCCGCGGCGATCTGGAGCGCGTGCTGGCCCACCTCGGCGAGCTCACGAGCATCGACGTCGACGGCCTCGAGCCGATGCTGCGTCCCGTCCACGTCGAGGACGGGACGCGCAGCGACGTCGTGCGCCCCGGGCTGGCCGCGGATCGCGCCAGGTCCCAGGCCCGTGCGCAGCTCGACGAGTTCGTCCGCGTCCCCCGCACCGGCGGTGACGACGGCTGAGCCCGGCGTGCCCCGCGGCGACCCCGACGGCGCCGCCCGGCCTCAGGCCAGCGGCTCCGACCCCAGGTACGGCTCCAGCGCCTCGGGCACCATCACGCCGCCCGTCTCGAGCTGGTACGTCTCGACGACGGCGGCGACGGTCCGCGGCAACGCCAGCGCGCTTCCGTTCAGGGTGTGGACCAGCGTGGTCTTGCCGCTTCCGGACGGCCCGCCGGGACGCGCCCGCGTCTTCAGGCGTCGCGCCTGGAAATCGGTCATCGTGCTGATGCTGCTCACCTCGAGCCAGCGCTCCTGTCCGGGGCTCCACACCTCGAGGTCGTACTTCTTCGCCTGCGTGAAGCCCATGTCGGCCGTGCACATCAGCAGCCGGCGGTACGTGAGGCCCAGCGCGTCCAGCATCGCCTCCGCCAGCTCCGTCATCTCCTCGAGCATCGCGTAGCCCGCGTCCGGCTCCGTGAACGCCACCATCTCGACCTTGTCGAACTGGTGGACCCGGTTCAGGCCGCGGACCTCCTTGCCGTAGCTTCCCGCCTCGCGACGGAAGCAAGGGGTGGACGCGCAGTAGCGGACGGGCAGCGAGCCGGTGTCGAGGATCTCGTCGCGGTGCAGGTTCGTGACCGCGACCTCGGACGTCGGGATCAGGTACAGGCCGTCCTCGACCCGGTACATCTGCCCCTCCTTGTCGGGCAGCTGCCCGGTCGCCGTCGCGCTCGCCTCGTTCGCGAGCAGCGGCACGCGAACCTCGGCGAAGCCCGCCTGCGCGAGCCGATCCAGGAAGAACCGCTCGAGCGCGCCGAACAGGCGCACCCCGTTCCGCCGCACGACGGGGAACCCGGCGCCGGCGATCTTCGTGCCGGCCTCGAGGTCCAGCCAGCCGAGCGACGCCATCGTGTCCCAGTGCGGTCGGACGCCTCCGACCGGGGCGGTTCCCGGGCGCTCGTGCACCACGACGTTGTCGTGCTCGCTCTCGCCCAGCGGAACGCTCTCGTGCGGAAGGTTCGGGATCTCGAGGTGGAGCCGCTCGATCCGTTCGCGCAGCGCGCGCTCGCGCTCCTCGAGGCGCTTCACCTCGCTCGACAGCCCGCCCATGGCCCGGATCAGCTCGGACGCGTCCTCGCCGGTCCGCTTGAGCTCGCCGATGCGCTTGCTGTCGGCGTTGCGGCGAGCCTGCTTCGCCTCGAGCTCCTGTCGCAGCAGGCGGTGCTCCTCGTCGGCCAGGAGCAGGTCGTCCAGCGCCGCCTCGGCGCCGTCGATTCGCTTGGCACGAACGCCCCGTCGGACGTCCTCGGGATGGTCTCGCAGAAGCGTGGGATCGAGCATGCGTCAGCGTACCCGACCGGCGCGAGGCACGGCCTCGCCGGGTACCCTGGGGCATGCGCGACCTCCTGATCACCGTCCCGCACCACGCCGCGACCGTGCCGCTCGAGATCCTCGCCGAGATGCTCGCGGACGACGTCCACGACGACGTCACGCGCCACGGGCGGCTCGAGCGGCTCCGTCGCGACGGCGACCCGAGCACCGACGACCTGTTTCGGCTGCCGGGCGCGCGCTTCGTGACCGCCACGGTGTCGCGGTTCGTCGTGGACCTGAATCGCCGTCGCGACGACGTCGGACCGAACGGCGTCGCGAAGAGCACCGACTTCGCGCGGCGGCCGCTCTACCCGCCCGGCGGCGAGCCGGACGCGGACCGGATCGAGGCGCGGCTGCGTCGCTACTACGACCCGTTCCACGCCCAGGTGCGACGCGAGGTCGAGCGCGAGCGGCCCCTCGCCATCGTGGACGGCCACAGCATGGCGGCCGACGGTCCGGCGCTCGGTCCCGACGCGGGCCGGCCCCGACCGGCCGCGTCGCTCATCACCGGCGGGGGTCCGGACGGCGAGCCGGTGGACGGGCCGGTCAGCCTGCCCGGAGCCGCGGCCCGCGCCCTCGCCGCGGCGCTCGAGGCGGCGCTCGCGGCGCGCCTGCCGCTGGGCCGCGACGGCGAGCCGCGCGGGGTACGGATCAACGATCCGTTCGCGCACGGCGAGATCCAGCGGCGCTACGGCGCGTCGGGCGACGGGAGCGACGTGCCGACCGTGTCGATCGAGATCCACCGCGGCCTGTTCGAGGATTCGGACGCCCGGCCGCGCCCCGAGCGGATCGAGCGGATCCGCGAGGCGATCGGCGAGGCGCTGCAGGTCGTGCGGCCGCACCTCGAAGGGGCGGCGTCGCAGCGGTAGCCGCGATCGGCGCCCGCTCGCTACGGCAGCAGCGTCACCCAGCGAGCCAGGAGCGGCACCAGCGGATTCTCGTCCGCGGTGAGCAGATCGACGTGCGTCAGGCCGGACAGGATGGTCACGGCCAGCGGCGCGCCGAGACGCTGCTCGGCGTAGCCGCCGAACGCATCGACGTCGCGCAGCAGCCCCCGGTCGCTGCCGACCGCGAGGGTCGGCGTCGTGACCTCGCGCATCGGGACGAAGTCGCCGACGTCGGCGAGGTCGGGCGACAGCGCCGCGAGGTCCAGCAGCAGCGCCGTCGGCACGTACCATTCCCCCGCGTCGGCGTGCGGGTCGGTCCAGGTCCCCATGTACTCCGCGTAGTCGGAACGCTCGTAGCGCGGGTCGCCCGGCCCCCAGTCGACGCGCTCGGCGCCCTCGGCCACGCCGACGACGCTGGCGCTCCGGGCGGCCCACAGCCCGCCGACCAGGACGGCGAACACGCTGCCGTCCAGCTCGGCGTTCACCACCTCGCCCAGCGAGGCGGAGTGCACGCGGAACGCGCTGTACTGGTCGTCGTGGACGATGCCGGCGAACGCCCGATTCGTCATCGGCACCCGCGTAGCGACGTCCGGAGCCGGGGCGCCTGGCGCCATGTCGGCCAGCATCGCCGAGGCGAGTCGCCGGGCGAAGGTCGCTCCCCCGTCGCCCAGCGTCGTCCACGGCGGCGCCCTGCCCTCCTCGACCGCCTCCCGGGTCGGCAGCACCACCGGAACGCCGAAGAGGCGGAACCCGCGCGAATAGCCGAACGCTCCCGTCCGTCCCGGAGCCCCGTCGATGAGCACCAGTCCGTCGATCGCCTCGCGCCCCGCGCCGTCGGGCCCGTTCCAGGCCGAGTACAGCGCGACCTGACTGGCGCCCAGCGAGTGCCCCATCAACACGACGCGGGGCGCGGCGGCGCGCGCCTCGCGCACGACCACGTCGAGGTCGGAGAGGTGGGTCGCCAAGCCCCAGTCGGCGACGAAGGCGAACTGCTCGGGGTCGGGGACCCGATACGTCGGCGCGGCGTCCGCCGTCCCCAGGTACGCGCGCTGGAGGAGCTCGACGTCGCCGCTCGCCCACGCCTGGCGGGCAGGAGCGTGGTCCTCGAGCGCGTTGGCGCGCCGATCGACCGCCCATACCTGGAGCCCCGGCACCCCGGCGACCATGCGCCGCGCCAGCGGTCCGAACTGGGCGGCGCCTCCGAACAGGCCCGGCACGGCGATCACGATCGTCTCGACCGGCTCGTCGAGCCCCCAGCGGAGCGTGGTCTGCGCGTCGTAGCGCGCAGGCGTCGACGGCACGTCCGCGCCGGGGACGCGGACGGCCCACGACGGCACCTCGGCCGGCGCCAGCCGCCACGGCACGTCCAGGGGCAGGGTCGTCGGACGCACGTCGGGCAGCGGCAGGCAGCCGGCGAGCAGCGTCAGCGCCAGGAGCATGCCGGCTCCGCGTAGCCGCGTGCCACGTCGTGCGCAGGCGGTCGGCTCGAGCGTCGCCATGCGCCCAGCGTAGAGCACGGCGCCGCCGACCACGGCGTCGGACGGAACGTCGCGAGAACGCCGTCGTGCTACGCTTCCCGCGTGTCCGTCGAGGTCCTCGACTACCGACTGGAAGTCCGCGGCGTGCCGGCGGGCCGGCACGTGCTGCGAAGCGAGGGCGAGGGTCGCGACGCCCGCTCCAAGGGCGGCCCCCCCGAGAGCGTCCGGCTCGAGGGCGAAGCGACGTTCGAGGGGCCGCTCGGTCCGGCGCGGGTGCTGCAGCTGAGCCGTTGCGACGCGGACCTCATGACGAGTCGCGAGTTCCGCGAGACGACCGTCGACCGCAGCGGCGAACGCCGCATGCGGATCGAGTTCGACGAGGCGGACGGCCTGGTCCGCTTGCGACGTGGCGACGAGCTGGCGGAGACCCCCTACCTGGCGTCGTTCCGCGATCCGCTCTCGATGCTGCGCGAGCTCCGCCGCGCCGACGCGGGCGCGCAGCGCATCCGGATTCCGATGCTCGGCAAGGTGGTCGAGGCGCGTTCGCTGGGTCTGGTCGAGCTCGCGACGGAGCTGGGGCCGAAGCGGGCTCGGGCGTACCAGCTCCACCCGGGAGGGAGCTGGATCTGGATCGACGCCGAGCCGCCCCACGCGATTCTGAAGCTCACGCAGCGAACGCCGGACGGGCTGGTCGACGCGGTGCTCGTCAAGATCGCCCAAGGCACCGAGCTGCCCGGCTGGGACGCCGAGGAGGGCCGGGGCGGCGCGAAGAAGCGAAGCAAGCGTCGCCGGCGGCGCCGGGGCCGCGGCGGTCGCTCCAGGTCCCGCAAGAACGAGTGAGGACCGACCCTCGTCCCCGTGAACGGGCCGATCGTCCGCCTTCCGAGGAGGTCCAGGCGGCGCTCGCTCGGCTCTACGCCTGCAGCCGGGGAGGCGCCCCGCGCGATCCCGCTCGGACACGCACGCTCCTGGACCGCCTGGCGATTCCGGATCCCGACCACGTCGTGCACGTCGTCGGAACGAACGGCAAAGGCTCGGTGGCGGCTCGGATCGCCGCTGGGCTGCGTGCGGCCGGCCGGAGCCCCTTGCGCTTCCTCTCGCCGCACGTCGAGCGCTTCCACGAGCGGATCGACGTCGCGGGCGAGCCGCTGCGGGACGCGGAGCTGCTTACGTTCCTGGAGCGGGCGTGGCGGAACGAGCCGGCCCCTGCCGCAGCGTTCTTCGAGCTCGCGACGGCGATGGCGCTGGACGTGGCGCATCGGCGAGGGGCGGACTGGGCCGTGCTCGAGGCCGGCGTAGGCGCGGCACGCGACGCGACGCTGGCGATCTCGAACGTGCGTGCGACGGTGCTCACGAACGTGGACGAGGATCACCTCGACCAGATCGGCCCCGACCTCGCCGCCGTGGCGCGCGACAAGGCGGCGGCGATCCGACCGGGCGTCCCGATCGTCACCGGCGCGACGGGCACCGCGCTGGACATCGTGCGTGCGACCGCGCGGCGGCTGCGCTCTCCCCTCCACGCCTCGGACGACGGCGGCTCGGTGTTCGACTGGCCGGCGAGCGCTTCGGCGCCGACGACGGCGACCGGCGAGGCCGCCGGGCGGCTGGCGCTCGCCACGCTCCGGTCGTTGGAGCTCGAGCCGGACGCCGAACGCCGCGCGCTGCTGGCCGCGGCCGACCCGCCGGCGCTTCCCGCGCGTCGCGAGCGGTTCGGCCTGGACCACGGCCGCAGCGTGCTCCTCGACGGAGCGCACAACCCGGCGGCCGCGGCCGCGCTGGCGGCCGAGGCTCCCTCGGGAGCGCACGTGCTGTTGGGCGTCGCGAGCCGCAAGGACGTCGCGCGGATCCGGTCGGTGTTCGCGGGCGCGCCGCGCCTCACCCTCACCGCCGCGGCGCCCGACGAGCGTCCCTGGCACGACGATCCCGCCTTCGTGGCCGACGCCGTAGGCGCGCTCGAAACGGCCCTGGCCGCCCTGCCGCCGGGAGGCACGCTGATCGTGACCGGCTCGTTCCACCTCGCCGGACGCCTCAGGCCGACGCTCAGGCGCCTCGCCGAGGCGACCGGCCACGCGCGGGGGCCACGGTATGCTCCGAGCTCGTGAGCGGAAAGATCGGATTCGTCAGTCTGGGCTGCCCCAAGGCCCTCGTCGATAGCGAGCGCATCCTGACGGAGCTTCGCACCGCCGGCTACGAGCTGGTGCCCAGCTACGAGGACGCCGACGTGGTCGTGGTGAACACCTGCGGCTTCATCACGCCCGCCGTCGAGGAGTCGCTGGGCGCCATCGGCGAGGCGCTCGACCGGACGGGACGGGTGGTCGTCACCGGCTGCCTGGGCGAGAAGCCCGACACGATCCGCGCCCGCCACCCGCAGGTGTCCGCCGTGACGGGAGAAGGCGACGTCGACGGCGTGATGCGCGCGGTGGGCGAGCTGCTGCCGCCCGACGACCATCCGTTCGTGCGGTTGGCCCCGCCACCCCGGGGCGTCAAGCTGACGCCGCGCCACTACAGCTACCTGAAGATCGCCGAGGGGTGCGACCACACCTGCGCGTTCTGCATCATCCCGCAGATGCGCGGCCTGCAGCGCAGCCGCGACGCGGCCGACGTGCTGAGCGAGGCGACCCGGCTGGTCGCCACCGGCACGCGCGAGCTGGTCGTGATCGCGCAGGACACCAGCGCCTACGGAACCGACCTCCGGCACCGCGAGAGCCGGTTCGCGGACCGCGACGTGCCCGCCCGTCTGGGGCCGCTGGTCCGCGAGCTGGCGAAGCTGGACGTGTGGCTGCGGTTGCACTACGTCTATCCCTATCCCCACGTCCGCGAGCTCATCCCGCTGATGGCCGAAGGAGCGCTGCTCCCCTACCTCGACGTGCCGCTGCAGCACGCCAGCCCGCGCGTGCTCCGCGCGATGCGCCGGCCGGGGGGCGCCGAGAGCCACTTGGGCACGATCGAGGCGTGGCGCTCGGTCCGTCCCGACCTGGCGATCCGCTCGACGTTCATCGCCGGCTTCCCCGGCGAGACCGAGGACGACGTCGAGCTGCTGATCGACTTCCTGCGGGAGGCCCGCCTCGACCGCGTCGGCGTGTTCGCGTACAGCGAGGTCGGCGGCGCCGCGGCGAACGAGCTTCCCGGCGCCGTGCCCGCCGAGCTCCGCCGCGAGCGCCGCGACCGGGTGATGGCGGCGCAGCAGGAGGTCTCGGCGTCGCTCCAGGCGGCCAAGGTCGGCCGTGAGCTGGACGTGATCATCGACGCCTACGGCGAGCTTCCGGGAGAGATCGTGGGGCGGAGCGTGTACGACGCCCCCGACGTCGACGGCGTCGTCACCGCGGTCGGCGACGGCACCGCGAAGATCGGCGACCGCGTGGTGGTTCGGATCGATGGCGCGGACGCGTACGACCTTCGCGGCGCGGTGCTGCGCGCCAAGCCGTGGACGCCGGGCGTGCCCTCCTGGAGCTGAGGCGCGACGGCGGTCCGGTCGACGGCCGCGTCGCGCTCCGCGCTTCGCCGTGCCCGGCCTAGCCCAGCGGGCCTCGCTGGTTCAGCAGCCGTTCGAACTCGCGCTCGTCGGGCGCCTCGCGCGCCCCGACGCGCTGCGTGATCATCAGCCGCAGCTCGTGCGGGCTGGTCGCCATGTAGGTCGCGTCGGCCAACGTCACCCGGCCGTCGAGGTAGAGCTCGACGAGGTTCTGATCGAACGTCCGCATGCCGCGGAGGTTGCCTTCCATCAGCGCCTCCTTGATCAGCGACGTCTTGTCGGGATCGCGAATGTAGTCGCGGATCAGCGGCGTGTTGACCAGCACCTCCGACGACAGCACCCGCCCCGGCCCGTCGGCCCGCGCCAGCAGCCTCTGGCTCAGGATGCCCAGCAGCGACTCGGCCATCATCGCCCGGATCTGGTTCCGCTCGTGCGGCGGGAAGAAGTCGATGATGCGGTTGATCGTGCGGACGGCGTCGAGCGTGTGAAGGGTCGACAGCACCAGGTGCCCGGTCTGGGCGGCGGTGATGGCGGCCTCGACGGTGGCCTTGTCCCGCATCTCGCCGATCATGATCACGTCGGGATCCTGGCGCATCGCGTACTTCAGGGCGTCGATGAAGTCGGCGGTGTCGAGGCCCACCTCGCGTTGGACGACCAGGCTCTTCTGGTTGCTGTGGAGGATCTCGATCGGATCCTCGATCGTGATCACGTGACGCGAGTAGCGCCGATTGATGTGGTCCACCATCGCGGCCAGGCTGGTGGTCTTGCCCGAGCCGGTCGGCCCGGTGACCAGCACCAGGCCGCGCGGCTGCTCGGCCCAACGGGTGACGACCTCGGAAGGAAGCCCGAGCGCCTCGAAGCCGGGAATCGCATCGCCGATCACGCGCATCACCACGCCCACCGAGCCGCGTTGGCGGAACGCGTTGCAGCGGAAGCGGGCCACCTGGGGAATCGTGAACGCGAAGTCCAGCTCGTGCCGGTGCCGGAACGCCGTGCGCTGCTCGTCGGTCATCATCGCCAGGGCGATCTGCTCGGTCTGCGCGGGCGTCAGCGCGGGGCTGTCCTCCCACGGGTGGAGCTCGCCGTCCACGCGGACGTGGGGCGGCGCGCCCGCTTGCAGGTGGACGTCCGACGCGCCCCGCGCGACCATCCGCCCGAGCAGGTCGGCCATCCGTACGCCGCGTGTTTGGCTGTCCATGGTCGTCCTCCTAGGAAGCGTCGTTCCGCCCCAGCATAGGCCCGGGGCGGGCGCGAGGGCTGTGAGACATCGCGCCTCAGAGGATCTTGGAGAGGAAGCCGCGGGTGCGCTCCTCGGTGGGGTTCTGGAAGAAGTGCTCGGGGCTGCCGACCTCGACGATCTGTCCCGCGTCCATGAAGATCACCCGGTCGCCGACCTCGCGAGCGAAGCCCATCTCGTGCGTGACGACCACCATCGTCATCCCCTCCTTGGCGAGGTTCACCATCACCTCGAGCACCTCGCCGATCACCTCGGGGTCGAGCGCGCTGGTCGGCTCGTCGAACAGCATCACCTTCGGCTCCATCGTCAGCGCCCGGGCGATGGCGACGCGCTGCTGCTGGCCTCCCGACAGCTGGCCGGGGTACTTCTGCGCCTGCTCGGGAATGCCGACCTTCTCGAGGAAGTACATCGCGCGCTCCTCGGCCTTCGATTTCTTCCACTTGCGCACCCGGATCGGCGCCAGGGTGATGTTCTCCATCACCGTCAGGTGCGGGAACAGGTTGAACTGCTGGAACACCATCCCGGTCTCGCGGCGGATCAGATCGATGTTGCGGACGTCGTCGGTGAGCCTCGTGCCGTCCACGATGATCGCGCCCTCCTGGTGCTCCTCGAGGCGGTTGATGCAGCGGATCAGGGTGGACTTGCCCGAGCCGGACGGCCCGATCACCACGACGACCTCGCCTCGGTTGACGGACATGTCGATGTCCTTGAGCACGTGGAAGTCGCCGAACCACTTGTTCAGGCCGTCGATCTCGATGATCCTCTCGCCATCTTCGGGGGCGTGGGCTTCCGCCCGAGGGATCTGAGCAGTCTGCGTCACGGGTACCTACCTCCTCGGGCGGGACCGCCCTGGTGCGGGTCAGCGTTCTCCGACCCCGAGATGCGTTTCGAGTTGCCTGCTCGCGACGGACATACGGTAGCAGAAGAACCAGTATACGACGGCCATGAACAGCGAGATCTCGAGGAGTACGCCGCCGGCGTACTGCAGCGAGTCGGGCTGACTGGGGATGACGCGCCGGCCGATCTCGAAGAAGTCGAACAAGCCGACGATGAAGACGAGCGACGTGTCCTTGAACAACCCGATGGACTGCCCCACGATGGCGGGGATCACGGCGCGGAGCGCCTGGGGCAGCACGATCGTTCGCATCGTCGCCCAGCCCGTCAAGCCCAGCGCGCGCGCGGCCTCCTCCTGCCCCTTCGGAACGGACTGCAGACCGCCGCGCACGTTCTCGGCCATGTAGGCGGACGAGAACAGCGTGATCGCCACCAGCGCGCGGCCGATGGCCGGGATGCTGTCGGGGCTCACGTTCAAGAGCAGCGGCACCATGAGCGACGCGATGAACAGCCAGGTGATCAGCGGCGCCCCGCGGACGAGCTCGATCACGCCGATGCAGAACCACTTGATGGCGGGCAGGTCGCTCCGGCGCCCGAGGGCGAGCGCGATGCCCAGCGGGAACGACACCGCGATCCCCACGCCGGCGAGGATCAGGGTGAGGAGGAACCCGCCCCATTCGACGGTGCTCACGACCTCCATCGGCCCGTTCCCGCCGAGGCCGTAGAGAAGGATCACGACGACGGGCAGGCCGGTCGCCCACAGCCATGCTTGGGCCCGGACCAGGCCGGGCAGGCGCAGCCCCGCCAGGTATCCGCCGACCGCGATGAGGCTGGTCAGCGACCACCACGCCCGGACCGAGGGCCAGAACGCCAACGACACGAGCGTGATCGCGAACCCGAGGCCCGCGAACCACCAGAACACGCCGCCCGCGATCTGTCCCTTGCCGGCACGTCGTCCGAGCCCCGCCGACAGTCCGAAGAGTCCCAGGACCACGCCCGCCGCGAGGATCGGCCGCCACAGCAGGTCGCTCGGGTAGCGGTAGACGGCGAGGAGCTTGAGGTTCTCCCACACGGGCGTCCAGGCCGCGCCGCCCAGCACGATCCAACGAACGAGGCCGAAGAGGGCGTACAGCAACAGCGCGCCCACGACGAGACTGACGATCGAGTTGACCGGGCCGTGGAACAGGTTGCGACGCAGCCAGGCGCTGGCGCCTCGCTCACGGGCCGGGGGCAGGCGGGCCGGAATCATCTCCATGTCAGCGCTCCACGATCGCGAGCCGCGCGTTCACGATGTTCAGAATGAAGGCGAAGATGAAGCTGATCGTCAGGTACGAGCCGATGATCAGCAGCGTCACCGGCACGCTCGCTCCGGTCTGGTTCGCGACGATCGTGCTCACCGCGAACAGCTCCCCGTAGGCGGCGAGGGGCCCCAGCGAGGAGTTCTTCGTCAGGTTCAGGTACTGACTGATCATCGGGGGCAGGATGATCCGGACGGCCTGGGGGAACACGACCAGGTTGAAGGTCTGCGCGCCCGACAGCCCGAGGGCCCCGGCGGCCTCGGTCTGGCCCTTCGGAACGGCTTGAATGCCCCCGCGCACGATCTCCGCGATGAAGCTCGAGGTGTAGACCACCAAGGCCAGGAGAAGCGCCAGATAGCTGGTGGTGAAGCGGAAGCCGCCCTCGTAGTTGGACACCGGGATCGTGGGCGTGCTCCAGATCAGGGCACCGGACTCGCGGACGGTCACCGTGGCGTCGAGCGTCGCGGCGTCCTCGTCGGCGTCGTCGCCGATCGGTGAGCCGAACAGACCGCCGACGCCGAAGCCTCCCCTCTCCTGCTCGCCTTCGTCGTCCAACGCCTCGGAAGCGCCGAGCGGATCGAAGCCGGGAACGCGGAACTCGCCGTCGCGGCCGGACACGAGGTTCCGCTCGAAGCCGCGCACGATGAGCTCCGTCTCGACGTTCGTGAAGCCGCTGCCGTCCTCGCCCAGCTCCTCGCCTCGTTGCCAGGCGCCGTCGCCGTTGCGGTCGACGTAGAGGATGGCGCTGTTGGGCTCGCGCAGCCAGTGCACGTCGAAGCGCTCCGCATCCTCCTCGTGCACGAACACCAGCTCGGCCTCCTCGAACTCGCCCGGCTCCATCACCGGGTAGCGCAGCGTGCTGGGCTTGACGCGTCGCTGCTCGACGAGGTTGCGGCTGCGGGCCTCGAGCAGGCCCTCCTCGATGCGGACGGTCAGCGGCACGTGGCCGACGTTGCGCTCGCCCCGTTCCTGCACCCCGTCGCCGTCCACGTCGCGGAAGGTGACGCCGCGACCCCGGTCGAGGGTCACCTCGACCGCCAGGTTCTCGGGCGGCGCGGCGAACGACGACGCCACGAAGTAGCCGACGACGGCGACGACCAGCGCCGCGAGGAGCGCTGTCGGCCACGCCCGTCCGGGGGTCTCCGACCGCGCGATCTGTCGGCGACGCCAGTTCAGCAGCAGCACGAACAGGGCGAGCGCCACGACCAGCCAGGGCCACCAGAACTGGAACCCGAATCCTGGGTAGGGGAACGGGAACGCGAGTCCGCGGTTGGACAGGTACAGCCCGCCGGGCAGGCGGAGCGGCGCCGAGATGGTGGGCGGCAGCGTGGCCAGCGCCGCCGTGAACCAGAAGATGATCTGAACGGCGAGCGGCGTGTTCCGAAGGACCTCCACGTACCAGGTCGAGATCTGCCTCAGAAGCCAGTTGCCGCTCAACCGGCCCACGCCGACCGCCACGCCCAGCACGCTCGCGAAGGCGACCCCGACGAGCGACACCTTGAGCGTGTTGAGCACGCCGATGAGCAGCGCCCGCCAGTACGGATCCTGGGGCGTGTACGGGATCGGCCGCTCCGCGATCGGAATGCCCGCGCGCGCGTCGAGGAACCCGAAATCGGCCGGAAGGTTCGAGCGCGAGAGCGCCGTCGTGACGTTGGTCCAGAGCACGACGAAGCCGGCGATCACGACGGCCGCGAACACGATCTGCGCGAGCAGGCCGATCGTCTTGACGTTCCGCCAGAAGGGGATTCGGGTGGGCGCCTCAGGCCGAGACACGTACGACCTCTCGCGGCCTCGGCCGGCGTCCGGGCTCGGACGCCGTCGGTCCGGATTCGGACCCGTGCGGGATGAGATAGGGGATGCTCACAAGATGAGGGGTGCTGCGCTCGACGCTCGCCGCGAACGCCGTTCGCCGGGGAGGGGCCCGGGGCGCCGCCCGACGGCGACGCCTCGCGACGGGGTGCCGGTCGCCGAAGCGACGACCGGCACCATCGATCTCAGCGGAGGGGCATGCTGAACAGCAGACCGCCGTCCGTGTACTGCGAGTTCAGGCCGCGGGGGATGTCGAACTGGGTGTCGGGACCGAGGTTGCGGTTGTAGATCTCCTCGTAGTTGCCCACCTGTTCGATCATGCGGAGCATGGCGTCGGCGTCGAGGCCGATCTGCTCGACGGCTTCCGGCTCGACGCCCAGGAGCCGCTGCACGGCCGGGTTGTTCGTCGTCTCGGCGACCTCACGCACGTTCTCGGAGGTGATGCCGTACTCCTCGGCCGCGAAGGTGCTGAACACGATCCACTTGACGGCGTCGAACCAGACGTCGTCGCCGTGCAGGACCGAGGGACCGAGCGGCTCCTTGGAGATCGTCTGCGGCAGGATGACGCTGCCCTCGGGGTCCTGCGTCGTGGGGAGGCGGCTCACCAGACCGGAGACGTCCGTGGTGTACGACTCGCACTGGCCGGCGTCGTAGGCGGCGATCGCCTGGTCGGCGGTCTCGAGCACGACGGGCGTGTAGTCGATGTCGAGCGCGGCCATGACGTCCGTCAGGTTCAGCTCGGTCGTCGTTCCCGACTGGACGCAGATGCTGCGGCCCTCGAGGTCCTCGAGGTCCTCGATGCCGTCGGCGCGCTTGACCATGAAACCTTGACCGTCGTAGAAGGTCGTCGGCGCGAAGTTGAGGCCGACGGCGGTGTCGCGACTGGACGTCCAAGTGGTGTTGCGGATCAGGACGTCGACCTCGCCGGTCTGGACGGCCGTGAAGCGCTCCTGGGCCGAGAGGGCGCGGAAGTCGACCGCGTCGGCGTCCCCGAGGACGGCGGCGGCGATGGCGCGGCAGAAGTCGACGTCGAAGCCGCTGTACTCGCCCTCGGCGTCGACCGAGCCGAAGCCGGGAACCTGGTTGTTGACGCCGCACACGAGATTGCCGCGGACCTGCACTTCGTCGAGCAGACTGGTCTGCGCCTGCGCCAGTCCGAAGAGGACCGACAGCGCGGCGGCGATGGTCAGGATTCTGTGCATATACGAACTCCTTTGCATGATGAACGATGGGCGATCACCGAGGGACGCGTCATCGAAAACGTCCATGCCCCACGGCATCGTACATAAACGTCCCTCCATCTGTAAACCCCCGCACATTTGCATGTTCATACCCAAATGAGCAAAGCGCTCAATAGAATGGGCACGCACGGACACCGATCGACGGTCGCCTCACCCCCGATCCGGACGGCTACGCCGCCGTCCGCCCGAGCCCCTCGCCAGGCGTCGCCCGCGGGCTCAAGGCGGAGGCGGCAGCGTTCGTGCCGCCTCGTCGATCGCGGCTCGGATCGCGTTGCGAACGGCGACGTCGACGATGGTGGTGCCCGACCGCCCCGCGCCCAGCCCTCGCACGATGTTCAACAGATCGATCCGCACGTCGGTCTGCGACGCGTCCGCGGTGCCGACCCCGATGGCGACGATCTCGGCGGTGACGGCGTCCACCATCCGCACGTCGACGGTGACGCGCGCGGTGACCGTCTCGGCGCGGCCCCCGAGAACCCCGAACAACGCGCCGCCCCCACCGCTCTGCTCGACGCCGAACTCGGTCACGCTGCCCAACGCCAGCACCTGCGCCCCGAGGATCCGACCCGCCTCCGCGGCGCTGGCGGGATCGACGCGTCCGGAGCGACCGAGATCCTGTTCACGAACGATGGTCGCGAGCTGCTCGCGCTCCGTCACGACGAACCGACCGCTTCGGAACGCCTCGGTCGCGAACACGTCGCTCACCCCGCGACCGAGCTCCCTCTCGAAGCCCTCCGCCCCCTCGACGGCGCTGGGGTCCACGCCGCCGACGCGCACGCCACCGGCGCGGACCGTGAAGTCCGGCACGGCGATCACCCAGCGCTCGTCGCGCGGCAACGGCTCGACGTCGAACGGGCGCAGCGGGCCCGCGGCGCCGCCGGCGTCGCCGGCCGTGGGCGCGCAGGAGGCGGCCAGCAGCGCGAGCACGAGCACCAGCGCCGCACGTCCGGCCTTGCTCGCGACGCGCCCGACGCCGAGTCGCACGCCCCGCACGACGCCCATCCGGACGCCCATCCGGACGCCGACCTCGACGACGCCGGCTTCGACACCGGCCCGGCCGGCGTGCGCGTCCCGCTGGAGCAGCCCAGGCGCTCTCATGAGCCGTAGCCTACCGTGGGGCAGGCTGCCCACGCGGCACGACACGACCTCGGCCCCGCAGGACGCGGGGCCGAGGTCTCGTCAGGAGCGGCGTCGCGGCGAGATCAGGCCGGCGCGCTCTGCTTCTCCTTCGCCTCGAGCTTGGCCTTGATGCGCTTC
>CAZHCI010000002.1:0-11693 GCA_964530905.1 uncultured bacterium
CGCCACGTCGGCCAGCGCGGCCGCGAGGGCGGCGTGGCGCGTCCGCGTCGGGCGGACGCCCAGCTCGGCCGTCACGGCGGAGGCGTCCAGCACGACGTCGCTGCGCATCAGCCCGGCGCGGTAGCGGGTCAGGGGAGGCTCGCCTCGCAGCCCGAGCGAGGCCCAGGCGGCCTCGACGGCCGGGGCCGCCGCCTCGAGGACGTCGCCGGGGAGCGACAGCCGAGGGGCGGGCACGCCCAGCAGACCGGCGATCTCGCCGAACAGCTCGCGCCAGGTCGGCGTGCCCGCGTCGGCCACCAGGTAGGCGCGGCCGACCGCGACCGGGTCGCCGGCGCAGGCGACCAGCGTCCGCGCCAGCAGGGTCGCGTCGACCGTCTGCAGCCGCGCGCCGCCACCGTCCACCAGCGGAAGCAGCCCACGGCGAAGCGCGCCGGCCACCCGGGCGAGGTTCGGGTCCCGCGTCCCGTACGGCCACAGCGCGGGCCTCACGACCACCGGCTCGGGCGCCTCGGCGCGGACGACGTCCTCGGCCAGCAGCTTCGAGCGGCCGTAGGGAAGCACGTGCTGGTCGCGCGGCCTCCGGCGCGGATCGTCGCCGAGGATGCCGCGGTAGCGCCAGACGGCGACGCTCGAGACCAGCACGACCCGGCCGGCGCCGCCGCGGGCGGCGGCCCGGACGACGTTCGCGGTGCCTTCGACGTTCACGCGGTGGAAGGCGCGCCACGGTCCGTGGTCCGCGACCCGGGCGGCGGCGTGCACGACGGCGTCGACGCCGTCGAACAGGCCGCTCAGCGACGCGGGATCGGTGACGTCGGCGCGCACCAGCCGGACCGCCGGATCGTGCGCGTGGGCCGCCAGCCGGTCGGGCCGACCCCACGGCGAGATCATCGCGACGACGTCCGCGCCGGCGCTCCTCGCGGCGTCCACCACGTGCGAGCCCAGGAACCCGTGCGCGCCGGTGACCGCCAGCCTCACGGGGCGCTCCGGAGCACGACGGCGGCGTCCAGCGTCAGGCCGATCGCGAGGTGCAGCGCTACGGCGGGCCAGATCGAGCTGAAGCGCAACGTCATCCAACCGAACACCAGGCTCGCCGGGAACGCGGCGACCGTCTCCGAGAGCGGCTTGCCGACGTGGATCACGGTCGCGAGCATCGCTTGGACGACGTTGGCCGAGCGGGGGCCGAGGCGACCGGCCAGCGCGTGCAGGACCGCGCCTCGGTAGAACGCCTCGAACGCGAGGTAGTACGCGGCGTAGCCGGCGGCCCAGAGCGTGAAGCGACCCGGGCTGCCTGTCAGCCAGTCGACGCCGACCCACGGATACGTCGCCGTCAAGACGGGATCGTCGGCCATCCACCAGAGCGCCGGGATCGCCACCAGAGCGCATGCGGCCGCCCACGCCAGGCCGCGACCCGACCGTCCCCACCCCAGGCCGAGGCTCGACGCGGAACGTCCCAGCAGCGGCGCGGCCAGCAGCGCCGCCGTCAGGAGCGTCGCGACCGACCAGGCGATCCACGTCGCCGCGGCGCCCGGGCCGCGCTCCGCGCCGGCCAGCACGACCGGACCGGGCGTCGCCAAGGTCCAGAACGCCAGCTGCGCCGCGGTCGCCACGGTCAGGAACGCCGGCAGGCGCCAGCCCGCCTCGTGCTGCGGGGGCGTCACCTCACACGGCCTTCTGGTACAGCCGGTACGTCTTGTAGATCTCGCCGCCCAGCGCCCGCAAGCCTTTCGCGATCGGCTCGTTGTCCTCGAGGATCCACGACAGCTCGGCGCGATGGTAGCCGGCCGCCACCCCGCGGTTCCACACCTCGTCGATAAGGATCAGCTCCAGGCCCCGGTTCCGGTACGGGGGCAGGACGCCGAGGATCGCCAGACGGATCTGATCGACGATCGCCTTGCGCCGCAGCAGCGGCACGATGCCGAACGGCACGATCCGACCGTCGAACCGCGCCAGCACCTGGTTCAGGTCGGGCAGGCCCAGCGCGACGCCGACGACCTCGCCGTCGAGCTCCAGGAACAGCGCGATGCGCGGGTCGACGATCAGCTTCAGGGTCTCGGCGAGGTGGGCGAACTCGGCGTCGGTGTACGGCACCTGACCCCAGTTGCGCTCCCACGCCTCGGTGTAGATCCGCTGGATCGTGCTCAGCTCGTCCTTCCAGGCGTTCATTCGGACCTCGCGCACGACCGCGCCGGTGCGTTCGCGCGCACGCCGGGCCAGACGCCCGAACCGCTCGGGGATGCCTTTCTCCTCGTCCGCCAGCCAGGCGTGGAGGTCCTTGACCTTCGCGTACCCGTGCGCTTCGATCCAGCCCGGATACTCGGGCGGGCTCCACGGCATCATCACGAACGGCGGCTCGTCGAACGCGTCGATCTGCACGCCCGAGCTGTCGTTCATCGACGGGTTCACCGGGCCGCGCACGGCGCTGCGGCCGAGCGCGGCCGCACGCTCGTCGACGGCGTCGAGAAGCGCCTTCGCGACGTCGGCGTCCGAGGCCTCGAAGAATCCGAAGAACGCGAGGTCGTCGTCCGGATGGAACGCCGCGTGGCGATCGTCGTCGATCACCGCGACGCGTCCCACCACGCGGCCGTCGCGCTCGGCCAGAAGCGTCTCGACCCGGGCGTGCTCGAAGAACGGGTTGCGGCGCGGGTCGAGCGTCTCGAGCTCGGCGATCCGCAGCGGCGCCACGAAGCCGGGACGCCCCCGGTGCAGACGGACCGGCAGGTCCACGAAGCGCGCCACGTCGCGGCGGGAGTCGGTCGCTCGTACGCGGATCATCGCTGCCTCCTGGGGCCGCCGGCTCGCCCGGCCGACGCGGGACCGCCCGGGCGGGCCGGACCGGTCCGGCTCAGATGACGCCCAGCGACCGGCCGACCCGCTCGAACGCGCTCAGCAGCAGGTCGAGCTGATCGGACGTATGGTTCGCGTTGACGCTGGTGCGGATGATCGACTGTCCCTTGGGCACGCCCGGCGGAATGGCGGGCGTGGTGAACACGCCGGCGTCCCAGAGGCCGCGCCAGAAGCGGATCGTGTCGTCGTCGCCGCCGATCAGGACCGGCACGATCGGCGTGCGGCTCCCCATCGTGTCGAATCCCTGCTCGTGCAGGCCGCCCCTGAGCTGCTGGACGTTCCGCCACAACGCCGCGCGGTGCTCGGGCTCGGACGCCATGATCTCGAGCGCCTTCAGGGCCGCGGCCATCTGCATCGCCGGCAACGCGGCGGTGAAGATGAACGGGCGCGCATGGTGCTTGACGTACTTCACGACGCGCGACGGCCCGGCCATGAACCCGCCCACCGAGCCGAACGACTTCGAGAAGGTCCCGATGATCAGGTCGACCTCGTCTTCGAGCCCGAACCGCTCGGCGGTGCCGCGACCGCCGGCGCCCAGCACCCCCGTGGCGTGGGCGTCGTCGACGATCAGGCGGGCCCCGTAGCGGCGCGCCACCTGCACGAGCTCCGGCAGCGGAGCGATGTGGCCGCTCATCGAGAACACGCCGTCGGTGACGATCATCCGGCCTCCGGGCCGTCCCACGTCGCGTTCGAGCAGGCGGGCCAGGTCGTCCACGTCGCCGTGGTCGTACTTGCGCAGCGTGCCGTAGCTGAGCCTGGCGCCGTCGTACAGGCAGGCGTGGTTCTCGCGGTCGAAGTAGAGCACGTCGTGACGGCCGGCGAGGGCCGAGAGGACGGCGAGCGAGCCGAGGTAGCCGGCGCTGAACGTCAGCGCCGCCTCCTTGTTCAGGAACTCCGCCAGACGCGTCTCCAACGTGCGGTGCAGCGTCAGCGTGCCGGTCAGGAACCGCGAGCCGGTGCAGCTGGTGCCGAAGTCGTTCAGGGCGTCCCGCGCGGCCTGCTTCAGGCGCGGGTCCTGGGTCAGGCCCAGGTAGTCGTTCGAGCCCGAGATGACCATCTCGCGGCCGTCGACCACGACGGTGCCGCCGTGCTGCTCCTCGATCACCTTGAAGTAGGGGTGAACGCCGGCGGCCTCGGCCACGTCCGCCCGCGTGAACGCCTCTGCCTTCGCGAACGCGTCCTCGGGCTGCCGCGACTCGTCGATCCGTGCGGCCGCGCCGTGCGATTGCGGTCGGGTGTCGAAAGCGTCAGACAACAGGTCCTCCTGCGCCGGCACCGACCGGCGAAGGTCGCATGATACCACGACCCGAAAACGCCTCCCGCGCCGGTCCCTGCAGCGTCGACGCCAGCTGCGTCGCGACGTCGTCGACCGTCTCGGCGCGCACCAGGGCGGAGCGCAGCGCGCGTCCCTCGCGGTACGGCGCCACGTAGCGCGCCAGGTGGGCCCGGAGCGCGCGCACGCCTCTGGCCTCGCCGTACCAGGCGGCTTGCAGCTGCGCGTGTCGCACGATCGTGGCGGCCGCCTCGGGCCAGGCGGGGGTGGGCGCGCCCCGGACCTCGGCGAAGATCCAAGGACGACCGAGCGCGCCGCGGGCGATCATCACGCCGACGCCCTGGGCGCGGCGGGCCTGGAACGTGGCGGCGTCCGTCACGTCGCCGGATCCGACGACGGGAACGGGGAGGCGCGCGGCGAGGTCCACGATCGGCCCCCAGTCGGCGGTTCCCTCGTACTTCTGGGCGCCGGTGCGTCCGTGAACCGCGACCAGCGACGCCCCTCCCTCGACGACGGCGTGCGCGGCTTCGGACAGGCGGACCTCGTCCTTGCCCAGCCGCATCTTGGTGGACACCGGCAAGCCGGCGGCGTCCCGCACGGCGGCGACGATCGAGCGCGCCAGCTCGGGACGCGTCATCAGCTCCACGCCGCAGCCCTTGTGCACCACCTTTCGGACGGGACAGCCCATGTTCAGGTCGAACGCCACGGGGGCGTAGCGCTCCTGGAGCTTCTGGGCGGCCACCGCCGCCTCGCCCGGGTCGGAGGCGAACAGCTGGATCACGAGATCCGGCTCGCCGGGGTAGGGGGCTCCGATCAGGAGCGTTCGCTGGTCGCCGCGAGCCAGGGCACGGGCGCTGACCATCTCCGTCACCGCCCAGGCGCTGCCCCGTTCCCGGCACAGTCGCCGGAACGGCGCATCGGTGTAGCCCGCCATGGGCGCCAGCACCGCACCGCCCTGCGCCAGTCTGGTCGCGAACACGTCCACGTTCGCGCAGTCTACCCACACGGCCTACCCGCACCTCCCGCGTCGTCGGCCGTGCCGTCCGCGGCACGCGCCGCGACGGCGGGGCGACGTCCAGCCGACGTGGGGTATCCTGACGCAAGTGACGCATTCACGGACGATCCACGCCGTCGGGCGGCGACCGTCGTGCAGCTGACGGCTCCATCGGTGACCTTCCGGCCGGTCGGGCCGGACGACGCTGCGCTGGTGCACGACGTCTACTGCGCCGCGCCGAGCTACTTCGACGTGCTCTCGATCCCGCTCCCCACGGTCCGCGAGGTCCGCACCGAGCTCGAGACCGCCGCCGCCGACCCGAGGCGCAGCACCGAGCTCATCGTGGTGCGCGACGCTTCCGCCGAGCCACGGGTCGCGGGGTACCTCGACGTGACGCTGGACTACCTCGAGCCGAACGACGCGACGGTGAACCTGCTGCTGGTGCGTGAGGACCTGCAAGGTCGCGGCATCGGCTCCGAAGCGGTCCGGCGTCTCGAGGACCGCCTCGCCGGGCGGGTGGACCGTGTCCTGGCCAGCGTGTACGGCAAGAACCCGCGGGCCCAGCGGTTCTGGCGCACGTTGGGGTACGCGTTCGCGATCGACGCCGCACCGGTGCTCGAGTGGTACGCCAAGCGCCTGTACGCCCCGGCGGCCGACGACGCGGCGCGCCTGTTCGTCTGAGCGTCGATCGGTTCGCTCAGAACCTGTTGCGCACAGAGCCTGTTGCACACAGAGCCTGTTGCGCACAGAGCCTGTTGCGCACAGAGCCTTCCGCGCCTGGAACTCTGCGCCGAGACCCCTGCGCCGAGACCGACGACGGCGCCGGCGACCGAGGCCGGGAGCCGCGCACGCCAGGTGCTAGACTGCCCTCGACATCCCCCGAAACCGTGGGCGCCGCGCGTGCCCCGCCCCAGTGGAGGAAACGACAATGATCAGCGTGACCGACTTGCGCAACGGCACGAAGGTGGAGATGGACGGCGGCCTCTGGGAGTGCCTGGACTACCAGCACCAGAAGATCGGTCGTGGCGGCGCGAAGGTCGTCGCGAAGTTCCGCAACCTCGAGACCGGCAGCATCGTGGAACGCACCTTCAACGCGTCCGAGAAGCTGCAGGACATCTTCATCGACTACAAGACGATGCAGTACCTCTTCACCGACGGCGACCACTACACCTTCATGGACCTCGAGACGTACGAGCAGCCGATCCTCAGCCGCGAGCAGATCGGCGACGCCGCGAAGTGGCTGAAGGAGAACACCGAGGTCACCGTCGACTACTATCGCGACAAGCCGCTCAAGGTCACGCTGCCCAACGTCCTGGAGCTGAAGATCGTCGAGACCGATCCCGGGGTCAAGGGCGACACCGTCTCGGGCGGGACGAAACGCGCGAAGCTCGAGACGGGCGCCAGCGTCGCCGTGCCGCTGTTCATCGACCAGGGGACGGTCGTGAAGGTCGACACGCGCACCGGCGAGTACCTGGGGCGCGCCTGATGGACGTCAAAGAGGTCAAGAAGCTCCTCGACGCCGCCGCCGCCGCCGACGTGAACGAGCTGACGTACGAGACCGGCGACGTCCGCATCACCGTCAAGCGAGGCGCGCAGCCGCCCGCCGAGGTGATGCCCGCCCCCGTGGCCCCCGCGGTCCAGCCGCCCGAGCCGGCCGCGGCCGCGCCCGCGCCCGCCGCGGCCCCCGTGGCGACGACCGTCGTGCCGGCGGACGAGGCGCCCGCGCCCGCCTCCCACCTCGTCGAGGTCACCGCGCCGATCGTCGGCACCTTCTACGACTCGCCGGCGCCCGACGCCGACGCCTACGTCAAGGTGGGCGACCGCGTGAAGGCCGGCGCCGTGCTGTGCATCATCGAGGCGATGAAGCTCATGAACGAGATCGAGGCCGAGACGGCCGGAACCGTGGCCGAGGTCCTCGTCCGCAACGAAGAGCCGGTCGAGTACGGCCAGGTGCTGTTCCGCATCGATCCGGACTGAGCCGGTGTTCAAGAAGATCCTGATCGCGAACCGCGGCGAGATCGCCCTCCGCATCCTGCGGGCCGCGCGCGAGCTGGGCATCCGCACCGTCGCGGCGTACTCCGAGGCGGACGAGTCCAGCCTGCCGGTGCTGCTCGCGGACGAGGCGGTCTGCATCGGACCGGCCTCGGCGCCCGGCTCGTACCTGAACGTCCGGAACCTGCTGTCCGCGGCGCTGGTGTCGGGCTGCGAGGCGATCCACCCCGGCTACGGCTTCCTGGCCGAGAACGCCGAGTTCGCCGAGAAGTGCGAAGAGCACAACCTGGTCTTCATCGGACCTCGCCCCGAGACGATCCGCCTCATCGGCGACAAGGCCAGCGCACGGCGCTTGGCCGCAGAGGCCGGCGTGCCCCTGACGCCCGGCTCGGGCGCGCTGGAGAACGTCACGAGCGCCGAGGCGTACGCGGAGAAGGTCGGCTATCCGGTCATCCTCAAGGCGTCCGCCGGCGGGGGCGGCCGCGGGATGCGCGTCGTGCAGAGCCCGGCCGACCTGGAGCGTCAGTTCGTCAACGCGCGCGAGGAGGCTCGCAGCGCGTTCGGCAACCCCGAGATGTACCTCGAGAAGTACCTCGAGGAGCCGAAGCACGTCGAGATCCAGGTGTTCGGCGACGGCGAGGGCGAGGTGATCCACTTCTTCGATCGCGACTGCTCGATCCAGCGCCGCTACCAGAAGGTGCTCGAAGAGGCGCCCAGCATCCTCGATCCCGAGCTGCGGGAGCGCATCGCGACCGCGGCGGTGAGCCTCGCCAAGCACATCCACTACCGCGGAGCGGGCACGACCGAGTTCCTGGTCGACAAGAACGGCGATTTCTTCTTCAGCGAGATGAACACGCGGATCCAGGTCGAGCACCCCGTGACCGAGATGGTGACCCGGGTGGACCTCGTTCAGGAGCAGTTCCGCGTCGCGTTCGGCCAAGGCTTGTCGCTGGCCCAGGACGACGTCCGCGTCGAAGGACACGCGATCGAGGTGCGGATCAACGCCGAAGATCCCGATCGCGACTTCAGGCCCGCGGCGGGCACCGTCACCGACGTGCACTGGCCGGGTGGCCCCGGCATCCGCGTCGACTCGCACGTGTACGCGGGCTATCGCGTGCCTCCGAACTACGACAGCCTGATCGCCAAGATCGTCGCCTGGGCCCCCACCCGCGAGCAGGCGATCGCACGGATGGAGCGTGCGTTGCGCGAGACGGTGATCGAAGGGATCACGACCACGATCCCGTTCCACCTGCGGGTCCTGGACAACGCCTTCTATCGCCGTGGCGCCGTCTACACGAACTTCGTGGCGCGCCGCATGAGCTGAGGACGAGGAGACCCACGTGAACGACACAGCTCCACCCGAGCTCGGCCACGACGTTCTGTTCGGTATCGCGCAGCTGGCGCTGGAACAGGTCGAGGGCATCCGGCCCCTCGCGCCCCCGCCCCGCGTCGGCGAGTTCCTCACCGGCCGCCGCGCGAAGGGGATTCGCATCGAGCGCGACGGCGACGTCGTGGACATCGACCTGAACGTCACCGTGCGCTACGGCCTGGAGATTCCGAAGGTCGCCGAGCGCGCCCGGCGCGTGGTGCGCGAATCGATCGGCTCGATGACGGGCCTGAAGGTCCGGTCCGTCCGCGTGTCGGTCGTCGGGATCGACGTCGCCGAGGACGCGCCTGGGGGCGCGTCGGAGGACGACGATGGCTAGACGCCGCGCGCGCGAGCTGGCGTTTCGCGCGTTGTTCCAGGCGGACCGCGGAAGCGCCGACCTGGACACCGTCTGGGCGCAGGTCCGGGGCGACGTCGGCGAGCGCGACGACGACCGGCTGGGCGAGAACGGCTACGGCGACGTGCTGGACGCCGAGGCTCTGCGCTTCGCGGAGCGGCTGGTGCACGCCTACCGCGACCACCGAAGCGAGATCGACGGTCTGCTGGAGGACCTGATCGAGGGATGGAGCTTCTCGCAGATGTCGCAGACCGATCTGAACGTGTTGCGTCTGTCCGTGACGGAGATGCTGTACGAGGACGACATCCCGCCCCGCGTGACGCTCGAGATGGCGGTCCGGCTGGCCAAGCGGTTCGGCGGCGAGGACTCGGGACGGTTCGTCAACGGGGTGCTCGGCAGCCTGTATCGCCAGCGTCATCCACGAACGGCGGAAGCGTCGTGAGCGCCCGCATCCTGAACGGTCGCGAGGTGGCGGCCTCGCTGATGGACGAGCTCCGGGCCGAGGTCGCCGAGATGCCGGTCGCGCCCAGGCTCGTCTTCGTGCGTGCCGGGGACGACCCGGCCAGCGCCTCGTACGTCCGCTCCAAGCAGCGTCTGGCCGCGAAGGCCGGCGTTCGCGCCGAGACCCGCGTGCTGGGGCCCGACACGCATCAAGGCGCGCTGATGGCCGAAGTCGCGTCCCTGAACGACGATCCGGACGTCGACGGCATCCTGGTGCAGCTTCCGCTCTACGCTCACCTGGACGCCGCGCCGGTGCTCGAGGCGATCGATCCCGCCAAGGACGTCGACGGCTTCCACCCCGTGAACGTCGGACGGCTGTGGAGCGGGCGTCCGACCCTGGTGCCGGCCACCCCCTCCGGACTGATCCGGATCCTCGACCACTACGGCTACGAGATCGAAGGGCGCGACGTGCTGATCGTCGGTCGCAGCAACCTCGTGGGCAAGCCGGCCGCCGCGCTGTTCCTGGCGCGCCACGCCACGGTGACGCTGGCGCACTCGCGCACCCGCGACCTGCCCGGATGGATCCGCAAGGCCGACACGATCGTCGCGGCCGCCGGTCGTCCCGGCATGATCCGGCCCGACATGGTGCGTGCGGGTGCCGTGCTGCTCGACGTCGGACAGTCGCCGGTCGACGGCGTCCTCCGCGGCGACGTGGCGCCGGAGGTGGCGGAGGTCGCCGGGGCGATGACGCCGACGCCGGGCGGGACGGGTCCGATGACGGTGGCGATGGTCGTCGCGAACACCGTGAAGGCCGCGCGAGCCCGACGAGGGACCGGTGGCTGAGCTGCTCGCGAACAAGCCGCTGTGGATCGCCCTGGCGGCCACCCTCGCGGCGCAGATCGTGAAGATCCTGATCGTGGCAGCCACCGAGCGGCGCTTCGCCCCCGAGCGTCTGCTGGAGACGGGGGGGATGCCTTCGTCGCACTCCGCCGCCGTCACCGCCCTGGCCATCTCGATCGGCGTCGAGTACGGCTGGTCGTCGCCGCTCTTCGCGATCGCGGCCGTGACCGGCGGGATCGTGATGTACGACGCGACCGGCATCCGCCGCGCCGCCGGGATGCAGGCGCAGCTGATCAACGACCTCGTCGACGAGCTGGCCCACCTGTTCGACGAAGGGTTCCAGCCGCAGGCGCTCAAGACGCTTCTCGGTCATACCTACCCCCAGGTGCTCATCGGCGGTTTGCTGGGCGCACTGACGGCGGTCGTGCTGAGCGGCTGACGCGCCGCGTCCCGGCCGGCGCGCGCCACGACCGCGACGCGCACCTCGCGTGCGCCGGCCGTCAACAGCGCGACGCGGCAGGCGCGCGCGGTCGCGCCCGTCGTCCAGACGTCGTCGATCAGCAGGACGGGCACCGGCGGCAGACGCCGGCACGCGAACGCGCCGGCGACGTTCGAGCGGCGCGCCGTGGCGTCGCCGCGGGCCTGCCGGCCGGTGGCCCGGATCCGGCGCAGGCCGGGCCACGCCGGTGCGCCCAGCTCCGTCGCCGCCGAGACGGCCAGGATCCACGCCTGGTCGTAGCCACGCCGGATCCTCCTGACGCGGTGCAGCGGCACGGCCGCCACCCGTCCGACCGGCCAACCGGCGCGGCGCGCCTGGATCGCCAGCCTGCGCCCCAGGACCCGCGCCAGCGAACGGCGTCCCCCGAACTTGACGGCGCGCACCGCGCGCAGCCACGCTCCCTCGTACGGACCGAGCCACAGCACCTCGACGCCGTCCAGCCGGGCGCGTCCCGGTGGGGCCGCCAGCCTAGCGAGGCAGGACGGGCAGGCGCCCAGGCGTCCCGACGCCGCGCGACCGCACAACGGACAGGGGAGGAGGGTAGCGACGAGGGAGCGCATGGGCCGAGCGTAGACGGCGCGGGGCGTGCCCGCGGCGCCACGTCGGATGCGGGCCGAGAGGCAGGCGTCAGGACCGGCGGGCCGCCAGCGATTCGACCAAGGTGGTCACGGCCGCTGCCCCGTCCGGATCGGCCGCCGTGCTCAACGCCTCGCGCAGCAGCGCCTGGCCTTCCTCGGCCTTCGCCTCCGCGACGGCCTGGGCACGGTCCAGCGCGCCCGAACGGTGCAGCAGGCCCAGCGCCTCGTCCATCTCGGCGTCGGACTTCGCGCTGCGGGGCCGGTCCAGCAGGACCCGCAGCCGGCCTGCGGCATCCTCGTCCAGCGTCTCGAACGCGTGCGCCAGGACGAGGGTCCGCTTCCCCTCGTACAGGTCGCCCGCGAACTCCTTGCCGTAGCCGCCATGCTCGTCGGGCAGGAGGTTCAGCACGTCGTCGCGAATCTGGAACGCCGCGCCCAACGCCAGGCCCGCCGCACGGAACCGTCGATCGGGGACGGCGCCGGCGATGAGCGCTCCGAGCCTGAGCGG
>CAZHCI010000002.1:11793-21458 GCA_964530905.1 uncultured bacterium
AGGGCCGGCTGGCCGCGCCGCGTCTCGGAGTCGTCCTCGACGTCGTCGTGGACCAGCACCCAGTTCTGGAACAGCTCCAGCGCCGCGGCGACCGGCAGCGCCTCTCCCGCGGCCGCGCCGTGCGCCAGCGCGGACGCGACCGTCAGCCGGCCCCGGATCCCCTTGCCGCCGCGCTGCGGATAGTCGCGCTGCAGCCGGGCGAACCGGTCCAGCTCGGGCGCGTCGTGGCTTCCTGGCAGCGCGGCCAGCACGCGCTCCTGGACGAGGCGGTCGAGGTCGCTCGGAAGTCGCGTCATCGGAACAGGATCGTCGTGAACAGCCAGGTCGCCAGGACGAGGCCAAGCAGCACGACCAAGAACACCGGCAGCGTCGCGCGGTACGACGCCAGGATCAGCCTGACCACGTCGCGGCTGGACAGGTCGCGCCTGGACAGGTCGGGCCGCCCCTTTCGGGGCGACCCGTCACGTCGCGTTCTCCTGGACTCGTCGGATTCGGCCATGAGCGAGACGACCTCGTGTCCCTTCGGCCCGTGGGCCAGGGAGCCGGTCCCTCAGGGACGGCGGATGCAGGCCTTGAAGTGACCGGGACTGACCTCTTCGAGCGGCGGCTCGACGTGCTTGCAGTCTTCGACGGCGATCGGGCAGCGGGTGCGGAACACGCAGCCGGAGGGCGGGTTGATCGGGCTGGGAATGTCGCCTTGCAGCAGGATCCGATCGCGCTTGATGGTCGGATCGGGGATCGGCACGGCCGACAGCAGCGCCTCGGTGTACGGATGCACCGGGTTGCTGTACAGCTCCTTGGCGGGCGCGATCTCCATCACCTTGCCGAGGTACATCACGACGACCTTGTCGCTGATGTACTCGACGACGCCGAGGTCGTGCGCGATGAAGAGGAGCGTCAGGCCGAGCTCCTCCTTCAGGTCCTGGAGCAGGTTCACGACCTGCGCCTGGATCGACACGTCGAGGGCCGAGACCGGCTCGTCCGCCACGATGAACTGCGGGTCGACGGCCAGCGCGCGCGCGATGCCGATGCGCTGGCGCTGCCCGCCCGAGAACTCGTGCGGGTAGCGGCGCATGTGCGAAGGCGACATCCCCACCCGTTCGAGCAGGTCGGCGACCCGCTCCTCGCGCGCCTTGCCGCGCGCCAGGTTGTGGATCTGCAGCGCCTCGCCGATGATGTCGCCGACCGACATGCGCGGGTTCAGGCTGGCGAACGGGTCCTGGAAGATGATCTGCATCTTCTTGCGGTACTCGCGCATCTTGGACTTGCTGAGCTTCACGACGTCGACGCCGTCGAACAGCACCTCGCCGTCGGTCGGCTCGATCAGGCGCAGGATCGCGCGGCCGGCCGTGGTCTTGCCCGAGCCGGACTCGCCTACCAGGCCGATGACCTCGCCGGGCTGGACGGAGAAGCTGACGTCCTCGACCGCCTTGACGTTCGCGACGACGCGCGAGAACACGCCCCCACGGATCGGGAAGTACTTCTTCAGCTTCTTGACCTCGAGCAGGGGCCGACCGGTGTCGGCGGCCTGAGCGTCCGCCTGGACCTTTGCGGCGTCGGCTCGGTCCTGACGCTGGTCGGCTCGAGTCTGATCCTGGTTCTGGTCCGCGCTCATGCGAACACCGCGTCGTCCTTGAGGTTGATCTCGTCCCAGCGGATGCAGCGCACCATGTGGCCCTCACCCGTGTCCTCGAGCGGCGGGATCGCCTCCTTGCAGGCGTCCTTCATGTACTTGCAGCGGGGGTGGAACGCGCAGCCCTCGGGCAGGAGCAGCGGGTTGGGCACGTTGCCGGGGATCGCCTCGAGGCGCTCCTGCGCGGTCGCCGCCTTGTCGACGCGCGGGATCGAGTTCAGGAGTCCCCGGGTGTACGGCATCTGCGGGTTCCCGTAGATGTCGTTCACGTCCGCCTCCTCGACGGCACGGCCGGCGTACATCACCACGACGCGGTCCGCGATCTCGGCGACGACGCCCAGGTCGTGCGTGATGAACAGGATCGACATGCCGATCTCGCGCTGGAGCTGTCGCATCAGGTCGAGAATCTGCGCCTGGATCGTCACGTCGAGCGCCGTGGTGGGCTCGTCCGCGATCAGCAGCTTCGGACCGCACGACAGCGCCATCGCGATCATCACGCGCTGACGCATGCCGCCCGACATCTGGTGCGGGTAGTTCCGCACGCGCTTGGCGGGCTCGGGAATGCCCACGAGGTCGAGCATCTCCGTCGCGAGCTTCATCGCCTGGTTGCGGCTCTTGTTCTGGTGGAGCACGATCGCCTCGGCGATCTGATCCCCGACGGTATAGACCGGGTTCAGGCTCGTCATCGGCTCCTGGAAGATCATGCTGATCTCGTTGCCGCGGATCTTGCGCATCTCGCGCTCGGACTTCTTCAGAAGATCCTGGCCCTCGAACTTGATCTCGCCACCGGCGAACCGACCGGGGGGCTGCGGGATGAGGCGCATCGCGGAAAGGCTGGTCACCGACTTGCCGGAGCCGGACTCGCCCACCACGCCGAGCGTCTCGCCCTTGTCGATGTGGAAGCTGACGCCGTCCACCGCCTTGACGGTGCCTTCGTCGGTGTCGAAGTACGTCTTGAGGTCGTTGACCTCCAGGAGCCGGTCAGGACTGGACATGCATGAATCTCCTCACGGAACCGGAATCTAACCCCGCACAGGCGGTCGCCCCCGGGAGGGGACGGCGACGGAATAGCGTGCCTCCGCCGCGGCAAGATCGCCTGCTCGAGATTCGGATACGTGAGAGAAGCGCGCGATGGACGCCGCGGGACCTTCAGATAGGGGTCCGAACGGATCGGACTGAGCGAGTGTACCCCACATCGGCGCAGCAGGGGTAGGGCATCGCCGTGTTCACGAGTGGAAAAGGACTCAGCTCACCGGATCGCGATCCGGACTCAGCGCCGCTTGCGGGGATCGAGCGCGTCCCGGAGGCCGTCGCCCACCAGGTTCCACGACAGCACCGCGAGGAAGATCGGGATGCCGGGGATCAGCAGCCACGGCACGAACTGGATCGAGATGCCGCGCGCCGTCGCGTCGCGCAGCAGCAGCCCCCAGCTGGCCGTGTCCACCTCGCTGGGTCCCAGCCCGATGAACGACAGGCCGGTCTCGGTCAGGATGAAGCCCGGGATCGCCAGGGTCAGGTCCACGATCACGTAGCTCGCCGTGGCGGGCAGCAGGTGGCGCCACAGCACCCGGCTCTCGCCGGCGCCCAGCGCCTTGGCCGCCTGCGCGTAGTCCATCTCCCGGATCGACAGGATCAGGCTGCGGATCGTGCGCGCCAAGCCTCCCCAGCCGACGAACCCCAGCACGATCACGATCATCAGGAACGTCTGCGCCGAGTTCATCTGCAGCCCGAACGCGCGGGCGAGCGGGTTGCGGGGATCTTGGAGCAGGCTGGCCAGCACCACCAGCAGGAACAGCCCCGGAATCGCCGAGAGCACCTCGACGAGGCGCATCACGAACTCGTCGACCCAGCCGCCGTAGAACCCGGCCAGCCCACCGAACAGCAGGCCCATGAACAACGACACCCAGACGGCCAGGATGCCGATCGTGAGGCTGATCTGTCCCCCGTACAGCACCCGGCTGAACACGTCCTTGCCGAGGTTGTTCGTGCCCCACAGGAAGATCCGGGCGGGTTCGTCGACGCCGAACAGGTGCAGGTCGCTCTCGAACAGGCCCAGGATCTTGTACGTGGCTTCCGGCCGCTTCACGAAGAGCCGGATCGGATACGCCGTGCTGGTGTCCTCGACGTACACCCGCTGGAACGTGACCGGATCGCGCTCCTGCGCGACGTCGTACACGAACGGGCGCGTCAGGCGACCCGTGTCGGGATCGGTCCAATGGACGGGGGTCGGGGCGCGGAACGCGGCGGACGGCCGCGTCCGGTACTCGTTGATGCCGTACGGCGCGAGGAAGCCCGCGAACGCGGCGACGAGGTACATCGCGACGAGCACGCCGCCGCCGATGAGCGCGACCCGGTGCTTCCGGAACTGCTCCCAGGCGATCTCGGACTGGCTCTTGGACTGCTTCTTCAGCACCGGATCGGCGCGATCGGGTCGAATCACAGCGTCGGGGCGGGGGTCGCTCATCGCACGGCCTCAGTCGTACCGGATCCGTGGGTCGACCACGGCCAGGAGGAGATCGGAGATCAGGTTGCCCACCATCAGCAGCAGCGTCGTGATCACGACGAGCCCCAGCACCACGTAGATGTCCTGGCGGCTGATCGCCTCGAGCAGCGTCGGCGTGATGCCGGGCCAGGAGACGACGATCTCGACCAGGCCGGCGCCTCCGATCAGCACCGGAAGGATCCCTCCGATGCCCGCGACGAACGGGATGATCGCCGGCCGCAGCGCGTGCTTGTACGTCACGCTCCGCTGGCCCAGGCCCTTGGCCCGGGCGGTCCGGATGAAGTCGCTCGAGAGGTACTCGATCATCTGCGCGCGCAGCACGCGGGTGAAGCCGGCGATCCCGGCGGTGGCGACCACGAACGCCGGCATCAGCGCGTGCACGAAGATGTCCCACGCTTGCCGGTACCAGGGCCAGTCCAGGTAGCCGCTGCTGGTCATCTGCGCGACGGGCAACAGCAGCTGGTTGTAGCCGAACGCCTCGCGCGTCCAGCCCCGGAGCACGAACAGGCCCAGGATCAGCACCTGCGCGAAGAAGAAGTTGGGGATCGCCAAGCCGAAGTAGCTGACGGCGGACACGACCTGGTCGGCAGCCGAGTACTGACGCACGGCCGAGTACACGCCCAGCGGAATCGCCATCGTGTACAGCATCACCAGCGACATCAGGACCAGCACCATCGAGTTGCGGATCGGGTCGAGGATCAGGTTCGTGACCGGCTGGTTGCTGCTGAACGACAGGCCCAGGTCGCCTTGCAGCAGGCTGCCCATCCAGCGGACGTACTGCACGGGCCAGGGGAGGTCGAGCCCGAACTGGGTCCGCAGCCGCTCGATCGTCTCGGGACGCACGTTCGGCTCCAGCGCGCGCTGCGCCAGGAAGTCGCCGGGCACCAGCTGCGCGATCAGGAACGCGAGCAGGGTCGCCCCGACGAACGTCGGGATCAGGTTGAACAGGCGCCGGACGATGTAGGCGAACACGGAAGACGAGCCTCCTGCGAAAATCCGCGCCCCACGCGGGGCGCGGCGCTTGCGAAGAAGATAGGGGGGTCGGAGCGCGCGGGGCGCCCCGACCCGGAGTGCTACTGAGTCTTGAAGGTCAGCGGCAGCTCGCGAGAGCCGAGCGCGTCGTTGATCAGGCCTTCGGGATGCTCGCCAGCAAGCTCGTTCAACCAGGTGTAGTGCGACAACGGGCTGACCGTGAAGATCTGCCCCTGGAGCGTCGCCAGCGTGTTCTGGAGCCGGAAGCCGATCTCGCGGGCGGCGTCGGTGTCGAGCTCCTGGCGACCCTGGAAGTACAGCTCCTCGGCCAGCGTCTCCTGAGCACTGAGGCACTCGCCGGAGGTGTTGTACATGTGCAGGTTCGTCCCGCACGGGATCACGTTCACGCCGAACGGCCACACCCGGTTACCGCCCTGCAGGCCGATCAGGATCGCGTCGAACGGACGATCGTCGCCGGTCGAGAGGAGCTGATCCACGAGCAGGTTGAAGTCGATCGCCTGCACGTCGATGTCCACGCCCACCTCGCGGGCCGCGTCGGCGAAGATCTGGGTGATCTGCTCGCGCTGAGAGTTGCCGGCGTTCGTGGCCAGCGTGAACGACAGCTCGTTGCCGTCCGCGTCGACCAGCACGCCCGCGGAGTTCGTCTGCGTGAAGCCGATCTCGGCCAGCAGCTCGGTGGCGCGCTCGGGATCGAACGGGAACTTCGGGACGTCCGGGTTCACCCAGAAGTCGTACACCTGGTACACGTTCGACCACATCGGCGAGGCGGATCCGCCGTACACCAGGTCCACGAGCGCCTCGCGGTCCATGAGGTGACTCATCGCCTGACGGAACGCCGTGCTGCGGAACAGGTTCTGCTTGAACGGGTCGCTGGCCTTGTTCCAGTTGAACACGACGAACTGGCTGGTGGCTTCGGGAGCGACGTTGGGAAGCAGCGTCGCGTCGATGTCGCCGTTGTTGATCGCCTGGTTCACGACGCCGACCTCGTCGAGGTTCTGTGGCGTGTAGGCGTCGATCTCGCCCGCGAGGTAGAGGTTCAGCTCGGCGTCGGTCGACTCGACGGTCTGGACGATGTAGCGGTCCAGGTAGGGGAGCGCGTTGCCCTGCTCGTCGACGTTCCACTCGCCGAAGTACTCGTTGCGCTCGAACACGACGCGCTGGCCGGGGATGTACTCGGTCGGCACCAACGCCGTGGCCCAGACGGTCTCGGAAATCTCGGCGTCGGTGCCCCAGGCGCCCTGGAGCGCCTCGGCGCCGCCGTCGCGGTAGATCTCGCCCAGGACGTGATCGGGCGTCGGCACGATGGCCAGCACCGGCAGCGCGGTGCGGTCCTGGACCGGGAAGGTGAAGCGCAGCGTCATGTCGTCGACGAGCTCGGCCTCGATCTGGGCGTCGCCGATGAACCAGCTGTCGTACCCGTTCGAGCCGACGTCGGGGTCGGTCTCGGCCAGGTAGGTGAGGTAGAAGTCCTGCGCGGTGATGGCCTCGCCGTCGGACCACTTCATGCCCTCGCGGACGTCGATCGTCACGACCAGACCGTCGTCGCTGATCTCGAAGCTCTCGGCCATGTAGGGGATGAACGCGTCCGAGTCGGGGCCCTGCTGGATCAGCGTGGTGGCGTCGGCGAGGTCCACGACCTGGTTCTGCTCGGCGCTGATGATCGGGTTGAACGTGCGCGGATCCGAGATGGCGCTGTCGCGGAACGTACCGCCGTACGCCGCTTCGCCAGGCTCGGCGGCGGTCCAGGCGTCGGGCCACACGAACGGCTGCGCCGCAGCCATGGACACCGCAGCCAGAGCCGCGAGGGACAGAAGGACTCTCTTCATGCTACCTCCAAGAATGGGGCCGCCGCGCGCCCGGGGGTCCGACCCGATGTCGGTGTCCGCCCAACGGCGTACGGGTGCCGAGACACGCTCCGAGGGTACCGCAGTCGACCGGAATGCGACGTGAGGTACCTGCGATCCGTTCGGGGTCGAACGTCCCACGCCCGTCGCTGTCGGGGCACCTTCGTCGGGGGGAAAACCCGTCACCGCTCGGGGGGCGGTCGAACGGCGGACGGGCCGAGCGAAAGGCCCGAACCGTGCCGGTCCGGGCCCTCGCGGTGGTGCGGCCGGGTTCGTGCGACCGGCCACGAGCGGCGCACGCTCCGAGCCAGGACGCTAGCGGGGGACGACCTGCAGGAGCAGCGCCAACGAGCCCCAGGCGACGCCGAGGTAGATGGTCACGCGCTGAAGACCGCCGGCGGTGCCGCCGCCGGTACCGAAGTCCTGACCGGCGCCGCCACCGCCCGTCAAGCCGTCGCCCAGGCCCGCCTGCTTGGGCTCCTGAACGAGGACGGCCGTGGTGAGGAACACGGATGCGAGAACGAATAGGACGAGAACGATCCAGAACAAGGGGACCTCCAACACGGACACGTGGGTCCGGGGGAAACGATCGCTGGTGCCGGGAGCGGGATTCGAACCCGCACGGGTCTCCCCGGTAGATTTTGAATCTACTGCGTCTACCGTTCCGCCATCCCGGCACGGAGTCAACGTTCAATGCTAGCAACGGTCGGGCAGGCGGTCAACCGAAGCGAGGGGCGGCAGGGCACCGTCTCGCGGGCGTCGGCCCGGTCCGAGCGCGCTGGTAGCATAGCGCGCATGGCCATCGCCGTCGTCCGCTTCCCCGGCTCCAACTGCGACCAGGACACCGTCTGGGCGTTCGAGCGGATCCTGGGAGCCGAGGTCGTGGAGGTTCCGCACACCAGCGCCGACCTGGCGGGAATCGACGCCGTCGTGCTGCCGGGCGGGTTCAGCTACGGCGACTACCTGCGCAGCGGAGCGTTGGCGGCCCGCAGCCCGGTGATGGGCGCCGTGGCGGCGTTCGCGCGCCGCGGCGGGCCGGTCGTGGGCGTCTGCAACGGGTTCCAGGTGTTGACCGAGGCGGGGCTGCTGCCCGGCGCCCTGGCGCGCAACGAGAACCTCCACTTCGTGTGCAAGGACGTGCACGTGCGCGTCGAGCGCGCCGCGCCGCCGTTCACCGGCCGTGCCGCGCGTGGCGACGTGCTACGCCTCCCCGTCGCGCATCACGACGGGCGCTACGTCGCCGGTCCCGAGCTGCTGGCGCGGCTCGAGGGGGAGGGCCGCATCGTGTTCCGCTACGTCGCCCCCGACGGACGCCGGGACCCCGCAGCGAACCCCAACGGCAGCGACGGCGACGTCGCGGGGATCGTCGACGCGCGCGGCACGGTGCTCGGCATGATGCCGCACCCCGAGCGCGCCGCCGATCCGCTGCTGGGCGGCGAGGACGGCCTCGTCGTGCTCGGCTCGCTGCTGGACGCGCTGGCCGGCGCGGCCGCCGAGGCGACGGCGTGACCGGTCCGAACGACCGCCGGGCGGCCGCCGGCCCCGGCGTGGCGGACGCCGGCGCCGACCTGAGCGACCGCGCCGCCGAGTTCGGCCTGAGCGGCGACGAGTACGCGCGCCTGGTGGCCGGCCTGGGCCGGCAGCCCAGCCCGCTGGAGGCCGCCATCACCGGCGCCCTGTGGAGCGAGCACTGCGGCTACAAGAACTCGCGCCCGCTGTTGCGGAGGCTGCCGACCGCCGGTCCGCAGGTGCTCCAAGGCCCCGGCGAGAACGCGGGCGTCGTCGCGATCGGCGAGGGTCTGGGCCTGGCGTTCAAGATGGAGAGCCACAACCACCCCAGCGCGGTCGAGCCGGTCCAGGGCGCCGCGACCGGCGTGGGCGGGATCCTTCGCGACATCTTCGCGATGGGCGCCCGACCGGTCGCCGTGCTGGACGCCCTGCGGTTCGGGCCGCTGGACCATCCCCGCACGCGCTACCTGCTGCACGGCGTCGTCGAGGGCATCGCCTCGTACGGCAACGCCATCGGCGTGCCGACCGTCGGCGGGGACCTCGCGTTCCACGACAGCTACCTCGAGAATCCGCTCGTGAACGTGATGGCGCTGGGCGTCCTCCCGGTGGAGCGTCTGCAGAGCGGCACGGTCGGCGCGCCGGGGAACCGGCTGCTGTACGTCGGCTCCCGCACGGGCCGGGACGGGCTGGGCGGCGCGGTGTTCGCCTCCGCCGACCTGTCCGGCGCCTCGTCCGCCGATCGGCCGGCGGTGCAGGTCGGCGACCCGTTCCTCGAGAAGCAGCTTCTCGAAGCGACCCTGGCGGTGATCGAGGCCGAGCTGGTCGAGGGGGTCCAGGACATGGGCGCCGCCGGGCTGACCAGCAGCGTGGCCGAGATGGCGCACCGCGCGGGCCAGGGCGTCGACCTGCACGTCGAGCGGGTGCCCCGCCGCGAAGAGGGCATGACCCCGCTCGAGGTGATGCTGTCCGAGTCGCAGGAGCGCATGGTCCTCACCGTCCACCCAGGTCGCATGGAGGAGGTGCTGGCGGTCCTGGAGCTCTACGAGCTGGACGCCGCCTGGATCGGCGAGGTGGTCGAGGGCGACCGCTTCCGCGTCCTGGACGCCGGCCGGGTCGTCGCCGACCTGCCGGTCGCGCTGATCAACGAGCCTCCCGAGTACGTTCGCGATCATCACGAGGACCC
>CAZHCI010000002.1:21558-23770 GCA_964530905.1 uncultured bacterium
CGGCAGGTCCGCCTCGATCCGTACCAGGGCGCCGTCCTGGCCGTCGCCGAGGCGGCCCGCAACCTCTCCGCGGTGGGCGCCACGCCGCTGGGCGTCACGGACAACCTCAACTTCGGCAACCCCGAGCGGGCGCACGTCTACCACCAGATGGTCCGCGCGGTGGACGGGCTGCGCGACGCCTGCCTGGCGCTCGGCACGCCGGTCACGGGAGGCAACGTGAGCCTGTACAACCAGTGGCGCGACGGAGAGCACGACCGGGCGATCGCCCCGACGCCGACCGTCGGGATGGTCGGCGTGCTGCGCGACGTCCGGCGCCACGCCACCACCGGACTGAAGCGGGCGGGCGACCGCCTCTGGATCGTCGGCGAGACGCTGGACGAGCTGGGCGCCAGCGCCTACCTGTGGCACGTGCACGGCCTCGAGGTCGGGCGCCCGCCGGCGTGCGACCTGACACGCGAGGCGGCGGTCCAGGCGGTCGTGCGCGAGCTCGTCGCGGACGGACTCGTCGACACCGCGCACGACTGCGGCGAAGGCGGGCTGGCCGTCGCCCTGGCCGAGATGACGTTCGCGGACGGCATCGGCCTGGCGGCCGACGTCGGCGCGGGCGCCGCCCCCGGAGTCCGCCCCGACGCGCTGCTGTTCGGCGAGAGCGCGTCGCGCATCGTGATCGCCGGGCCGTCCTCGCGGACGACCGAGATCGAGCGTCGCCTCGCCGCGTCGGGCGTTCCGTGGGCGGTGCTCGGTCGCAGCGGCGGCGGCGACCTGGTGCTGCGCTGGCCGGACGGCCGGCTCAGACGGCGCGTGGACGAGCTCCGCGCCCGCCACCAGGCGCCGCTGGCGGAGGCGCTGTCGTGAGCGGGTTCGTGAACGACCGTCCGGTCGAGGAGTGCGGCGTCGTCGCGGTCCGCGTACCCGACGCGGTCCAGGCGGACGTCGCCGGCATGTGCCAGATCGGCCTGTTCGCCTTGCAGCACCGCGGCCAGGAGTCGTGCGGCATCTCGGTCGCCGGGGGCGACGAGTTCCGGATCGAGAAGGACATGGGCCTCGTCGCCGAGGTGTTCGACGAGCCCCGCCTCGACAAGCTCCGCTTCGCGGGGGCCCGCGTCGGCGTGGGGCACACGCGCTACTCGACCACCGGGTCCAGCCTGCGCTTCAACGCCCAGCCGCTCACGGTGCGGAGCAACAAGGGCCTGATCGCGCTGGCGCACAACGGGAACTTCACGAACGCCCGCGCCATGCGCGACCGGATGCTGGGCGAGGGGGCGGTGTTCCAGACCACGAACGACAGCGAGGTGATGATCAACCTCGTCGCCCGCTACGCGCACCTGGACCTCGCCAACGCCACCGCCCGCGTGATGGGCGAGCTCGAGGGCGGCTTCGCCGTCGTGCTGATGGACAAGGAGCGGATCGTCGGGCTGCGCGACGGCCACGGCGTGCGGCCGTTGGTGATCGGCGAGAGCGACGACGGCACCGTCGTGCTCGCCAGCGAGCCGGCCGCCCTGAGCGTGGTGGGGGCGCGCTTCGTCCGCGACGTGCGGCCCGGCGAGCTGGTCGTCGCCGACGGCGACGGCTTCCGGTCGATGCAGGTGCTGACGCCCACCCCGACGCCGTGCGCGTTCGAGTGGATCTACTTCGCGCGGGGCGACGGCGTGCTGGACGGCGCGTCGGTGCACCACGCCCGGGTGCGGATGGGGGAGCGCCTGTGGACCGAGGCGCCCGCGGACGCGGACGTCGTCGTCGGCGTGCCCGAGTCCGGCCTGGCCGCCGCGCTGGGCTACGCCCGCGCCAGCGGGATCCCGTACGACCTGGGGCTGTACAAGAGCCCGTACGCGGGACGGACGTTCATCAACCCGAACCAGCGCCTGCGCGAGCACAAGGTGCGCCTGAAGCTCGCCGCGACCGGAGCGGTCGTCGGCAAGCGCGTCGTGCTGGTGGACGACTCGATCGTCCGCGGCACCACCTCGGGGCGCATCGTCGGGCTGCTGCGGGAGGCCGGCGCGCTCGAGGTGCACTTCCGGGTCTCGAGCCCGCCGATCCAGTACCCCTGCTACTACGGGATCGACACCGCCGCCCGCAAGGAGCTGGCCGCGGCCACCCTGACGGTCGACCAGATCCGCGACCGGATCGGGGCGGACAGCCTGGCGTTCATCAGCGACGAAGGCCTGCAGCGGGCGATCGGGCTGGCGCGCACCTGCACCGCCTGCTTCGACGG
>CAZHCI010000002.1:23870-38923 GCA_964530905.1 uncultured bacterium
CGGGACCGTCCCGCGGAACCGCGACGCAGAGCGGCACGCCGTACAGGTCGGGGGTGCCGAACACGAAGCCGTCGTCGTCGGGCGTCAAGCTCTGCACGTCCAGCGGATAGCCGCCGACCGCCACGTCCAGCGGGCCGGTGACGTTGTCGAGCAGATGGTCCGCGTCCAGGACGCAGCGAGCGTCCAGGTGCCGCGTCTCGCGCACGTACAGGCGCTCGGCGACCGCGCCCAGCCGGGCGTCCTCGAAGCCCGGCAGCCGCTCGGCCAGCCACGCCACCATCCGCCCGGCCTCGTCGGCCGCGCGTGCCCGCGCGGCCGCCCGCGAGGCGGGATCGAACGGGTCGACGCCGTGGATCAGCAGCGCGTTCACCCACACGCCGCCGTGGCCGTCACGCCCCAGGTTGAGTCCACGGAGCCTCACCGTGGGATCGCGCGACGGGTAGGCGGCCGGGACGCCACCGAACGGGCCCCACGCCACCGCGTCGTCGACGCGCGCCCAGCCGGACCCGCGCGCGGCGGCCGCGGCACGGAGCGCCGACCAGTCCACGCCGTCGATCCGGAACACCAGCGTGTCCGCCATGCGCGCGTCGGTCCCGAGCGCCTCCCATCCGGTCGAGGCGCGCGCGCCCGCCTCGACCGCGAACCGCAGATCCGCGTCGCCGTCGACGACCTGGCGCGCGGCCAGCGACCCGCCGCTCCACGCCACGCCGGTCACCGTCCCCTCGGGCGCGACGATTCGCAGCTCGCGGGCGTTCAGGACCACGCTCACGCCCGCCTCGGCCAGCAGCGCGCCGAACGCCCGCTCGGCTTCGTCGGGGTCGAACGCCCCGCGCGCCCCGACCCGCTCCCACCAGCGCTCGAACAGCCCGCGCTGGTACGGGACGGGCGAGGTCCGCACGTCCAGCACGTTCAGCGCTCCCAGCACGAACAGTCCGCCCAGGCGTGCGTCCGGACTCAGCAGCGCCGTCCGCGCGCCGCTCTCCGCGGCGGCGACCGCGGCGGCGATCGCCTCGGGCTCGGAACCGAGCACGACGACGTCGAAGCTGCGGCGCCCGCTGTGCGCTGCCTGCTGCCCGACCGCCGGCTGCCCGAGCGGCTGCGCCGCGGCGACGCAGGCCAGCGCCAGAAGCGTGGCCACGACGAGGCGCCCGGCGATCACGCGACCGCCTCCAGCAGCGCGCGGCACGACGCCGCGACCGTCGCGGCCGCGTCGGGGCGTCCGATCCGGAGCGCGGCCGCGCCCATCGCCGCGCGACGCTCGGGATCGCTCAGCACGCGCACGACCTTGTGGCTGAAGGTGGTCAGCGGCTCGATCCGCACGCCCGCGCCGTGCTCCAACAGGTACGTCGCGTTCGCCTCCTCCTGGAGCGGGTACGGCTGGATCACCGCGAACGGCAGGCCCGCCGCGAGCGCCTCGCTGACCGTCAGGCCGCCGGGCTTGCCGGCGATCAGGTCCGCCGCCCTCATCAGCCCCGGCACTTCGGTCGTGAACCCCATCGGTCGGATGCGCACCAGGCCCTCGCGCAGCTCGGACGCCCGGGTGGCGACGTCCAGCAGCTCGGGGCTGCGGCCGCACACCACGATCGCGGTCAGGGGCCACCGCACGGAAGACAGCTGATCGAGCAGCGTCGACAAGGTGCGCCGGTCCATGCCGCCCGCCATCAGCAACAGCAGGTCGCGGTCCGGCGGCACGCCGAGGGCGTCGCGGACGGCGGCTCGCTCCGGGGGGCGCGTGAAGCGGCGGTCGATCGGGATCCCCGTCACCTCGACCCTGCTCGCGTCCACGCCGCTGGCGCGGAGGTGCACCGCGACCTCCTCGGCCGCCACGAAGTAGCGCTCGATGTTCCGCTGGATCCAGAGCGCGTGCGCTCCGTAGTCGGTGACGATGACCGCCTGGCGCGGGAGCGACGGGCGACGGGCGGAGGAGAGGATCTCGGGCGGGAGGAAGTGGGTGTGAACGATCAGGTCGGGCCGGTAGGCGTTCAGCACCCCGGGCAGCTGGTACGACACCAGGCGCGACAGCCGGGCCCGCACGCGGCGTGCGCGGCTGGGCACCTCGCCGGGACTGCGATCGAGTCGCTTGCCGAGCCAATCGACGAAGTCGGGCGCGCTCCGGACCAGCTCGAAGTAGCTGCGGCGGTACAGCCGCCGGAACGGGGCCGAGGTGTAGTCGAGGAGGTCGACGTGCAGGCACGGATCGCCGCTGGCGCCGAACGCGGCCTCCAACGCCTGCCCGGCCGCGACGTGGCCGCTGCCGATCGACGCGGACAGGATCAGGACCCGGGGTCGGATGGACACGCGCCAGAGTCTAGCAAGGCTTCCTCACGGCGGCTCACCCGGTGGTGCTACCGTGGTGCGCGATGCGCACCCTCCTGCTTGCCCCACTCTTCCTGGCCGTCCTGCTGGCCGCCTGCGCGCCGGTCGGCAGTCGGGAGCTTCACGACGTCGTTCTGGTCGATCAGGACGGCGCGACCCGACTTCGCTACGCGTACGGCAGCGCGGACACGCTCCCCTTGGAGGACCGCGACCTGCAGCTCGGCCGGATCGCCGGCGAGTCGGCCGAGGACGTCCCGTTCGGCGTCGCGGCAGCGCGCCTGGTGGACGGAGACCCGCTGCTGCGAAGCTCGCTCGAGGTCGAGCTCGAGCCGCCCCTCCGCGTGGCCCGGATCCCGCTCACCACCGACCTGCTCGTGGTGACGACGCGGGCGGTCCCCCGCTCGTTCTACTTCGACGGTCAGCGTTGGTTCGAGCTTCCGCGCGACCTGGACGCCGGCGTGACGATCACCGCCGTGCCGCGTCCGGTCGCTTCGCCGCTGCGCGGCACGGCGGCGCTCACGCCGGCCGAGGCGGACGCCGTGGCCGGCGGCCTCGCGGCCGACGCTCAGCCGCTGGTCGTCGCCGTTCTGGACGACGGGGCGTCGCCTGGAGGCGAGGACGCGGACGGCAGCGAGCCGGTCGCCGGCGACGGCGACGCGATCGACGCGCCGCAGGCGCGGCTCACCCCGAGCCCTCCGGGCGGCCTGGACGAGTACCGCTACAGCGCGTTCTGGGTGCAGCGCTCGGTCACGACGGACCCGGACGCGTACCGGGCGCCGGCACGGCCGACGCTGTCCGAGGTGATCGCGCGGGGCGACCAGGGGACCGATCCCGGGCGCGACCGGTTCGTCCTGATCGAGGACCAGGACGAGCTGCGCTCGTTCTGGAACGCGGTGCAGGCGTCGTCGTTCCGGCCCGACCAGGTTCCGGAGGCCGACTTCTCGCGCGAGACGGTGGTCGGCATCCGACTCGCGGAGCGACCGAGCGGCGGCTACGGGATCGAGATCGTGGACGTGGGCGCGGAGGACGGGGAGCTGTTCGTCGACGTCCGGCTCGTCGAGCCCGCGCCGGACGCCCTGGCCACCACCGTCGTGACCACGCCGTGGATCCTGGTTCGGGCCCTGGGCGTCGACGCCTCGGTCGTCTGGTTCCGCGATCCTGACGACGGCGCGCTGTTCGCCGTCGCCCGCGCCGAGGACGCCCCGTTCTGAGCGCCTGGCCGATTCGGGGTCGTCAGGTCAGGCTGCCCGGGTCGAACAGGCGGCGATGCTCGTCGCCCGCGAACCGGTCGGTGAACCCCGCCAGGTAGTCCGTCACCGCGCGCAGCAGTCCCCGCTCCTCGGCGGCGGCCTGCCAGTCGGGCGGCAGCATCGCCGGCGTGGCCAGGTACGCCTGGTGGATGTCGCTCAGGATCCGGTCGGCCTTGCGGGTCATACGGATCTGCCGGTGGTGCCGGTACAGGTTCGCGTACAGGTACCGCTTCAGCTCCGCCGCCTCGGCGGCGCCGGCCTCGCTCAGGCCCGCCAGCGCAGCGGGCGCCGCGCGCACGTCGTCCGGCGATCGCACCCGCGCCTCCTGCAGCCGTGCGTGCGTCGCGGCGACGACGTCCTCGATGCTCCGACCCAACAGCTCACGGACGAGCAGGTAGCGATCGTGCGGCGCGAAGTCGTGGCGCGACACGCCCAGCTCGTGGAGGAGCCGACCGACCACCGGCACCTCCGCGATGCCGGCGGGGTCCAGGATGCCGGCCCGGAGCCCGTCGTCGAGGTCGTGCGCGTTGTACGCCATCTCGTCCGCCAGGTTCACCACCTGCGCCTCGAGGCTGGGGCGCTTGTCCGGCTCCCAGTCGGCGTCGGGCAGGTCGTACTCGGTCTCGTGCTTCATGATCCCCTCGAGCGTCTCCCAGCTCAGGTTCAGCCCCTCGAAGCGAGGGTAGCGCCGCTCCAGGCGGGTGACGATCCGCAGGCTCTGCTTGTTGTGGTCGAACCCGCCGACCTCGGCCGCCAGCCGGTCCAGCGTGCGCTCGCCGGCGTGCCCGAACGGCGGGTGACCCAGATCGTGCGCCAGCGCGATCGTCTCGGCCAGGTCCTCGTTCAGGCCCAGCGCGCGGCAGACCGCCTTGGCGACCTGCGCGACCTCGAGCGTGTGGGTCAGGCGGGTCCGGTAGTGGTCCCCCTGGTAGTTCACGAACACCTGCGTCTTGTACTCGAGCCGCCGGAACGCGGTGGTGTGCACCACCCGGTCGCGATCCTTCTGGAACGCGGTGCGGTAGCGGCTCTCGTCCTCCTCGTGGATCCGCCCGCGCGAGGCGTGCGCCAGCGCGGCGTAGGGGGCGAGGGTCTCGCGTTCGCGGCTCTCGAGGCGTTCACGGGTGAACAGCATGGTGGGGCGAGCGTACCGCGCGGGTGCTAGCCTGCGGCGCGCGACGTCGCGAGGGGCCGGCCGGGGGACGTCCGCGCCGCCTCCGCCGACGACGCGCCAGGGAGATCCGCATGTCCGAACTCGCATCGCTGCTCGACCTCGCCCTCGACCTCGCCGACCGGGCGGGACGACTGACGCTGGGCCACTTCCGGACCGGCACCCGGCCCGAGTGGAAGGAGGACGCCACGCCCGTGACCGTCGCCGACCGCGAGGCGGAGACGCTGATCCGCCACGAGATCGCCCGCCGGCACCCGGACCACGCCGTGGTGGGCGAGGAGTTCGGCGAGAGCGCCGGAACGGCGCCGTTCCGCTGGTGGATCGACCCGATCGACGGGACGAAGGCGTTCGTGCGCGGCGTTCCGCTCTACGGCGTGCTGATCGGCTTGGAGCGCGACGGCGAGATCGTGGCCGGCGTCGCCTCGTTCCCGGCGCTGGGCGAGACCGTCGCGGCGGGGAAGGGGATGGGCTGCCGGCTGAACGGTCGGCGCTGCTGGGTGTCCGACGTCGCCGATCCGGGGCGCGCCGTCGTCGCCACGACCGACGCGGGCCGGTTCGAGGAGGAGGGCCGGGCGGAGCCGTGGGCGCGCGTGCGGGACGCGTTCTGGCTCCGGGCGGGCTGGGGCGACGCGTACGGCTACGCGTTGGTCGCATCGGGCCGGATCGAGGCGATGATCGACCCCGTGATGAGCCCGTGGGACGCGGGGCCGTTCCCGGTCGTGCTGGCCGAGGCGGGCGGCTTCTTCGGCGACTGGCGCGGCCGCTCGACGCTGCACGGCGGCGACGGCGTCGGCGTGAACGCCGCGTTGCGGGCGCCGCTCCTCGCGATGCTGGCCGATCCTGGCGTCCAGGCCACGGAACCCTGAGGCGAGCCGGGTACGCTACGGGCGTGAGCGCCTTCGACCGCCGCCCCACCGTGACCGTCCACGTCGGACCGGTCCCCATCGGCTCGGATCACCCCGTGGTGGTGCAGTCGATGACGAACACGGACACCTCCGACGTCCACGCCACCGTCCAGCAGATCGCCGCCCTGCACCGGGCCGGCAGCGAGGTCGTCCGCGTCACCGTGAACGACGAGGCCGCTGCCCGCGCCGTGCCCGAGATCGTCTCGATCCTGGCCGAGCACGGCCTGGACGTCCCGATCGTCGGCGACTTCCACTACAACGGCCACCTCCTGCTCCGCGACGTTCCCGAGGCCGCGGCCGCGCTGGCGAAGTACCGCATCAACCCCGGCAACGTCGGGGCCGGCGCCCGTCACGACGACAACTTCCGCAGCATCGTCGAGATCGCGATCCGCCACGACAAGCCGGTCCGGATCGGGGTGAACTGGGGGAGCCTGGACCAGGCCCTGCTCACGCGCATGATGGACGCGAACGCCGCGTCCGCCGAGCCCGCGGACGCGCACGAGGTGATGATGCGCGCCATGGTCGCCTCGGCGCTGGGCTCGGCCCGCATGGCCGAGGAGGTCGGGCTGCCGCACGACCGGATCGTGCTGTCCGCGAAGGTCAGCCGCGTCCCCGACATGTGGGACGTCTACCGGCGCTTGGGCGCGGCGTGCGACTACCCGCTACACCTGGGACTGACCGAGGCGGGCATGGGCGTCAAGGGCGCCGTCGCGTCGACCGCCGGCCTGGCGCCGTTGCTGGCCGAGGGCATCGGGGACACGATCCGGGTGTCGCTGACGCCCGATCCGGGCGGCGCGCGCGAGCGCGAGGTCGAGATCGCCCAGGAGGTGCTCGCCGCGCTGGGCGTGCGCCGCTTCGCGCCGTCCGTGACGGCGTGCCCGGGGTGCGGTCGCACGACCAGCACGCTCTTCCAGGAGATGGCGCGCGACATCGATCGCTACCTCAAGGCGCAGATGCCGGCGTGGAGCGAGCGCTATCCGGGCGTCGAGCACATGAACGTCGCCGTGATGGGTTGCGTCGTGAACGGTCCGGGCGAGTCGAAGCACGCCGACATCGGGATCAGCCTGCCCGGCACGGGCGAGACGCCGCGTGCGCCCGTCTACCGCGACGGCCGCCTCGTCGGAACGTTGCAGGGCGACGGGGCGACGATCGCGACCGCGTTCAACGCCATGGTCGAGGCGTACGTCGAGGAGCGGTTCGGTCGCGAAGGCGCCGCGACCGATTCGGGCTGAGCGTCACGAACGGCCGAACCTACCGCATGCTAGGTTGACGGCGTGGAGCGTGGACGCCAGCACGGAGACGCCGCCCTGGACGCCCAGCGGCCGACGCCGGCGCAGGGCGCGGACGTCGTCGATCCGCGCTGGGCGCTGGACGCCTGCGCGGAGCTGACCCGGCGGCATTCGAGCACGTTCTACCTGGGGTCGCGCCTGTTCGGGACCGAGAAGCGGCTGGCGGTCAGCGCCATCTACGCGATGTGCCGAACCGGCGACGACGCGGTCGACGAGGCCGAAGGCCCAGGCGACGCCCGCCGTCGTCTGGCGGCCTGGTGGGCCGGCGTCCAGCGGACGTACGACGGCCGACCGGACCCCCGCTCCTCGACCGAGGTCGCGCTGCGCTGGGTCCTCGACCGGTACGAGGTCCCCCTGTCGGCGTTCTTCGAGCTTCGCCTCGGATTCGAGTCCGACCTGACCCTCTCGCGCGTCGCGACGACGGACGAGCTGATGGTGTACTGCAGGCGCGTCGCGGGCGTCGTCGGGCTGATGATCGCGCCGATCGCCGGCTACGACGGGGGCGACGAGACGCTGGACGCCGCGGTCGCGCTGGGCGAGGCGATGCAGCTCACGAACATCCTCCGCGACGTCGGCGAGGACCTTCGCCGCGACCGCTGCTACCTGCCGACCGAGCTGATGGACGCCTACGGCGTGTCGCTGGCCGACCTGCGCGACGGGGCCGTCACGCCCGCCTACGTCGCGCTCCTGGAGCGCCTCGCCGAGCTGGCCGACGAGCGCTACCGCCGAGGCTGGACCGGCATCCCGAAGCTCCACGGCGCGGCCGGGATGGCGGTCGGCGTCGCCTCGCTGAACTACGAGGCGATCCTCCGCAAGCTGCGTCAGAACCGTCACGACAACCTCCGTAAGCGGGCCCACCTGCGGCCGCACGAGCGGATCGCGCTGATCCCGCGCGCCGCGCTCACCGTCTGGAGCGGGGCCTCCTGAGCCCGCCGCCGCCCCGGCGGTAGGATGCCGAACGTGCCGGACTACGACGTCATCACCATCGGCTCGGGGCACAACGCCCTCATCACCAGCGCGTACCTCGCGCAGGCCGGCAAGCGCGTCGGCGTGTTCGAGCGACGCGACATCGTCGGCGGCGCGGTCTCGACCGTCGAGCAGGTGCCCGGCTACCGCTTCGACCTCGGCGGCAGCGCCCACATCCTGATCCGGCTGACGCCGATCGTGGAGGAGCTGGGCTTGGCGCGCTACGGCCTCGAGTACCTCGAGCTCGACCCGCTCTTCTTCGCGCCGTTCCCCGACGGCGACCACCTGTTCATCCACCGCAGCGAGCGCAAGACCGCCGAGCATCTCGACGAGCGCTTCCCCGGCGAAGGCCAGGCGTACCTGCGCTTCATGGACGAGTGGCGACCGTTCGCGCGGGTGGTGAAGGACGTCTTCCTGAGCACGCCCAGCCCGTTCGAGCTGGGCCGCAAGATGGTGTTCGGCGACGCCATCCAGGGCGACTGGAAGCGCGCGCTCCGGAGCATCCTGGCGCCGTACGGCGAGGTCGTCGACCGCTACTTCGCCGAGGAGAAGGTCAAGGCCCCGCTGGTATGGATGGCGGCGCAGTCCGGACCGCCTCCCGGCGAGCCGATGACCAGCCCGTTCCTCCTCTGGCACCCGCTCTACCACGAGGGCGGCGTGGCCAGGCCTCGCGGCGGCTCCGGCATGCTCACCCAGGCGCTGGCCGCGCACGTCGTGGACCACGGCGGCGAGGTGCACACCTCCGCACCGGTCGACCGCATCGTCGTCGAGAACGGCCGTGCGGTCGGCGTCGAGGTCGCCGGCCAGCGCTACACGGCGGGCACGATCGTTGCGGGCGCGCACGCGCTCGAGACGTTCGGTCGCCTGCTGCCCGAGGAGCACCGGCCCGCCGGCAGCAGGACGATGCGGGTCGGGAACGGGTTCGGAGCGATCCTGCGCCTGGCGCTCGACAAGCCGGTCCGGTACGCGGCGCACCCCGGCGACGCCGCGCGCGTCGCGCTCCAGCTCGTCGCCCGCGATCGCCGTCAGGTCGCAGCGGCGTACGGCGAGTACCTCGCCGGCGAGCCGGCCAGCGACCCGCCGATCGTGGCGATGAGCTTCAGCGCGGTGGACGACAGCCTGGCGCCCCCCGGCGGCGAGGTGTTGTGGCTGTGGGCGCAGTACTTCCCCTACGAGCTCTCCGGGGGACGCAGCTGGGCGGACGTCGAGGACGAGGTGGCGGAGCGGATCCTGGACACGTTCGAGGCGTACGCCCCCGGCACGAAGGCGTCGGTGGTCGGCTCGCTGTTCCAGCACCCCGAGTGGCTGGAGCGGGAGCTGGGCCTGTTCCGCGGCAACGTGATGCACCTCGAGATGAGCGTGGATCAGATGTTCGCGCTGCGGCCGTTCCTCGGCATGGCCGAGTACCGCACGCACCTGCGCGGTCTGTACCTGACCGGCGCCAGCACCCACCCCGGCGGCGGCATCATGGGCGCCTCGGGCCGGAACGCCGCCCGCACCGTGCTCGGTGACCTGGAGCGCCGCTGGTGGCGGGGGGGACCGCGCCGGTGACGTACCTGCAGTTCCACCTCGTGTTCACGCTGCCCTGGCTGGCGCTGCTGGGGGTCGCGACGTGGCGGGCGGCCCGGGCGGGACGACCGCTGGCGGGCGACCGCTCCATCGGCGACCGCTTCGCCCTGGGGGCGCTTCTGGCCCACATGGCGATCGCGTTCGTCTACACCACGCCGTGGGACAACTACCTGGTGGCGCGCGAGGTGTGGGGCTACCCGCCGGGCCGGGTGCTGGCCACCATCGGCTTCGTTCCGGTCGAGGAGTACGCGTTCTTTTTGATCCAGACGGCGGGGACGGGGCTGTTCCTGCTGTGGCTGATGCGGGCACGCGGTTGGGAGCGGTACGACGGCGCGCTCCCAGAAGCGTGGATCCGCTGGGGAGGCGCCGGGATTCTGCTGATGCTGGCCGCGCTGGGCGCCACCGCGCTGGCGTGGGAGAGCGGCACCTACCTGGGCCTGATCACCGCCTGGGCCTTCCCGGTGCTGGCGCTGCAGTGGGGGTTCGGCGGCGATCTGCTGGTCCGGCGCTGGCGGCTCGTGGCCGTCACCGTGGCGGTGCCGACCGCGTGGCTGTGGCTGGCGGACCGGATCGCGATCGGGCAGGAGATCTGGTGGATCAGCGAGCCGCTGACGACCGGCCTGCAGCCGTTCGGACTCCCGGTCGAGGAGGCGCTGTTCTTCCTGGTCACGAACCTGCTGGTCGCGTTCGGCATGACGATGGCCCTGGACCGTCACGCCCCCGCACGGGCTCGCGACCTCTGGCGGGCGCGACGCGAGGCGTGGCGGATCGCGCTGCTGGCCTGGGCCGTGTCGATGGTGCCCGCGCCGCTGGTGCCGGAAGCGTTCGCGTACCTCGCGTACCTGTCGACCGGCCTGTTGACGCTGGGGCTGCTCGGCTACGCGCTGCAGCGGTTCGGCAGGCGCGCCTGGGCCGCGTTCGGGGTCGCGATCGCGTTCGGGGTCGCGATCGAGGCGATCGGCACGCGCACCGGGCTGCCGTTCGGCGCGTACGACTACACCGCGCCGGGGCCGCGCCTGCTGGGCGTGCCGCTGCTCGTTCCGCTGGGCTGGTGGTCGTTCACGCTGGTCGCGCTCGCCGCCGCGCCCCGGCGCGGCCGTCGCTGGCTGGCGCCGGCGGCGCTGGTGGCGTGGGACCTGGGCCTCGACCCGCTCATGGTTCACCTCGGGTTCTGGCGGTTCGAGAACGCGGCCTGGTTCGGCGTTCCGCTCAGCAACTTCGTCGGCTGGTACCTCGCCGGGGTCGTGCTCGTCGCGCTGCTGCTGCGGATCCTGCCCGAGCTCGCGGAGGACGGCCCGCCCGTCCTCCGCGGCGTCTTCGCCGCGCAAGCGGTGCTGATGGGCTTGGGGCTCGCGATGTTCGGCCTGCCGCTGGCGGGCGCGGTCGCGGGCGCCGCGATGGGCGGCTTCGCGGTGCTGGCCTGGCGCGTTCGTGACGGGCGACGCTGGGCGACGCCGTGAGCGCCCCCGGTCCGGTCGGCGGGGCCGAGCGCCTCCGGGCCCGGGGGACGGCGTGGATCCAGAGGGGGATCGCGGCGACGCTGCCGTGGCTGATCCGGCGTGCGCTGCGTCGCGGACTGTCGGGCGTCTGGGCGAGGGGCGACGTCGCGGCCGTGCGACCGGGCACGATGCTCGCCGCGAACCATCACAGCTGGTGGGACGCCTACCTCGCCTGGCTGGTCGCACGCCGACTGAAGCTTCCGCTGGCGGCGCTGATGGGCGACGAGCAGCTGGTCCGCTTCCCGTTCTTCGAGGCGCACGGAGCGATCCCGAGGACGCGTCCCCGTGAGCTGGTCCGGCGACTCGAGGACGGGGCGCTGGGGATCGTGTTCCCCGAGGGCGAGCTGCGGCCCGCCGGCCCGCCCGGCGTGCTGGCGCCCGGCGCCGCTCGCCTGGCCGCCATGGCGGGCGCGCCGCTGCGGCCGCTGGCCGTCCGCGTGGTGCTGCGCGGCGCGCAGCACCCCGAGGCGTACCTCTCGTTCGGGCCGGTCGTCCGCGGCCACGACGAGCTGGACGCTGCGCTGCGGCGCGAGCTGGGCGCGCTCGATCTCCGGCTCGGGGAGACCGACCCCGAGGCCGTGCCCTCCGGCTTCGAGACCTGGATCGCGGGAGCCCGGTCGCCCGACCGGCGCGCACGCCGCTTCGAGCGGTGGTGGCGGTGACGCAGCTCGGCCCGGTCGTCGCCGCGCTGGTCGCGGAGGCGGCGTTCTGGATCTCCGCGTCGTTCGTCGGGGTCCAGCTCCTCGTCGCGGCGGTGAACGCGGTCGCGTTCCCGCGCCTCGCCGGAGCGTCGCGCGAGGCCCCGTCCGCCGCGACGCCTACGGACCGGGCGACCGTCAGCCTGCTGGTGCCGGCCCGGAACGAGGCGGCGACCCTGCCGCGGACGCTGCCGCAGCTGCTGGCGCAGGGAGCCGACGAAGTGATCGTGCTGGACGACGCGTCCGAGGATGGAACCGGCGAGCTGCTGCGCAGCGAGGCGGAGCGCCATCCGACGCTTCGCGTCGTGCGGGGAGCGGCGCTGCCGGACGGCTGGAACGGAAAGAACTGGGCGTGCCATCAGCTCGCGCAGGCGGCTGCCGGCGACGTCTGGGTGTTCACCGACGCCGACGTCGACTGGCGGCCTGGCGCGCTGGACGCGCTGATGGCGACGTGGCGTCGTGACCGGCCCGGCCTGGCGACGGTCTGGCCGCGACAGCGCACCGTGACCTGGGCGGAGCGGATCGCGGTGCCGCAGATCGACATGATCCTGCTGGGGTCGCTGCCCTACCCGCTGGTGCGATGGGCGCCGTTCGCCTCCCTGGCCGCCGCGAACGGCCAGCTGATGGCCTGGTCGCCCGAAGCGTACGGGGCGTCCGGCGGTCACGCCGCGGTTCGCGGCGAGGTGCTCGAGGACGTCCGGCTGGCGCAGCGGGCCAAGGCGGCCGGCGTGCGGCTGGCGCTGGCGCTGGGCGGCGACCTCGTCGAGGCGCGGATGTACGCGAGCGCACCCGACGTCGTGGCCGGCTTCTCGAAGAACGTCCTCGCCGCGGCCGGCTCCGTTCCGGCGCTGGTCGTCCTGACCGCGGTGAACGTGACGGCGTACCTCGCGGCGTGGCCCCTCGCCCTGCTGGACGGCCGCTGGGCGCTCGTCGCGGTGGGCGGCGTGACGCTCCGCGCCCTGGTGTCGGCGATCACCCGGCGTCCGGCGTGGGAGGCCGCGCTGCAGCCCGCCGCCCCGCTGGCGCTGCTCGTGGTGGTCGCCCGCTCGCTTGGGCGGGCGGGCGGCTACGACTGGAAGGGCCGCACGTACGCGGCGGGACGCCAGCGGTGAGCGCCCGGACCGAGTCGGTCGACGCCCTGGTGCTCGGGGCCGGCTTCGCCGGCCTGGCCGCGGCGATCGAGCTGGCCGTGCACGGGGCCGAGGTCACCGTCCTGGAGCGCGCGACCGCGCCCGGGGGCAAGGCCGGCGAGGTGCGCGAAGGCGGCTTCCGGTTCGACACCGGCCCCAGCGTGGTGACGCTCCCCGACGTGATCGCCGCGCCGTTCCGCGACGCCGGGCGCGATCTCCCGCTGGAGCTGCGTCCGCTGGACCCTGCGGCGCGCTACCGCTTCGCATCGGGCCGGGTGCTGGACGTGCGCCGCGACGTCGACGCCACCACCGCCCAGCTGTCCGCGTCCGAGGCGCGCGCCTACCGGACCTTGCTGGACGAGGCCCGAGCGCTGTACGAGGCGGCCGCGCCGACGTTCGTGCACGGCCCCCCGCCAGGGCCGGGCCGACTGCTTCGCTACGGCCTTCGGCACGGCCTGCGGGCCAGGCCGTGGGCCAGGCTGCCCGACCTGCTGGCGCGCCACGGAGCGACGGGCGAGCTGCGCGACCTGTTCCTGCGGTTCGCGACCTACTTCGGCGCCGACCCGTTCCAGGCGCCCGCCGTGCTGCACAACATCGCCTGGGTCGAGCTGGGCCTCGGCGTCGTCGCGCCGCAGGGCGGCGTGGCCGGCCTGGTACGCGCCTACGAGACGCTGGCACGGGATCTGGGCGTGCGGTTCGTGTACGACGCGACCGTCACCGAGCTGCGGCCGCGCGTCGGCGCCGCGCCGGAGGTGCGCGTCCAGCGGGGCGGACGGGTGGCCGCCTACCGCCCCTCCCGGCTCGTCTCGACCTTGGATCGCGACCGGACCGCCCGGCTGCTGGGCCGGCGCGCGCCGGGCGCGCGGGCCACGCCCAGCCTGTCCGGCCTGGTGCTGCTGATGGCGGTCGAGGGCCGGCACCCCGCCGTCCTGCACCACACCCTGTCCATGCCCGCCGACTACGCCGCCGAGTTCCGGGCGATCGGCGACGGCCGGGCGCCGGACGACCCGACCCTCTACCTGTCGCTGTCGTGCCGGTCGGAGCAGGGCGACGCGCCGGACGGCACGGAGAACTGGTTCGTGATGGCGAACGCGCCGGCGCTGGACCGCAGCGGCGCGGGCATCGACGAGGCGGCGTACGCCCGGCGCGTCGAGGCGCTGCTGATCGAGCGAGGCTGGCTACGGTCCGGAGAGGGACGCACGCTGGCGGTGCTGGGGCCCCGCCACCTGGCCGACCTGGCCAGTCGCGGCGCGATCTACGGCGCCGCGCCGCACTCGCTGGCGGCGACGCTGAGGCCGCCGCAGCGCCTCCGCGGCGTGCCCGACACGACGCTGGCCGGCGGCACCGTCCATCCGGGCGGCGGGATCCCGTTGGCCGTGCTGTCGGGGCGCCGCGCCGCGCGGATGGTCGCCGGCTACGCTCCCGCCGCGTAGCCTTCCGAGCCGTTCGCCGCAGCGGAGCCGGGCTCGAGCACGATCGTCTGGGTGGGGAACGCGAACTCGATGTCGCGCTCGGCGAACGCGTCGACCAGCGCCAGGTTGATCTGCTGCTGGACGTCCATGTACACGTTGTAGTCCGGATCGAGCATCCAGTACACGACCTCGAAGTCCAGCGAGAACTGGCCGAAGCCCTTGAAGTGCGCCCGATCGAAGCGGACGGGCGAGGTGGCCTCCACGATCTCGCGGATCACGCCTGGAATCTCGCGCAGACGCTCCGGAGCCGTTCCGTACACGACGCCCAGGCTGAACAGCACGCGCCGCTCGGCCATCCGCTTGTAGTTGCGGATCCGACTCTGGATCAGGTCGTTGTTCGAGAACACCAGCTGCTCGCCCGACAGGGCGCGCACCCGCGTGGTGCGCAGCCCGACGTTCTCGACGGTGCCCAGCAGGTCGTCGACGATGATGAAGTCGCCGATCTCGAACGGCTTGTCCAGGACGATCGACAGCGACGCGAACAGGTCGCCCAGGATGTTCTGGAGCGCCAGGCCGATCGCGACCGAGGCGATCCCGATCCCGGCGAGGAGCGCGGTGATGTCGATGCCGAGGTTGTCGAGCGCCAGGATCAGGAGCAGCGAGAACAGCGCCAGGCGACCGAGGAAGGTGATCGCGGAGAGGGTCGTCTTGCGGCTGCCGTCCATCCCGTCCGCGCGGCGGTAGTGCCCGATGGTGACCTGGAGCGCACGGTTGCCCCACAGCGCGGCCTGCACGATCAACACCAGCGTGATGGCCGTGTCCAGGATGCCCGACAGGTCGCCCGGCAGGGA
>CAZHCI010000002.1:39023-52639 GCA_964530905.1 uncultured bacterium
CGCATGAAGATCTATACCCGGACCGGCGACGCCGGCGACACCGGCCTGTTCGGCGGCGAGCGCGTCTCGAAGACCTCGGCGCGCGTACGCGCCTACGGCAGCGTCGACGAGGCGAACGCGCACCTCGGCGTCGCGCGCGCGGCACTTCACGACACCGAGCTCGACGCGCTCCTGCATTCGCTCCAGAACGACCTGTTCGACGTCGGCGCCGACCTCGCCACGAAGACGGACGGGCCGGCGCGAGGGCGCATCCGTCCGACCGCCGCGACGGACGTGGCGCGCATCGAGACCTGGATCGACCGGCTCGACGGCGAGCTCGCCCCGCTCCGGAAGTTCGTGCTGCCCGGCGGTCACCCTGCCGCCGCCTCGCTGCACGTCGCGCGCACGGTGGTGCGCCGCGCCGAGCGCGACGTCGTGGCCCTGGCGGAATCCGAGCCGGTGAACCCCCAGGCGATCGTCTACCTGAACCGGCTCTCCGACCTGCTGTTCGTGGCGGCCCGCCTGGTGAACGCCCGCCACGGCGTGGACGAGCCGACCTGGTCCGCCGACGCGCGAGACGGCTGAAGCGGCCCGCCGGCCGTCCACGACGCGCGAGCGCTCGATACGCCCGAACGCTCCCCTAGCTGGCGGCCCGTGCGTCGCGGCGGAGCTCCCGCACGTGGCCCAGGCCGCGGCGGTCGAGCTCGGCCGCGATGCCGTCCGCGATGCGCCGCGGCAGGCTGGGGCCCTCGTAGATCAGTCCGGTATAGACCTGCAACAGGTCCGCGCCCGCCTCCAGGCGACGGATCGCCTCGGCCGGCCCGTCGATGCCGCCCACCGACACGAGGGGAAGCGACGTCGCGTCGCGCAGGACGCGCAGGACCTGCATCGCCCGCGGCGCCAGCGGAGGCCCGGAGAGCCCGCCGGGCGCACCGGGATCCAGCCTGAGCCCCGCCCGGCCGACGGTCGTGTTCGTCGCCACGATGCCGTCCATCGACGTCGCCTCGCACAGCTCGGCCAGCCGTCCCAGCGATCGGTCGCTCAGATCGGGCGCCAGCTTGACGAGCACCGGCGTGTCGCCGGCCTCCGTGCGCACCGCCCGAAGCAGCGCCTCGAACGGCGTCTCGTCCTGCAGGCCGCGCAGTCCGGGCGTGTTCGGCGAGGACACGTTGATCGCGATGGCGTCCGCGTAGGGGAGAAGCGTCCGGACGGACGTCAGGTAGTCGTGGGTCGCCTGCTCGATCGGCACCTCGCGGCTCTTGCCCACGTTCACGACCACCGGAACGTCGGGCCAGGCGTCGCGGCGACGCCACGCCTCCAAGCGCGCCGCCAGGGCGTCCGCGCCGATGCTGGGGAAGCCCATGGCGTTCACGATCGCGTGGTCGGCACGTAGACGCACGACCCGCGGCTTCGGGTTCCCCGGCTGAGCGCGCGCGGTGACGGTCCCGATCTCGACATGGCCGAAGCCCAACGCGGACCAGAACGGGAGCGCGTCCGCGTCCTTGTCCAGCCCGGCCGCGAGGCCGACCGGCGAGGGGAAGCTCAGCCCGAACGCGTCGACCCTCAGCCTGGGGTCGTCGCGACGGACGCGGCTCGCGAGCAGACGGCGGGCGAACGAGGCGCGCGACAGCGCGGACGCCGCGCGCATCGCGAGCCAGTGGGCGGTCTCGGGCTCCAGCGTGAACAGCGCGGGGCGCAGCAGGCGGTACACGCCGCCCATGCTAGCCCGCGAACCGGCCGCAGCGACGCACCAGGTCGGACGGAGCGCGCGTCAGCGCGCGGAGGGCGGTCGACTGGGCCGCACCTCGATCTTCGACGGCAGCGTACGGGCCGGCATGCGCACGAGCTCCATCACCAGCCTGCCGACGTCCTCCGGCTGGATCTTCCAGGCGTCGGCGTCGCCCGGCTCGCGGCCGCCGAAGTACGTCGCGACCGATCCCGGCATGATCGTCGACACCCGGACGCCGTGACGGCGGAGGTCCAGCATGACGGCTTGCGAGAACCCGGTGAGCCCGAACTTGCTGGCGTTGTACGCCGCGCCGCCTTCGAAGAAGTTCGTGCCGGCCAGCGAGCCGATCGTCACGACCAGCCCCTCGGCCGCCACGAGCGGCTCGAGGGCCGCCTTGATCGAGTAGAAGACGCCGGTGAGGTTCGTGTCCAAGACCTTCTGCCAGGCGTCCGGCTCCAGGTCGGCGATGCTCGCGAAGTGGCCGACGCCCGCGTTCGCGATCAGCACGTCCAGGCGCCCGAACGTCGCCAGCGTCGTCGCGACCGCGGCGCGCTGCTGCTCCAGGTCGCGCACGTCGCAGGTGAGGCCCAGCGCCCGTCCCGCGCCGCGCGCGGCCAGCCGGGCCTCCGCCCGCTGCACGTCCGCTTCCGTCCGAGCGGTGATCACGACGTCCATGCCGGCGTCCACCATCGCTTCCGCGATGCCGAGCCCGATTCCCTTGCTGCCTCCGGTGACCAGTGCGGTACGTCCGTGGGGATCCATGCGGGGACGCTAGCATGCGACCGCGACGCGGGCCGACGCGTACGACGCGAGGGACGGATCGGCGACGCCGTCCACCGTGGTAGCCTCCCGGCGTGCGACGCGCGCTGACCTTGATCCGTCACGGCCTGACCGACTGGAACGTCGCGGGCAGGTTCCAAGGCCAGACCGATCGGCCCCTCTCGGAAGAGGGTCGACGGCAGGCGCGCCGGCTGTCGCGCCGGACCGCGCGGTTCGGAAGCGTCGACGCCATCGTCGCGAGCCCCCTGACGCGCGCCGTCGAGACGGCCGAGCTGGCCTTCCCGGGCCGCACCGTGACGACCGACCCCCGCCTGATGGAGCTCCACTTCGGCGTGTTCGAGGGGCGGACGGCGGCCGAGAACGAGGCGCGGCCCGACTGGCCCACCTGGGCCGAGGATCCGTACCTGCGCGTGCCGCCGGGCGGCGAGTCGTACCGGCAGCTGCGCATGCGCGCCGTCGAGTGGTTCGACGCGCTTCCCCCGGACCACGAGCACGTCGTGGCGGTGACCCACAGCGGCACGATCCAGATGATCCTCGCGCACGTCCTGGGGATCGAGCGGCCGCGCTGGCGCAAGCGCATCTACGTCCGTCACAGCAGCGTGAGTCGGATCGTGATGCAGGACGGCCACCTGGTCGTCGAGCGCGTGAACGACACCCGCCATCTGGACGAGAACGGCGCCGATCCGTTCTGGGAGTGACCAGGGTGGAGGCCGTACGACCGACGCCGGCGGACGGCTCGCCGTCCGAGCCGGACGGGTTCGTCGTGCGGCAGCCCGGCTACCACGGCGACCTGGCCGGCCTGGCACGGGCGCTCAGGTCCGGCGCCTTGGCGCCTCGCGAGCTCGATCTCCGCGCGCTGGTCGAGGACGTCCTCGTCTGGTTCGAGCGGGAGGCCGAGCGGGATCTGGACCTGGCCTCCAGCGCGCTGCCTCAGGTGGCTCAGGTGCTGGAGCTGAAGCTGCGGCTGCTCCTGCCCCGGCCACCCCGCGACGACGAGGCCGACGACGACCTGCCGTCCACCACCGACGAGACGCTCGCCGCGGTCGCGCTGCTCGAGGACCTCGAGTCCGCCATCGACTTCCTGCGGCGCCGCCGGTTCGAGCGATCGGTCGTGCTGCCCGCCAGGACGCCGCGCCCCGACCTGCCCAGGCCGCGGCGCCCGGTCACGGCGACCGCGTCGCGGCTCGCCGCGCTGGCGTCGAACCTCCGTCCTGGCGGCTACTTCGAGCTGGCGCACGATCGCCTCACGCTCGACGACGCGGTGCGCAGGCTCCGCTCGGCGCTGGCGCGGCTGGCCCGCGGCACCCTGCGAAGCTTGACGCCCAGCCGAAGCTGGGCGGAGCGGACGGTGCTGTTCTCGGCGTTCCTGGAGCTGGTGCGCGAGGGCGGCGTGAGCGCCCGGCAGGACGAGCCGTTCGGGGAGATCGAGGTCGAGGCCGAGCGGCGCTAGGCCGTGGCCCGCTGCTTCGCCTCGCGCTTGCGCAGGTTCGGCTCCAGCGTGCGCTTGCGCAGCCGGAGATGCTTGGGCGTCACTTCGAGCAGGTCGTCCTCGCCGAGGTACTCGAGCGCCTCCTCGAGCGTGGGCTTGCGCGCGGGGGTGAGCACGATGTTGTCGTCGCTGCCCGACGCCCGGACGTTCGTGAGCTTCTTGTTCTTCGTGACGTTCACGTCCAGGTCGCCGGTCCGCGCGTTCGCGCCGATGATCATCCCGACGTACACCTCGGTGCCCGGCTCGATGAAGAACGTTCCGCGATCCTGCAGCTTGAACAGCGAGTACGCGAACGTCTCGCCCGGCTCCATCGCCACCAGCGAGCCGGTGGAGCGGGTGCGGATCTCTCCCGAGAGCGGCTCGTAGCCGTCGAACACGTGGCTGAGCAGCCCCTCGCCGGCGGTCATCGACAGGAACGTGGTACGGAAGCCGAACAGGCCGCGACTGGGCATCTGGAACTCGGCACGGGCCCGCTTCTCGCCCTGCTGCAGGTCGACGAGCTTGCCCCGGCGCTGGTTGAGCGCCTCGATGATGCCGCCCAGCGTCTCGACGGGGACGTCGGCCACGACGCGCTCGACCGGCTCGAGCGTGACGCCGTCCTGCTCGCGCAGGATCACCTCGGGGCGCGACACGCTGAACTCGTACCCCTCGCGCCGCATCTGCTCGAGCAGGATCGAGAGGTGCAGCTCGCCCCGGCCCGACACCCGGTAGCTCTCGCCGCCCAGCGGCTCGACGCGCAGCGCGACGTTCGTGAGCAGCTCCCGCTCCAGCCGGTCCGCGATGTGCCGGCTCGTCAGGTAGCGGCCGTCACGGCCCGCGAACGGGCTGGTGTTCGGACTCAGGGTGATCGCGACCGTGGGCTCGTCGATGGCGGTGGTCGGCATCCGCTCGGGATGCTCCGGCGAGGCCAGCGTCTCGCCGATCTGGACCTCGTCCACGCCCGAGAGGACGACGATGTCGCCGGCGGTCGCGACCTCGGTCTCGTGCCGCCCCAGGCCGAGGTGGGTGTACACCTTCGTCACGCGCGCCCGTCGCTCGCTGCCGTCCCGCGCGAGCCGCAGCACGTCGTCTCCCGGCCGCAGCCGTCCGCGACGCAGCCGACCGATGGCCAGGCGCCCGACGTAGTCGTCGTAGTCCAGGTTGGCGACCTGGAGCAGGACCGGCCCGTCGGGATCGTCGCTGGTGGCGGGGAAGTGGCTCAGCATCGTCTCGAACAGCGGCGCGAGGTCGTCCGAGCGGGGCTCGCCGTCGCGCCAGGCGCGCCCCTCGCGCGCGATGGCGTGGATGACGGGAAAGTCCAGCTGGGCATCGCTGGCGCCCAGCTCGACCATCAGGTCGAACGTGAGGTCGACCACCTCGTCGGGCCGGGCGTCCGCGCGGTCGATCTTGTTCACGACCACGATCGGCCTGAGGCCCAGCGCCAGCGCCTTCTTCAGCACGAAACGGGTCTGCGGCATCGGTCCTTCGGCCGCGTCGACGAGCAGCAGCACGCCGTCGACCATCTGCAAGGCGCGCTCGACCTCGCCACCGAAGTCGGCGTGGCCGGGCGTGTCCACGATGTTGATCTTGTCGCCCTTCCATGCCACGGCGGTGTTCTTGGCCAGGATGGTGATGCCTCGCTCGCGCTCGAGCGCGCCGGAGTCCATGACGCGCTCGGCGACTTCCTGGTTCTCGCGGAAGATGCCGGACTGACGCAACATGCCGTCGACGAGGGTGGTCTTGCCATGGTCGACGTGCGCGACGATGGCGACGTTTCGGTAGCTCATAGGGCTCGCTTCCCGGGCACGGCGTTCGCGGCCCGAAGAAGAATCGTAGCACCCCGGGCGTCCGCGTCGGCGACGCCAGCCGACGCGGCGTGACGCGTCCAGGCGTGGGGCCCCCCCGCCCCCAACCCGCCGGGGGGCCCGACCGGGGGGGGGCGACCCCCCCCCCCCCCCGCCGCGCGAACGGTCAGAGGCCCGGAGCGCCCGCGCCGACCTCGCCGCAGGCGACGAAGGTCGAAATCTCTTCGGGCGACAGGTGCACCATCACCAGGTGGTTGTCCGTGAGGATCGCCTCGATCGGCGCGTCGACCTCGGTGACGGACAGGCCGGTCGTGCCGTCGACGGGGTTCAGCGGGATCACGACGTCGCCGGGCGCGTTGCAGTCGCCGGCGTGGAAGTGCGCGGGGTGGACGCCGTCCGAGGGCGTGCCCTGGAGCGAGATCGTGACCAGCGTGCCGCCGAAGAAGCGATCGAGCGTCACGGTGCCGGACACGCCCGAGTCGTTCAGCGCGGCGATGGGCAGCACCGTGGAGTCGGTCGCCGCGGCGGTCACGGACGGCGGCAGCAGCACCGTGTCGATCACGTGGATCACGCCGTTCGAGGCGGCCACGTCGGTGGCGATCACGTTCGCGTCGTTCACGCGAACGCCGCCGTCGTCCACGCTGATCGTCAGCGACTCGCCCTGGACGGTCTCGGCCGAGCGCAGGTCGACGACCTGGTCCGAGCCGACCTGGCCGGCGACGACGTGGTAGGTGAGGACGGCGGTGAGCAGCTCGGTATCGGCGAGGATGGCATCGAGCGTGTCGCCGGGGATCTTCGCGAACGCCGCGTCGGTCGGCGCGAACACCGTGAACGGACCGTCGCTGGACAGCACGCCGGCGAGGTCGGCCGCCTGGACGGCGGTGACGAGGGTCGTGAAATCGTCGGACTCGACGGCGACGTCGACGATGGTCTGCGCGGATACGAGCGAGGCGAGGGCGAGGATCAGGGTGGCGAGCGTACGCTTGAGCATGCGGGACTCCTTGGGAATGTGCCGCGCGAGGCGGCCAGGCTGCGCCCACGGAGCACCGCGGACGATACGCCAGTCTAGGCCTACAGAGGCTTGACGAACGTTGGTCGAGCCTACGGTCGCACGGGAGCATGGCCCGGACGCTTGCGGGACGACCGTGCGCGACCGGGTCGCGTCGGCCCGTCCGACGCCTGGACGACGGACGGTGCGTGACGCCGCCCGGTACCGTCCCCGGGATGCCGACATCGCCCGCGCGATCCAGGGGCGACGAGAGGGAGAGAGGACACCGATGAGCGAACACGACACGCTGACCGTCTACACCACGTCCTTCTGCGGCGACTGCGTCGCCACCAAACGAGCGCTGGAAGCGCGCGGCGTGCCGTTCACGGAGGTCCGGCTCGAGCAGGACGCGAGCGCCGTCGCCTACGTGATGTCCGTGAACGACGGGCGGCGTAGCGTGCCGACCCTGGCCTACCGCGGTCGCGCTGCGAGCCTGTCGCGCTTCACGCCGCGGCGCCTCGACGCGTTCCTCGACGACGCCGGGCTTTCGGCGCCGCCCAGGCCCGCCGCGGAAGGCGACTGAGCCGCCCTGCGAACCGTGTCCGCGGCGCGGTCCCGCGCCACGACCGCGTGGTAGGCTCCCCGCCATGTCCGACCTGCCACCCGCCGCTCAGCACCCCGAAAAGGGTCGTTCCGTCCGGGCGATGTTCGACGCGATCGCGCCGCGCTACGACCTCCTGAACGGGGTCCTCAGCCTCGGCGTGGATCGCGGCTGGCGGCGGTCGGCGGTCCGGGCGGCGCTCGCCAAACGACCGCGCACGATCCTCGACGTCGCGACGGGAACGGCCGATCTGGCGCTGGCGCTGGCAGCGGCGCGGCCCGGCGCCCAGGTGATCGGCGTGGACTTCGCCGAGGCGATGCTCGAGGTGGGGCGCGCCAAGGCGGAACGGCGCGACCTTCAGGTCCGGCTCGAGACCGGCGACGGCATGGCGCTTCCCTACGAGGACGCGTCCTTCGACGCGCTCACGATCGCCTTCGGTCTGCGCAACTTCGCGGACGTCGACGTCGGCCTCGCCGAGTTCCGTCGCGTGCTGAAGCCCGCTGGCCGGCTGGTGGTGCTCGAGTTCCCGCCCCCGCCGCGTGGGCCGCTCGGGGCCGCGTTCCGGCTGTACTTCACGCGCGTGCTTCCGTGGATCGGACGCCTGGTGTCGGGCCACGACGGCGCGTACCGCTACCTCCCCGCCAGCGTGATGGCGTTTCCCGAGCCCGAGGCGCTGGCGCGCCGCATCCTCGCTGCCGGGTTCGACGACGTCGTGTGGACGCCGCTGACCGCCGGCGTGGCGGCGCTTCACGTCGCCGACGTAGCTCCTCCGGAGGCGACCCGATGAGATCCGAGCTCCACGATTTCGAGATCAACACCGACGCAGCGCTCGTCGATCCCGACTGGGAAGCGTTCGTCGAGCGTCACGACGAGCGCTACGGACTCGCGATCCATCACCTCAAGAGCCTCGTCAAGGGACGCCGGTTCGACAACGACGCGATGAAGCTGCGCGTCGGCCCGCGCGGCTTCTACCTGCAGTCGCGACGGTTCCCGGCGGCGTTCTTCGGCGGGACCGACCTTCCCGACCTGACGTTCGTCTCCGAGGACGAGGCGCACGCCCTGGTGTGGGAGGCCGTCGCCGCGTACCGCGGCGGCGACGCCCAGTCGCTCACCTGCGTCTACGACGACGGCGACCCGCCCGAAGTGTTCTTCGGCTACCGCACCGGCGCCGAGGAGCGCTACGAGCTCGGCGAGCTGCAGGGCGGGCTTCCGCTCCACGCGCGCGTGATGGTCGACGCGCCCGAGCCGGTCGACCTCGTCGGCGCGCGACAGGGCACGCTCGTCTACCAGCGCATGGCCGACGGACGCCACGTGGTGCTCCGCCGCACGGGGCGCCGGCATCCGTTCCAGCCGGTCGACCCGATCCACGATTGACGTTCCCGTGAGCGGGCCGGGCAGCGGACGCGGCGAACGGTACGACGTCGCGGTGATCGGCGCGGGCGCATGCGGCTGCGAGGCGGCGGCACGCCTCGGACGGATGGGCTACGAGGTTCTGCTGGTCACGACGAGCCTCGACACGGTCTTCGCGGCCCCGGTCGAGCGGGTCGTGGCGCAGGCGCCCGACGACACGCTGATGGCCGAGCTGCTTCCGGATCTCCGCGTCGCCGCCGACGGAACGGTGGGCGCCTGGGAGCTCCACTCGATGGCGAAGTACCGTCTCGAGGCGGAGCCCGAGGTGCACCTGCTTCAGTCCAACGTCGACGCGCTGACCGTGCGGGACGGCGCCGTACGGGGCATCGAGACGTGGGAGGGGGTGCCCCGCGCCGCCCGGGCGGTCGCGCTCTGCGTCGGCCCGTTCCTGCGCGCCCGGCTTCGCGTCGGCGACGCGGAAGAGAGCGCCGGCCGGCCGGGCGAGATGGCGTACGACGCGCTGGCGGACCACCTCGCGGAGCTCGGGCTTCCGCTCACGACCGTCCACGACAGCGGCGACGACGCCGGCCATCCCGCCTGGTCCGTGCGGTTCGAGCGGCTCGAGGACGCGGCGCGCGACGGCACGCGGGTCCCCGCGATCGCGGGCCTGTACGCCGCCGGCATCTGCGCGGAGGGTCCGATGAGCTACGCAGACGCGGCGCGGGCGGGCGCCCGCGTGGCGAGCGACGTGGCCGCAGACCTGGGTCGTGCGAGGACGGCCTGACGTCTCGCGCGCCGCGTGGCGGCGCGCGGGTCCGGCGCGACGGTCAGCGGGAGCCGGTGTCCTCGCGCGACGTCAGGTACGACTCGAGCTTCGACAGCCCCGACTCGGGCGCCCACACGATGTCCGCGTCGCGCGCGTGGCGGTCGCTGGCCGACAGCAGCCGCACGCCGTACGGTCCGGAACGCCGGCCGGCGATCACGTAGCGTCGACCGTCGTAGAGCACCTCTTCGCCGACCATGAACGTTGGAGCTTCCATGACGCGAGCATACCCGGCCGCGGGCTGCGCCGGCGCCCTCAGGCCAGGTTCGACAGGACCGTCACCGTGAACGCCAGCAGCGCCGAGGGAACGCCGAACACCGCCACGATGTAGAGGATGAAGGCCGCGCGGGCGCCACCGGCCGCGTGGACCTCCACGCCGCGCCAGACGACCCATAGGTGCCAAGGCGGCAGCAGCACGGCGGCCCCCAGCAAGGTGGGCCCAGGCGCGAACAGGCCCACGGGCAGGACCGACAGGGCCAACAGGCCCGTCGGCGTCCAGGCCCAGGCGACGATCTCGAACGCGCGCAGGTCGAGCGCGGCGGGACGCATCAGCATCAGGCCGCCCAGCAGCGTCACGATCGCGAGGTAGGGAAGCGCCAGCACGGGCGCGCCCAGCAGGAACGGCAGCCAGGCGTCCGATCCCGTCGCCCTGGCCGCCACGATGCCGAGGATCAGGGAGCCCACCAGCGCCGACACGGCGGCCGCGGCCAGCGGCGCCCGCAGGCTCGGTCGATCGTCCAGCGCGGAGAAGAACGCGCGCGGGTGCGACGCGGCTCGCCAGGCGTCGCGGGCTGTTCCCGCGACCCCCGCGACGCCGGCGGCGCTCACGACCGTCCCCAGAACAGGTCGGGGCGGGGAAGGGGCATCAGGCCGCGCTGGGCCGCCCGCTCGAACAGCGTTCCCACCGCAGCGCGCCCGGCCGGCCCGGCGTCCAGGGTGAAGTCGTTCACGTACGTATCGATGTGCCGCTCACGGACCTCCGGCGACATCTCCTGGGCGTGGGCGGCGACGTACGCGGCGCTGGCCGACGGGTCGCGGCGGGCCGCGACGACGCTGTCGCGGACGGCGCCGGCGACGCGGTCGATCGTCTCCGCCGGCAGATCGCGCCGGACCGCGATCCCGCCGAGCGGGATCGGAGCGCCGGCCCATCCCTCCCACCAGGCGCCCAGATCGACGACCCGCTGCAGTCCGTGCTCGGGGTAGGTGAAGCGCGACTCGTGAATGATCAGTCCCGCCTCGACCTCGCCGGCCTCGACCGCCGGCATGATCGTGTCGTAGCGCATCTCGACCCGGCGCACGCCGGCGGGAGCGTACAGATCGAGCAGGAGGTTCGCGGTCGTGCGGCCCCCCGGCGTGGCCACGGTCGCCTCGTTCAGGTCCAGATCCCCCTCCCGGGCCACGATCAGCGGCCCGACGCCGTGCCCCAGCGCGCCGCCCGACGGCAGCATCCACCAGGCGTCGGCGATGCGCCCGAACGCGTGGTAGGAGACCTTCGCGACGTCAAGCTCGCCGTCCCGAGCCAAGCCGTTCAGCCTCTCGACGTCCTCCAGGCGGACGGTCCACGACAGCTCGGGCGCGACGAGGCCGTGCACCAGCGCGTGGAAGACGAAGGCGTCGTTCGGGCAGGGCGAGAAGCCGAGACGGAGCGGGGCGTTCATGGCGAGAGCGTACCAACCCCCTCGGCCCGGCCCGCGTCGCGCGACGGCGCAGCGGCCGACGCGGCGGCTCCCGTTTGCGGCGCGTTGATCGGACCCGGACGGTCTGCTACGATACGGCGCCGTGCCCGGGACGATTCGACCCCGGCCGCACGCGTTGGAGGTGGAGTTCATAGCGAAGGACATGAAGGTGAACGATCAGATTCGGGTGCGCCAGGTGCGCCTGATCGAGGCGGACGGGAATCAGATCGGCATCGTCGATACGCGCGACGCCATGCGGCGCGCCCGCGAAGCGGATCTCGATCTCGTGCTGGTGGGCGAGCGGGCCCAACCTCCCGTCGCTCGGCTCATGGATTACGGCAAGTACCGCTACGAGCTGCAGCAGGAGGAGAAGGAGGCGCGCAAGCGCTCCCGCCAGCAGGAACTGAAAGCGATCAAGTTCCGCGTCAAGATCGGTGATCACGACTACCGAACGAAGGTGAACCACGTCCGGCGCTTCCTCAAGGGGGGCCACAAGGTCAAGGTCACCATCATGTTCCGGGGTCGCGAACGCACGCATCCCGAGCTCGGCCAGGAGCTCCTGAACCGCGTCGCACAGGACGTGTCCGACATCGCCGTGGTGGACCAGCCGCCGATGATCGCGGGCATGGACATGAACATGACGGTGCGGCCGATCGCGGAGCAGCCCAAGGAAGCCTGAGCCCGACCGTCCCTTCGTCCGCGCCGTGGCTCGACGACCCTGCGCGATCCACTGCCACCAGAAAGGGTGCAGACATGCCGAAGCTCAAGACCCATAAGGGCACCAAAGCCCGTGTCAAAGTCACAGGGCGAGGTAAGGTCATGGCCATGCGCTCCGGAAAGCGACACCTGAACTACAAGAAGTCTGGGAAACGCATCCGGCAAGGCCGTACCGACCTCATCATCGCGAAGCCGGACGCAGAGCGCATCAAAGCGCTGCTGCCGTACGAGTGAGGGGGTAGCGCATGCCACGGGCCAAGACCGGCACCGTCCGCCGTGCGAAGCACAAGAAGGTCCTCAAGGCCGCCAAAGGCTACTGGGGGCTTCGGTCCAAGAGTTTCAAGGTCGCGCAGCAGACGCTGCTCAACGCAGCCGACTACGAGTATCGCGATCGCCGCGACAAGAAGACGGTGTTCCGTCGGCTGTGGATCGCACGCATCAACGCCGCCGCGCGTCAACACGGACTGAGCTACAGCCGGTTCACGCACGGCCTGCGGCTGGCCGGGGTCGAGCTCGACCGCAAGGTCCTCGCCGACCTCGCCGTGCGCGAGCCGGACGCGTTCGCGAACCTCGTCGAGGTCGCGAAGAAGCAAGCCGCCGAGACCCAAGCGGCCGCCTGAGCAGCCGTTCCCGAACGACCGCAAGGATCGAGGGCGCCCGTCCGGGCGCCCTCGATCAGTACCCCGCCCCGACGTCCACCCGGTTCCGTTCCGGGTCGCGGCCGCTGACGACCGCGTCGATCGTGGCCAGCACGTCCCGGACGCTGGCCAGCGTCCAGCCGGCCACGGCGTTCGCGCGGTGCGGGCTGAGCACCACGTCCGGGTGCAGATGGAACGGCCGCCGCGACGGCAGGGTGGTCGTCCGCTGGTCCGGTCCGTCCGGATAGCGCCACCACACGTCCAACCCGAGACCGGCGATCCGTCCCGCGTCCAACGCCGCCCACGCCGCATCCTCGTCGATCACCGAGCCCCGGCCGACGTTCACGACCAGCGCGCCGGGGCGAAGCGCGGCGAACGCCGCCCCGTCCAGCATGCCGTCGGTCGCCGGGGTCGACGGGACCGACACCAGCACCACGTCGGCTCGGCCCAGAGCACGGTGCAGGTCGTCAGGACCCCACTGCCTCACGGCGTCGTCGCTCGCGTCCGGGGTGCGGCGCATCGCCTCGACCTCCATCCCCAAGCCGCGCAGCATCGGCACCATCGCCCGCCCGATCGCACCGAACCCCACCAGCAGGGCTCGGCGTCCCGCCAGGTGCACGCTCTCCGGGCCGTTCACCGGCCCCCAGTCGCCCTGGCGCAACGCGCGGTCGTAGCGGCCCAGCCGGGCCGCGAGCGAGAGCAGCAACGCGACGGCGTGCTGCGCGACGAACGGCGCGTTGAAGTGCGAGTTGTGCAGCGCCAGCCCGGGGCGGGCGGCCATGCGCTCGCGCAGGCCGGCGCGCACGCCGGCGTACGGAACGATGACGTGTCGCAGCGACGGCGCGTCCAGGAGGTCCGCCGGCGGGTCGCCGTCCACCAGGATCGCCGCCCCGTCGGCCGCAGCGGCATCCCGGTCCACCTCGATCGCGACGCCGTCCGGCCGCGGCGCGCCCGCCACGTCGTCCGCGCCCAGGCCGCTTCGCCACAGCACCTTCACGAGCTCGCCAGATTCGATCGGCATCGGGTCATCGTACCCTCGGCGCGCTGGATAGAATGGCGCCC
>CAZHCI010000002.1:52739-60779 GCA_964530905.1 uncultured bacterium
GATTCGATCGGCATCGGGTCATCGTACCCTCGGCGCGCTGGATAGAATGGCGCCCATGCGAATCGTGCGCGGCCTCGAAGCCGCCCTAGACGCCGTCCGGCACCGCGCGCAGGACCTGCTGGACGAACCCACGGAACGGTCGGTACGTGAGATCGTCGACGCCGTACGGCGTGGCGGCGACGACGCTCTGAGGCTCGCGACCGAGCGGCTCGACGGGGTCCGCCTCGACGGGCTGCGCGTTCCCCGCGGCGAGATCGACGCCGCCGCCGACGCGATCGATCCGGAGCTGCGCGATGCGATCGACCTCGCGATCGAACGGATCGAGCGGTACTACCGGCGGCAGCCCGCCGGCGGGTTTCTCGACACCGACGACGGCGCGGTGCTCGGACAGCTCGTGCGGCCGATCGAGCGCGTCGGCGTGTACGTCCCGGGCGGGACCGCCCCGCTGTTCAGCAGCCTGCTGATGAGCGCCGTCCCGGCGCTCGTCGCCGGGGTCGAGCGGCTCGTGGTCGTCACGCCGCCCCGGAAGGACGGCACCGTCCCGGTCGAGATCCTCTACGCCGCCGCGCGGGTCGGCGCCGAGCACGTCGTCCGGGTCGGCGGGGCGCAGGCCGTCGCCGCGCTCGCGTACGGGACCGAGAGCGTCCCGAGGGTGGACAAGATCGTCGGCCCCGGGAACCGCTACGTCGTCGCCGCGAAGCGGCTCGTGTTCGGCACCGTCGGCATCGAATCGCTGCCCGGCCCGACCGAGACGCTGGTGATCGCCGACGAGCGGGCCGACCCCGAGCACGTGGCCGCCGACCTGCTGGCCCAAGCCGAGCACCTCGGCGCGCAGCCGGTCCTGGTCGCCTGGTCCGACGAGGTCGTGCGGCGGACGCTGGACGCTGTCGAGGCCGCGCTCCAGACGCTCCCCACCGCGGACGCGGCGCGCGAGTCGACCGAGAAACGCGGCATGGTCCTCCGGGTCGGCGACGAGGCGGAGGCGATGCGGGTGGCGAACGCCTACGCGCCCGAGCACCTCTGCCTGCTCGTGGACGACCCGTGGCGGCTCCTCCCCAGCGTCCGCAACGCCGGCGGGGTGTTCCTGGGCGCCCACAGCATGGAGGCGCTCGGCGACTACGTCGCCGGTCCCAGCCACGTGATGCCCACCAGCGCGACCGCCCGTTTCGCGAGCTTCGTGAACGTCCGCGACTTCCAGAAGGTCATCCCGGTGCTGTCGCTCTCGCCGAGCGTCGTCCAGGAGATCGGTCCCGCCGCCGTCACGATGGCCCGGTCGGAGGGGCTCGAGGCGCACGCCCGCGCCGTGCTTTCGCGCCTGACGCCGCGCGACTGAGCCGGTGAGCGGAGAACCGGGCGGCCAGCCCGCGCGCACCCGCAGGGACGGGGTCGCCGCCGAGGGCGGGGTCGTCCGGCTCCTGGCCTTGGCGCCGGTCCTGCTGCTGGCGCTTCTCGTGGCCGACGCGGTCGGCATCGTGGCCGGCTCTGCGGCGCAGCCCGACTGCCCGGCGAGCGCGGCGCTGGTCATGGGCGCCGCGCAGTACGACGGACGTCCGTCGCCCGCGTTCGAGCGCCGGCTGCGCGGCGCCCTGCAGCTGTACCAGCGGGGCTGCGTCGAGCGGATCGTGGTGTCGGGTGGCGGGCAGAGGGGCGACCGCACCACGGAAGGGGAGGCGGGGGTGCGGTGGCTGGCCGGCCGGGGCGTTCCCGAGGCCAGCCTGCTCGCCGAGACCGTCGCGACGACCAGCGCGGAGAACGTCTGGCTGTCGGCGTCGCTGCTGGGCGACGGTCCGGTGCTGATCGTCACGGACGACCCGCACGTCTGGCGCTCCGTCTGGCTGGCGCGCCGCTTCGGGCTCGACGCGTCGGGGGTCGGCGTGCCCGCCCGCAGCGGTCGCGCCGCCTACGTCGTGCGCGAGCTGACCGCGATGGCCTCCTACCGGCTGGGCTGGGTTCGCTGAGGACGACGGCGCGGCGTCGCCCGGGCGTAGCCCGCGCGGCGCCGCTCGCTCAGCGGCGCCGCCACCAGGCGCGAACGACGTCGCGGTACATCGCGGCGCGCGCCGTCACGCCGCGAAGCACGCCCCGCTTCTCTTCCTTCATCACCTGCGTCACCCCGTCCAGCAGGACGTCCTGGCATCGCCATGCGCCGCGCGCCGCCGCCCGCGTGAGCAGGATCTCGACGCCGAAGCGGCTCTCGGCCAGACCGGGCACGCCCAGCAGCAGGTCGCGACGCAGCGCCCGCTGCCCGGCCAGCGCGGGAGCCAGCCGCTGGGCGGTCGTGGTCGCCGAACGAGCACCGGCGAACACGCCGCGCGTCATCTCCACGAGCCCGTCGACGACCGGATCGGCGAGCGCCCGCACGTGCTCGGGCCGCAGGCCGGTCAGGTCCGCGTCGAGCAGGATGAGCACCTCGGCGTCCGTCGCGGCGGCGCCCGCCACGAGCGCCCCGCCCTTGCCGACGTTCGACGGAAGCCGGAGCACCTGCGCGCCGGCCGCCGCGGCGGCGTCGGCGGTGCCGTCGGCCGATCCGTCGTCCACGACGAGCACGATGCCGCGCCGGGCGGACCGTGCGGCATCGATGACGCGGCCGATGCGGGCCGCCTCGTCGAGCGCGGGGATCAGCACCGCGCTAGAAACCGTGCTAGGGAGCGTGCTCGGGACACGAGCGGCGGCTTCGTCGCTCGCCTCGACGGTCGCCGCGTCGCGGACCGTGCCGCTCGCCTCGTCGCTGCCGTCGTCGTGCACGCCGCCGGTCAACCTGCCGCGACCACGCCCTGAAGCTCCTGCAGCGTGATCAGCACGATGAGGGTCAGGACCGCGAGAATCCCGATGAAGTGGAACGCCTCCTCCTGACCGGGCTTGAACGGGCGTCCACGGATCGCCACCACCGTCGCCAGGAACAGGCGGCCGCCGTCCAGCCCCGGGATGGGAAGGAGGTTGAACACCGCCAGCGAGAAGTTGATGATCGCCGCCAGGACCAGGACGGGCGCCACGCCGATCCGGGTGGCGTCCGAGACGAGGCCCACCATGCCGACCGGACCCGCCACGTCCTCGCTGGACCGGCCGCTCAGGACGTTGCCGAACCCGCGCACGAACCCGCTGACCATCTCCGGCACGGCGCGGACCGCGAACGCCGCCGACTCGCCCAGGGCGGTCCAGGGCCCGACGCTCTCGACCGAGGCGGGGGCGAGCTGGACGCCCAGCAGGGGCCGCTCGTCGGGCGAGGCCCCTTGCGGAGGCCAGGCGACCGAGAAGCTGCGCTGGGCCCCGTCCCGCTCGACGACGAGCTCCAGCGTCCCTTCCGCGGACCGGATCGCCTCGACGGCCTCGTCGGGGCTGGGATCGGAGACGCCTTGGACCGCCATCACGCGATCGCCGGCGACGAGCCCGGCCTCGGCCGCGACCGAGTCGTCGACGACCTGCGCGATCACGGTGCCCGACACCGTCGGCGGCGTGCCGGTCGTGAGCGCGCGGTAGCCGGGCTGGAGGAGGACGGCGATCGTGAGCAACACGGTTCCGAGCACGAAGTTCGCGACCACGCCCCCGATCAGGACCCACGCCTTCGCGCCGAGCCCCAGCGCGGCCATGCCCTCGGTCGGGTTGCGCAGCTCGCCGTTCTCGTCCGGCTCGGAGGTCATGCCCGGCAGGTCGACGTACCCGCCCAGGGGAATCGCCGACAGGCGCCACTCCGTGCCCCTCCAGCGGCGACGCCACAAGATCGGCCCGAAGCCGATGCTGAACGCCCGCACCGGCAAGCCGACGCTGCGCGCGTTGAGGTAGTGCGCGAGCTCGTGCACCATCACCGCGCTGAACAGGATGAGGACGAACACCAGGCCGGTCGTCATGCGGAGCGCTCCATGCGGGCAGTATCCCAGCCCAGGGGCGGTTGTCCGGTCGGCCGCTTCACGATCGCGTCCAGGACGGGACTCGGGCGGAGGGGACTCGGGCGGAGGGAAATCGGGCGAAGCGCGCGGGGCGTGCGCTCGCCCGATCGGCGTTCAGCCGGCGACCGCTCAGCGGGCGACCGCCGCGTGATCGTCGACCCAGGCACGCGTGACGCGCCGCGCCTCCGCGTCCGCCGCATAGGCCGCGTCCCATCCCAGCGCTTCGGGCGCCACCGCGTCCAGCGCGGCCGAGACCGCGTCGGTGATGGCGGGAAACGGGATCCGGCCGTCCAGGAACGCCGCCACGGCCACCTCGTCGGCCGCGTTGAGCACCGCCGGCGCGGTGCCGCCCCGCCGGCCCGCCTCGTACGCCAGCGACAGCGCGGGGAAACGCTCGTGGTCGGGCGGCGCGAACGTCCAGGCGCCGTCCAGCTCGAGCCGCGCCAGGGGCAGGGCGGGCCGGACGACCCCCTCGACGCCCCACGCGATCGGGAGTCGCATGTCGTGGGGACCGACCTGGGCCTTGAGCGATCCGTCGCGGAACCGGATCAGGGCGTGCACCAGCGACTGGGGATGAACGACGACCTCGATGGCGTCGAGCGGAAGGTCGAACAGCACGTGGGCCTCGAGCACCTCGAGCCCCTTGTTGAAGAGCGTGGCCGAGTCGATCGTGACCTTCGGCCCCATCGACCAGGTCGGGTGCGCCAGCGCCTGTCGCGGCGTCACGGACGCCAGGTCGGCAGGCCCGTCGCGGAACGGGCCGCCCGAGGCGGTCAGGATCACCGTCTCGATCGCGTCGCGGCGCTCCCCGAGGAGCAGCTGCGCGATGCCGGCGTGCTCCGAGTCGACCGGCGTGATGCGCGCGTCCGCCCTGCGGGCCTCCTCGCGCACCAGCGGTCCGGCGACGACCATCGCCTCCTTCGTGGCCAGCGCGACGTGCCGGCCCGCCCGGACCGCGGCGCGCACCGGCGCCAAGCCCGCCATGCCGGGAATCGCGGCCACGACCGTGTCGACCGGCCAGGCGGCCGCGTCCGCCACGGCCTCGTCGCCCGACGCCAGCCGGGTCCCGGCGGGCAGTCGGTCCCGCACGCGGTCCAAGGCCGCCTCGTCGCACACGACCAGGTCGGGACGGAACTCGCGGGCCTGCGCGACCAGGAGGTCCGCGTTCCGGCCCGCGACCAGGGTCGCGACGCGCCAGCCTCGCATCCGCGCCACGTCCAACGTCTGCGTGCCGATCGATCCGGTCGATCCGAGCACCGTCAAGGTTCGCATGCACGCATCTTCGCATGTGCCCGGCGACGCGAGCGCGCTCGGGCGCCGAGGCGCCGGAGGCCGTGCCCGGCGGTGCCGGGCGCGCGCCGCGGGTGCTAGCATCACGCCATGCTGGTACGCGAATGGATGACGCCCCACCCCGAGGTCGTGACCGCACGCACCCCGGTGATGGAGGCGATGGAGCGGATGCGTCAGGGCGGCTACCGCAGGCTTCCCGTCGTCGAGGAGGACCGGTTGATCGGGATCGTCACCGACCGGGACCTCAAGGAGGCGACGCCCTCGTCGGCCACCACGCTCTCGGTCTACGAGCTGAACTTCCTGCTCGGTCGGATGGAGGTGGGCGAGGTGATGACGACCGAGCCGACGACGATCGATCAGGACGACACGATCGAGCACGCCGCGCTAACGATGGAGGAGGCCCGCGTCTCGGGGCTTCCGGTCGTGGGACCGCAGGGACTGGTCGGGATCCTGACGATCACCGACCTGCTCCGCGCGCTGGTGGGGTTCCTGGGCCTGCGCGAGGGGGGCACCCGCGTCACGGTCGACGCGCCGGACGAGCCCGGCGTGCTGGCCCGGGTCGCGCAGGCGGCGCCCCCGTCCAACATCGTCGCGGCGGTCACCGCGGCGGTCGAGCCCGGCCGGACACGCCGGATCGTGCTCCGGGTGGTCGGACCCGACGCGGCGTCGTTCGCGGAGCGACTGGCCGCGACGGGCCTGAGCGCGAGCGACGTGCGATGAGCGAGCGCCCGGCCGAGACCGCGACACGCCTGGCCGACGCGGCCGGCGGTGGCCGCGTCGCGCATTCGAGCTTCATGGACGAGGCGGACGCCGCCGCCTGCCTGGCGCGGCTGCGCGCGGCGGGCGTCGCGGCCAGCGCCAGCGGCGGTGTTCCGGCTGCCGCTCGGCGCGTCGTGACGGCGCGCCCGGGTCACGTCCCGGCCGCCGCCCGGTCGCTGGCGGCCCTCTACCTGCCCGGCGTTCACGATCCCGACGAGGCGCGCGCCGGGCTTCACGCCGCCGGCGTGCCCGAAGGCCGCCTCGGCGACGCCGTGCTCCACGAGGACGGCGTCAGCGTGATCGTCGAGGACGATCTCGCCGCGTCGTTCCGCGGGCCGGTGCGGGTGCGTGGGCGCGAGACGGAGGTCGAGGCGGTGCCGCTCGGTCGCGTCGCGCGAGGCACCTCGAAGACCGTCGGCCTGGTCGTGCCGTCGCTCCGAGCCGACGTGCTGGGCGCCAAGGCGTTCGGCGCGTCCCGCTCCTGGTTCGTCAAGGGCGTCGCGGGCGGCAAGGTCCGCGTCGACGGCGAGACGGCCGGCAAGTCGGCCGTGCTGGAGCCGGGCTCCGAGCTGTGGGCGGAGGGGCTGGGGCGTGCGCGCCTGCTGGCCGTGGAGGGCGAGACGAAACGCGGCAACCTCAAGGTGCGCGTCGAGGTCGAGAAGCCCTGACTACAGCCGGACCCGCTTGCCCTCCCCGCTGCGGCTCTTGAAGATCATGCGGAACGGCACCTCGGCGAAGCCGAGGTCCTCGCGGATGCGGTTCCTCAGGTACGACTCGTACGAGCGCGTGATGAACGTCTCGGAGTTGACGCTGAACACGAACGTCGGCGGCGCCACGTCGGCCTGCGTCGCGTAGAGCAGCTTGAGCGGCCGGCCCTTGAAGTTGGGGGGCGCCTGACGCTGCGTCCAGACCTCGATCCAGCCGTTCAGCTCGCCGGTCGCCACCCGCCTGCGCGCGGTGTCGTGCACCCGCACCACGGTGGCGAGGAGCTCGTGCAGGCCGAACTCGGTGAGCGCGCTGACGAACACCCGCGGCGCGAACGCGAGGTGCGAGAGCTCCTGGCGGATGTGCGCACGAAACGCGGTGAGCTGCTCGTCGGTGACCAGGTCCCACTTGTTGATCGCCATGACGACCGGCTTGCCGGCTTCCAGGGCGTAGTTCGCGATGCGCATCTCGTGGTCGCCCAGCTCGAACGGGTCGACGACCAGGATCGCGACCTCGGCGCGCCGCATCGCCGTCTCGGCGCGCAGCTTGGAGTAGTACTCGACGTCCTCGGTCGGCTTGCGCCGGATCCCGGCGGTGTCCACCAGCACGAACGGGCGGCCTCCGAAGTCGAACCGGACGTCGATCGTGTCGCGGGTGGTGCCGGCCACGTCCGAGACGATGACCCGCTCGTCGCCGATCAGGGCGTTGAGCAGGGACGACTTGCCGGCGTTCGGACGGCCGACGATCGCCACGGTGATCGGCTCCTCGCCCGCGACGTCCTCGTCCTCGCCCAGTCGGGTCTCGATCGCGGTCTCGAGCTCGGGGACGCCGCGCGCGTGCGCGGCGGAGGTGACGATCGGCTCGCCGAAGCCCAGGGCGTACGCTTCGAACAGCTCGGGCCGCTCCTCGTGCCGCGGATCGTCGATCTTCGTCGCCACGAGCAGCACCGGACGCCCCTGACGCCTGAGCCAGTCCGCGATCTCGTGGTCCGCGCCCGTCGGCGCGACGCGGCCGTCCACGCAGAACAGCACCAGGTCGACGCCCACCAGGGCCGTCTCGATCCGGTCGCGGATCGGGGCTTCCCACGCGTCGCCCGACCACAGGCCGCCCGTGTCCAGCAGCGTGAAGGCGCGCCCCGAGTCGGTCTCGACGACGCCCTCCTTGACGTCGCGCGTGACGCCGGGCTGATCGGCGACGATCGCCTCGCGGCGGCCGATGAGGCGGTTGAACAGACTGGACTTGCCGACGTTCGGCCGTCCGACGATCGCGACGTTACGCAAGAAGCTCGCCCTCCTCCAGGTGCGCTCCGCGCGCCCAATCGCCGGCCGGCATCGACGGTCGTCCCGCCGGGGTGACGGTCCGCAGCCGAACGGCGCCACGGCCGCACGCCACGACGACGCCG
>CAZHCI010000003.1:0-46211 GCA_964530905.1 uncultured bacterium
CTCGGCTCCACGCCGGTCCTCGGTCCACCAGCAGCCGCGCCCGGTCGATCGTCACGCTGGTCCGCAGCCAGGGACAGTGCGCCTCGAGCTCGCCCAGCCGCGAGGCGTCGACGCGGATCCCCTCGGCCGACCAGGTGACCAGTCCACGCGACGACGGGAAGCGCAGCTGGACCGGCGTCGTGCCGGACGCCTCGTCGATCCGCGAGCGCAGCTCGAGCAGCTGGTGCTCGGCGATCTCGCGAGGGTCGAAGCGCAGCACCGCGACCTCGGGCACCGCGTCGCGGGCGTCCCAGCGGATCAGCCGGTCGGCCACCAGCCGGACCGCCTCGCCGTCCTCGGACGCTTCGGCGACCAGCACCGCGGGCGCGTCCTCCTCGAGCAGCGAGGCGATCTCGTCGAAGATCCGGCTGAACGCGACGACCTCGCGCGAGCCGCTCTCGTCCGCGATCTCGAACCGCGCCATCATCGAGCCCTTGCGGGTGGGACGCTTCGCGACGTTCTGCAGGATGCCGGACAGCACGACCTTGAGCCGCCCGCCGGCCTCGCCGGCCGAGCGCTGCTCGCTCAGCCACGACTCGACCTGATCGACCGGGCAGCTCGCCGCCTCGGCCAACCCCGGGTAGGAGCGCATCGGGTGCGCGCTGATGTACAGCCCCAGCGCGTCCTTCTCGAGCTTCAGCCGATCGAGATCGGACAGCTCCTCGCCCGCCTCGAGCGCGGGGGGCTTGAGCTCCTCCGCCGCGAACAGCGCCATCTGACCCGCCGCGTCGCTCTCGCGTTGCGCGGTGCCCCACTTCATCGCCGACTCCACGTTGGCCAGCAGGGTCGCCCGCTCGCCCATCGCGTCGAACGCGCCGGCCTTGACGAGGTGCTCGAGCGCACGCTTGTTGATCAGCGAGCTCTCGCAGCGGCGACAGAAGTCGAACAGGTCGGCGAACGGGCCGTTCCGCTCGCGCTCGGCGACGATGTGCTCGACGGCGGCGTCGCCGACGTTCTTCACGCCGTGCAGGCCGAAGCGGACCACCTCGCCGACGGGGGTGAAGTCGCCTCGCGACTCGTTGATGTCGGGCGGCAGGACGGCGATCCCCATGTGGCGCGTGTCGGCGACGTACTGCGCCACCTTGTCGCTGTTCGCCCGCTCGACGGTGAGGAGCGCTGCGGCGAACTCGACGGGGTAGTGCGCCTTCAAGTACGCGGTTTGGAACGACAGTTCGCCGTAGGCGGCCGAATGCGAGTTGTGGACGATGAGGTCGTTGGCGACGAAGTTGTGATCTCCGACGACCTCGAGATCGTACGTCCGCGCCGTTCCCGCGGCCTCGATCGCGACCACGGTCTCCCAGAAGATCTCGTCACTGGCTGCGGCGTGGAGGCGGGCGGAGCCGAAGAAGTCGGCGAGCTTGCGGAGGGTCGCGCGGCGAAACCCCTTCTTGCGCGGCTTGAGAGGGCCGTAGAGCTCCCTCACGCACACGCCACTACGGTCCTCGACCTGCTTCCAGGTCAGACCGTGCTCCCGTCGGACCTCGTCGACGACGAGCTTCACCTCGGGTGGAATCGTGTCGAGGGACTCCCGGTCGGGAGTGATCGCGGCAAGATGGTCGCTCAGGCCGGCGATCTGCTCGTCCTTCTCCACGATGTGCGGAGCGATCTTGGACAGAAACGCCTCGATGCTGCGGCGGCCCAGAAGGTGGACCCTGTATCCGGTCCTGCCTTCCCGGTAGGCGAACTCCGCCTTCGAGACACGGCTCACGATGCCGAAACGAAGGAGGAGGTGCTGGAGCTGCCGCGCGAGGACACGGGAAGAGGTGGCCGCGAACGGGGTCTGGTTGCTGCCCGTTCCCGATACGAAGCCGTCGCCCGACCAGTATCGACCGAGGAGCAACGACAGCGAGTCGTTGTCCAACTCGAACGCTTCTCGAGGGAACGACTTCTCGGCGGCTCCGCGGCCCACCTGCTGCAGCCGCTCGAGCCACAGGCGCACTCCCGAGCGGCCGTTGCTGGCACTGCCTCGTCTCCCCGTGCCGAGATAGATCGAATAGCCGTCGGCCCGGTCCTCGCGTCGCACGACGGACGGCGTCGTGTTCTCGAACCTCTCGGCCGCTGCGACCACCTCTGCAACGACCTTCTCGTTGCTGCTGTAGACGTAGGCGCCGGACGGATGACAGACGTTCCCTTCGGAGAGGATCCAGCCTAGGAGGACGAGCTCGTGACGGGACCACGTCGAGCCACCCTCGACGGGAAGCACGGCCGGGGCCGCGACCCGTCGACCGACCTCGAGATCCTCGAGATTCATCCAGCCAGCCACGGTCCTGAAGGGGTGATTTCCGGTCGCCACGATCTCCTTGCCCAACGACGTGCGCAGCCGAAAGACCGGTTTCTCGCCGTTGTCCATCACCGCTGCCACCGGCCGCTGAACGAGCTCGAACCCGTCGGTGGAGCTCACGACGACGGAGCTGGACTCCTGCCGCTCGAACATCTCGGCGATCGTCCGCACTGCACCGTCGGACGTGACGACCTCGGTGTCCCCGACCAAACACTTGTTGAAGCCGTAGTTCGCGAACTTCTCGAGCAGGTCGAAGATCCGGTTCGCCTCGGCGGCGGGGATCCCCTTGTCCGCAGCTCCCCGCTCGAACACCTTGCGCTGGCGCTCCATCTCCGCGACCTTCTTCTTGCCCATCGCGCGGCGCAGCAGGTCGGCCTCGCCCAGGCTGTAGCCGGCCACGGCCTGCGCGATCTGCATGATCTGCTCCTGGTAGACCGGGATGCCGTACGTCTCCTCGAGGATGGGGGCGAGCAGCGGCTCGCTCACCTCGAAGTCGTCGAAGCGGACCTCCTCCTGTCCGTGGTGACGTCGGATGTACGCCGGGATGTTCTCCATCGGTCCCGGCCGGTACAGCGCGGAGACGGCGATGAGGTCCTGGATCCGGCGAGGCTTCAGCTTCTTGAGCGTGTCGACCATGCCGCCCGACTCGAACTGGAACACCCCGGCGGCCTCGCCGCGGGAGAGCAGCTCGAACGTGGCGGCGTCGTCGTGCGGAAACTCGCTCGGATTCAGCTGGACGCCGCGCGTGTCGTGGACGATGCGGACCGCGGCCTCGATGAACGACAGCGTCCTCAGGCCCAGGAAGTCCATCTTCAGGAACCCCAGGTCCTCGATCGATCCCATGTCGTACTGGCACACGATCGGCCCGTCCCCCGAGCGGAACACGGGGGCGAGCTCCTGCACCGGATCGCGCGAGATGATCACGCCGGCGGCGTGAACCGAGGCGTGCCGCGTGAGGCCTTCGAGCGATTGCGCGATGTCGACGTACGCCTTCGCGCCGCCGTCGTAGAGCTCGCGGAACTCGGGAACCTCCTCGAGCGCCCGCTCGATCGACACCGAGCGCCCGAACACGATCGGGACCAGCTTGCTGATCCGGTCGGCCTCGGCGAAGCCGGCCTCGGTCACGCGCGCGGCGTCCTTGATCGCGGCCTTCGACGCCATCGTCCCGAAGGTGGCGATGTGCGCCACCTTGTCCTCGCCGTACTTGCGGCGCACGTACTCGATCACCTCGCCGCGCCGGACGTCGGAGAAGTCGACGTCGAAGTCGGGCATGCTGATCCGCTCGGGGTTGAGGAACCGCTCGAACAGCAGGTCGAACTCCAGCGGATCGATGTCGGTCACGCGAATCGCGTACGCGACGATCGATCCCGCCCCGGAGCCGCGCCCCGGCCCGACGGCGATCTTGCGGTCCTTCGCCCAGTTGATGAAGTCGGCGACGATCAGGAAGTAGTCCGGGAACCCCATCGCGATGATGACGCCCAGCTCGTACTCGGCTCGCTCCAGGATGCGGAGCGCCTCGGGCCGCTCGCCGCCCTCGTCGCGCAGCACGGCGAGGTGGGGGTACACGTAGCGGTCGTACGTCTGGCCGGGATCCTTCTCGGTCCGTCCGCGCTCGCCGCAGCGCGCGACGCCCAACAGCACCTCGTCCAGCGGCGCCTCGGACGCGTCCGCGCCCAGCGGCCCCTGGACGCGCCCGGCGACCGCCGCGTAGCGCCGCACCAGCGCTTCGTCGATGCGCTCCGGGTAGCGCTGCATCAGCCCCGCGTACGTCTGGACGCGCAGCTGCTCGGCCAGGGTGCGCCCCTCGGGAATGGGAAGCTCGGGCATCTGGTAGACGCGGGCGTCGCCGATGGGAAGCTGAACGTCGCACAGGTCGGCGACCCGCATCGTGTTGGCCAGCGCCCCGGGGTAGGCCGTCTCGGGGATCGCCTGCGCCATCTCGTCGGGCGTCTTGACGTAGAACTCGTCGCACGGGAACTTGAAGCGGTCCGGGTCCGACAGCGTCGTCTTCGTCTGGATCGCCAGCAGCGCCTCGTGCGCCCGCGCGTCCTCGCGCCGGACGTAGTGACCGTCGTTCGTGGCGACCAGGCCCAGGCCGTACCGATCGGCCAGGCCCTTCAGGACGGGGTTCAGCCGCTTCTGCTCGTCCAGGCCGTGGTCTTGCAGCTCGACGAAGAAGTCGTCGCCGAAGATGTCGAGGTACTGGCGCAGGACCTCCTCGCCGGCCTCCTCGCCGACGTCGAGAAGGGTGCGCGGGATCTGCGCGCCCAGGCAGCCCGACAGGGCCACGACGCCCTCGGCGTGCTCGCGCAGCAGCTCGTGGTCCACGCGCGGCTTCATGTAGAACCCCTCGAGCCAGGCGCGGCTGTTCAGCTTGGAGAGGTTCTTGTAGCCGGTGAGGTTCTTCGCGAGCAGGGTCAGGTGGAAGTAGCCGCCGTCGAGCTTGCTGCTCGGTCGCTTGCGCTCGAACCGGCTGCCGGCGGTGACGTACGCCTCGAAGCCGAGGATCGGCTTGACGCCGCTCGCCACCGCGGTCCGGTAGAACTCGACCGCGCCGTGCATGTTGCCGTGGTCGGTCATCGCGACGACCGGGTCGTCCGGCGTGACCTGCTTGACCCAGGCGATCAGGTCCTTGATCCGTGCGGCTCCGTCCAGGAGGCTGTAGGCGGTGTGCTGGTGCAGGTGGGCGAAGGTCGCTGGAGCCTCGGGCATGGGCCCAGCATACCGGCGGTCCACGCCCTCTCCGTACGTTGACAGGGGAGGGGGCGTGGGATACGATTCTTGAGCCTTGGCGCCGTAGCCAAGTGGTAAGGCAGAGGTCTGCAAAACCTCCATTCACCGGTTCGAATCCGGTCGGCGCCTCCACCATCGGCTACGGACCGCGTAGCCACATAGGCGCGTAGCTCAGTGGGAGAGCGCTACATTGACACTGTAGAGGTCGGCAGTTCAATCCTGCCCGCGCCTACCAGACGATCCGCCCCCGACACGCTCGGGGGCGGCTCTTCGTCGTGTGGGCACGCCTCGTGCCCGAGCGCGGCACCGACGTGTGACCGATGCCGACCGGGTCTGGCTCGCTCGTCTGCTACCTTCTCCATGAGCGACCGATGAGGCCGCGTAGGCAGGTCGCCGGCACCGTCCCCACGCTCGCGTGGTGGCCCCGGCCGACCGTTCGTCCGACAAAGGCACCCCCGCCGAGAGGCGGGCTCGCAAAGCCCGGAACCCGACGCGGGTCGTCCAGCTGCCGAACGCGCAAGGCCAAGGAGGACGAATGCGTTTCTGGAAGCTCGGCCTGACGATCGTCGCCGCCGCTGCACTGTTGGCGGCGTGCGGCACCGTGCAGAACACCGTATCGACCGACGGGCTCGAGGACGTCGTGGAGTCGGCCGAAGGGACGTACGAAGCGAGCTGGAACGGCGAGAACGGCATCAAGCCCGGTGCACCGGCCTGGCCCGATCGGACGGACGACGACCCCAGCTGGAACGGCAGGAACGGGCTCGACTCCGAGCGCTGCGATCTCGTCGGCGAGGGCGGACGTACCGCCGACGGCTGGATCCACTGGGTGTTCGCCACCAAGGGCGACTCGACCGACGCTCAGCTGGTCCTCGGCGGCACGGGCTCCGGCACGTACGCGCCCGGCGAGCCGCTCAACGCGAACGTCTGGCACGTCTACACGCCGTTCTTCGAGTTGGGCGGCCTCGAGGCGACGCTCGAGCTCACCGGCACGCCGGGGCGGCCCGGCCGTCTGGTGATCTCGGACTGGTGCGAGGGCGATGACGGGGGTGACACGCTTCGAGTCGAGAAGACCGCCGAGGCACGCTACAAGCTGGTCCACGACTGGGAGGTCGAGAAGACGCTCGTCGATCCTGGGAAAGGCGTTCTGGTCGTTCCCGTCGACGGCCAAGCCACGGCCACATGGGCCGTCGACGTGACGTACCTGGGGTCGACGGCAGGCTACTTCGCAGTCTCGGGCGACATCACGATCGAGAACAACATCTCCTCGCAGGAACTGCCCGTGACGATCACGGAGATCACCGACGACCTCGGGCTCGCAGGGTACGACGACGTGGCCGTGGACTGCGGGACGGCGTTGCCGTACGAGCTCGCGTTCGGAGACACGCTGACGTGCACCTACGACGTGGCCATCGCGGCCGAGGACGTCGAGGCGGGCGACTCGGGGACGAACACCGTGACCGTCCAAGCGGAGACGAGGGCAGAGCCTTACGTCGCGACGGCCGATTGGGCGTTCGACGAGCCGTACATGGAGCTCAAGCGCGAGATCGACGTGAAGGACTACCTCACGCCGGCCGACACGCTCACGCACCTCGGCATGTTGGACGCACACGAGCTGGACGTCGACAAGGTGAGCTTCCCGTTCTCCGCCACGTTCCACTGGGACGACCTGATGGAGCCGGAGCCGGAGCCGGCGACGACGTCGGCGGCGGACCTGTCCGTCCAGACCGGCGAAGACGAATGCCGCTACCTCGAGGTCGGCAACATCGCGAAGCTCTACGCCAAGGATGCCTCGGGCCATTTCCTCGAGTCGGAAAGCTCCGTCCTGCACGTCGTGGGCGGCACCTGCGGCGAGGCGGAATAGCCGAGCCGCCCGCGAGGTGAAGGCCGTGGGACGTGTCCACGGACCGTCGCACGAGATGAGCGAGCCCCCGGTTCCGACCGGGGGCTCGCACACGGCTCCTGCCTTGCGAATGCCCTAGCCCGGCACCACCTCGGTCACGAACCCCGGCAGCATCACCGGCTCGAGACCCAGCGCCTCGTACACGCCGGGCGGGAAGCCGAGATCGCCGACGAACACCCGCCCTCCGACGCCGCCGGGCTCGATGCCGGTCTTCGGGAGCGCGATCGCCAGCGTCATGGACGGGTGGACCGCTTCGCCGGGAACCGAGCCGTCGTCGGACTGCACGCCGGTGGGCACGTCGACGCTGATCACGCAGCAGCCGTTCTGCATCTTGTTCAGCACCGTGATCACGTCCAGCGTCCGGCCACGGGGCGGCCCTTCGAGGCTGGTGCCGATCGCGGCGTCGATCACGCACGAGAACTTCATCTTCGGCAGGCTCGTCTTGACCCGGACGGTCGGCACGTGGCGCAGCAGCTCGAGCTGCTCGCGCGGGGTGCCGCTGTAGTTGTCCGCCTCGTGCGTGGGCACCACCCAGACGCGTCGTCCACGCAGGCCCAGCAGCCGGGCGGCCGCCAGCCCGCCGCTGCCGTTGTCGCCTCGGCCGGCGACGACCAGCACCGGCCCTTCGGGCGCGTGCTCGTCCACGAGCGTGGCGAGGTTCCGGCCCGTGTGCTCGACCAGGACCCGGGAGTCGAGGCCGAACTTGCCGGTCGCCATCATCACCGCCTGCTGCATCTGCGAGGCCGTGATCTTCGGAATCTGGGACCAGGTCATGGTCGGGAAGGTCACGAGGCACCCCCTTGCGCGACCTCGGCGACAGCGTCGAGATCGGCGGTCGTGTAGACGTTCTGGACGTCGTCGAGGTCCTCGAGCGCGTCGACCATGCGCACGATCTTGGCTGCGTCCGCCGCCCCCAGCGCGGCGCGGGTCTGCGGAATCTTGGTGAGCTGAGCCACGTCGGCCGTGGAGCCCAGCTCGGCGAACCGGTCGGCGATGGCGTACAGCTCCGTCGGCGGGGTGTAGACCGTCAGCGTTCCGTCGTCGTCGACGTCGAGGTCCAGCGCACCCAGGTCGATCGCCACGTCCTGCAACGCGTCGTCGGCGGTCTCGAACAGCAGCACGCCGACGGCGTCGAACTGCCACGCGGTCGAGCCGGACATGTTCCCGCCGTGCTTCGTGAACACGCGCCGTACCTCCGCGACCGTCCGGTTGCGGTTGTCGGTCAGCGCCTCGACCAGGAACGCGACCCCGGCCGGACCGTACCCCTCGTACGCGACCGGATCGAACGATCCGCCATCGCTGCCACCCAAGGCACGCTCGATCGCGCGATCGATGTTGTCCGCGGGGACGTCGTCCGCCTTCGCGGCGCCGAGGGCGTTCTTCAGCGCCAGGTTGGTGGTCGTGTCGTCGCTCCCGCCTTCGCGGACAGCGCTCTGGATCGCGCGGATGTGCTTGCTGATGATCTTGCCGCGCTGGTTGTCGTTGGCCGCCTTCTTGCGCTTGATCTGCGACCACTTGTTGTGACCTGCCAAGCCAGGACCTCCTCGTCAGACGGACCATTGTACCCCAGGACGCCGCCTGAGGCGTTTCAGGCGGCGTCCTGGGTGTCGTCGCGACCGCTCACGGGCCGGCGCACGAACGGGTCAGCGCACGAAGAAGCGGGTCTCGGCCACGTCCCGGATCTCGAACGGCTCGATGTCGATGCGGATCGCGGCCAGCCACTCGTCCTCGCCGGCACGGCCCCGGAACGAGACGCGCCCGGTGTCGGTCCGGCTGGGCGTGAAGCTGGCCCGCACCCGGTGCCAGCCCCGGGGCGGCTCGACGACGAACACGACGCCCTGGTCGCGACCGTCGATCACGTTGATGCGGCGGCCGGTGACGAACACGTTGCGCGCGAACACCTCCACGTCGCCGTTCGGCCCCAGCGAGGTCAACGTCACGTAGCCGTCGACGCGCGTGCGGATCCGGAACGAGATCTCCTCGCCGACGCGGTAGGACGAGCCTTCGCCGGCGCGCGCCTCGAAGGTCTCGATGACCCGGTTCGCGTCGTCTCCGACGACGCTTCCCGGACCGACGAAGGTGACGGTGCATCCCGCGAGCGCCACGATCAACGGCAGGGCGAGGGCGAGCGACCAGCGCCGCCTCGCGCGGAACGAACGGAGCGGTTTCTGCATGGGAGGCCTCCTCGGGACGCCGGCGACGCTACGGAAGATCGTCCGCCGGCTCGGCGCGATCGTAGGTGGTGACCAGGTAGGGAAGATCGGTCTGATGGTAACGGCCCCGATCGTCGTACCAGAAGATGTACGTGCCCGAGGACTGTCCGCCGCGGTCCACCTCGGCCGTGGCGCGGGTGACCTTCCCGTCGACGATGCCTTCGAACACGACCTCGCCACCGTAGGCGAAGACGGTGATGTACATGCGCGTATTCGTGAAGTCCTGGATCGAGCGACGGATCTGGTTCTGGGTCTCGTTCCGGCAGCCCGCGAGGCCCACGGCGAGAACCAGGACGAGCGTCGCGACGACCGCGAAGCGGCGCGTCAAGGGCGGTCACCTCCGCGTCCAACGGTAGCACGCCGTGGACGGGCGCGAGAACGCGTCGCGGGTATCATGCCGGAACGTGACCCACGGCAGCGACGACCCCTACCAGGTGCTCGGCGTCCCGCGCGACGCGACCGCGGAGGACGTCAAGGTCGCCTACAGGCGCCTGGCGCTCGAGAACCATCCCGATCGGAACCCCGGCGACGCCGGCGCGGAGGAGCGGTTCAAGCGCATCAGCGAGGCGTACGCGACCCTTCGCGACCCCGACAAGCGCGCCTGGGTGGACCGGGGCGGAGCCGCGGCGGGGGGCCCGGGGCCCGACTTCAGCCGCGTCGACTGGCAGACCGTGTTCGAGGAGGCCGACGTCCGCGTCGACTTCGGCCAGGGCGTCCCGCGCACCGGCAACGCGGTGTTCGACGCGCTGTTCGGGGTCATGACCGGCATGCTCCGCAACCAGGGCGTCCTGCCGGGCGAGGACCGCGAAGCGGCGCTCGAGATCGACCTGGCGACGGCGCGGTCGGGCGGGAGCGGACGGGTCCGCGTGCCCGGGCCCAGCGTCTGCGCCGCCTGCCGCGGCTCACGGCTCAGCGACGACGGACGCCCCTGCCCGGCGTGCCAGGGCCGCGGCGTGCTGCGCCGTGGCGACGTGGTCGAGGTGACGATCCCCGCGGGCGTACGCGACGGCGTCAAGCTGCGCCTGCGCGGCCTCGGCGGTCCGGGCAGGCCGCCCGGCGACGCGCTGGTCGCGGTCCACGTGCGGCTTCCGCCCGGCGTCGAGCGCGTCGGAGACGAGCTTCACGCCGAGCTGTCCGTCACGCCGCAAGAGGCTCGTCGCGGCACGACCACGATGCTGCTGGGCAGCGACGTGCGCGTGCCGCCGGCCACGCCGGACGGCGGGGTGGTGCGCGTGCGCGGGGGCGGGCTGGCCGGCGCCGACCTGCGCGTGACGGTCCGACACCGGGTGTGGCGCGGCCTCGCACGCTGGGCGCGTGACAAGATGTCGGGGATCGTGCGCGACGAGGGAGGACACGCGTGAACGACGACGACGCCAACATCGACAAGGACAAGCCGCTGTACGTGATCAGCGTCGCAGCGGAGCTCGTCGACATGCACCCCCAGACGCTGCGGCTGTACGAACGCAAGGGCCTGATCGAACCGAGCCGCAGCGCGGGGAAGACCCGGCTCTACTCGCAACGCAACATCGAGCAGCTGCGCGAGATCCGGAGGCTGACGCAGGAGCTCGGCGTGAACCTCGCGGGGGTGGAGGAGATCATCAAGCTCCGCTCGCGGCTCGACGATCTGCAGTCCAGCATGGAGAGCCGCATCGGTCTGCTCCAGGGCCAGCTCGAGGAGCGGATCGGCGGCATCCGCGGCGCGCTTCCGGCCGAGATCGAGGATCTCGCGCGGCGCATGGCGGAGCCCGACGACGACGAACGGTGACGCCTCGACAGTGACGCTCTGGACGCCCGGAAGGCCGTGGTAGGCTCCCCGCCATGACCGATCCAGACCGTCTTCCGAGGCTCCTGTCCGAGCGTGAGGACCGTCATCTCGACGAGCTGGTCGAGCTGCTCCGCATCCCCTCCGTCTCCACCGATCCCGCGCACGAGGCCGACGTCCGGCGCGCCGCCGCATGGCTGCGCGACGATCTCGCCGCGAACGGCTTCGAGGCCGAGCTGCTCGAGACCGGGGGCCATCCGGCGGTGTTCGCCCGGCGGCACGTCGCGGACGACCTGCCCACCGTGCTGGTGTACGGCCACTACGACGTGCAGCCCGCCGACCCGATCGAGCTGTGGGACTCGGGTCCGTTCGAGCCGACGATCCGCGACGGCGCGATCGTGGCGCGTGGCGCGAGCGACGACAAAGGACAGGTGTTCGCGCACGTGAAGGGGGCCGAAGCGCTGCTCGAGGCGGACGGCGAGCTGCCGGTCAACCTCAAGTTCCTGATCGAGGGCGAGGAGGAGATCGGCAGCCGCAACCTCGCCGCCACGATCCAGGCCAACCGCGAGCGGCTGGCCGCCGACACCGTCGTCGTCAGCGACGGCGCGATGCTGCCCGGCAAGGTGCCGACCCTCACGTACGGCCTGAAGGGGCTCGCGTACGTCGAGCTGCGCGTGCGCACGGCCAGCCGCGACCTGCACTCGGGCGCGTTCGGCGGGGGCGTGCCCAACGCCGCGATGGCGCTCGCGGAGATCGTGGCGAAGCTCAAGGACGACGACGGGCGGGTCACCGTCCCCGGCTTCTACGACGCGGTGGTCGAGATCTCGGACGAGGAGCGCGCCCAGCTGGAGCGCGTCCCGTTCGACGAGGAGGCGTTCGCCGAGGGCATCGGCGTCTCGGCCACCCCGGGCGAGGCGGGACGGTCGCTGGTCGAGCGCCTCTGGGTCCGCCCGACGCTGGACGTGAACGGCATCGGCGGCGGCTTCCAGGGCGAGGGCTCGAAGACGGTGATCCCGGCCGAGGCGTTCGCCAAGATCTCCTGCCGGCTGGTGCCGAACCAGGATCCGGCCCGGATCGCCGACGCGCTGGCCGCGCACCTCGCCTCGCTGGCGCCGCAGGGCGCGCAGGTCGAGGTGATCCGGCACGCCGGCGGGAGCTGGGCGCTGAGCCCGATCGACGGTCGCTCGGTGCAGGCGGCCGCGGCCGCCGTGCGCACCGTGGACGGTCGCGATCCCGTCTACGTCCGCACGGGCGGGACGATCCCCGTCGTGGCCGACTTCCAGCGGCTGCTCGGGGCGGAGGTCGTGCTGGTCGACATGGGCCTCGAGGACGACCGGATCCACTCGCCGAACGAGAAGTTCGACGTCGAGCTGTACCACCGCGGCATCCACCTGAGCGCCGAGCTGCTGCGCTCGCTCGGCCGGGCCTGAGCGCCGGGCGGCCCGCGTGCGCATCGACCGCCTGACGCTGGCCGGGTTCAAGAGCTTCGGCGACCGCACCACCGTCGAGTTCGCGCCGGGCGTGACGGCGGTCGTCGGTCCGAACGGCAGCGGCAAGTCGAACATCCTGGACGCGCTGCGCTGGGCGACGGGGGGCGGTCGCGCGCGCGAGTTCCGTGCGGACGACAAGACCGCGCTGATCTTCCACGGCGCGGCGGGGAAGCGGCGACTGGGGCGGGCGGAGGTCGAGGTCGAGCTCCACGCCGGCGGCAAGCGCCTGGTGATCCGCCGGAGCTTGGACCGCGACGGCGTCACGAAGCTGACGTTGAACGGCAAGAACGCGCGGTTCCTGGACCTGGACGAGGAGCTGGCGGGCAGCGGCCTGGGCCGCGGCAGCCTGGCGGTGATCGGTCAGGGCGAGGTGAGCGGCGTGCTGATGGCCGATCCGAGCCGGCTGCTGGCGTACGTGGCGGAAGCGGCCGGCGTGGCGCGCCTGTCGGGGCGGCGCGAGCAGACCGAGGGCCGGCTCGAAGCGGCGCGTGGCCACCTGGACCGCCTCGAGGAGAAGCTCGCCGAGGACGGCGAGCGGCTGGCGGCGCTGCGGCGCGACGCCGACGACGCGCGGCGTCACGACGAGCTGTCCGGCCGGGCGCGGCGGCTGCGGCTGACGCTGGCGGCGGCTCGCGTGAGATCGCTTCGGAAGGAGGTCGACGGGCTCGAGACCGAGACCGCCCGCCTGGAGGGCGAGCTGGCGGACGGTCGAGCCGAGCTGGCGGACCTGCGCGAGGCGCTGCGAGCGGCCAGGGCCGCCGACACGGCTGCGGAACGCGAGCATCGCGAGGCCACCGCCGCGCACGCCCGCGCCACGGCCGAGCTGCGCGTCGCCGAGCACGCGCTCGAGGCGGCCACCACCCGCGCCGCGGACCTCGAGCGTCAGCGCGAGCGCACCGGCGCCGAACGCGACGCGCTGCTCCGGCAGGGCGCCCCGGAGGCGCCGTCCGACGACGTCGGCGCGCTCCGTGCCGAGGCCGAGCGAGCGGACGCCGCCTACCGGTCGGCGCGGGAGGAGCGCGAGCGGGCGGAGGCCCGGGCGGAGGCGGCCAGGGCCGAACGCGAGCGCCTCGAGGCGACCGCTGCCAGCGCCGCTCGCGCCGCGGCCGAGGCGGACGCCGAACGCGACGCGCTGCGGCGGCAGCGCGAGGAGGTCGACGCTCGCCTGACCGAGCTCGCCGCGAGCCCGATCGACCGCGCGAGCGGTCACGAGGCGGGCGACGTCGAGGCGGCGGAGCGCGACGCGGAGGAGACGCTCGGTGACGCTCAGGCGGCTCTCGACGCGGCGCGCGCCCGGCTGGAGTCCGCCCAGGCCGCCCACGCCCGCGAGGCGGCCGAGGCACGGGCGTTGGCTCGGGCGGTCGAGCGCCAGCGCGCCGCGTTCGCCGCCCGCAGGGGGTACGCCGAGGGGCCCCGCCACGCCCTGACCAGCGGCGTCGCCGGCATCCTCGGCTCGCTGGCCGACGTGATCCGCGTGCCGCCCGAGCTGCAGGAGGCGATCCAGCTGGCGCTCGGACGGCGCGCGGAGTACGTCCTGGCCGACGACGCCGGCGTCGCCCGGCGCGTCCTGGCCCACGTCCGCGCCGCTGGAGGCTGGGTCACCCTGCTCCCGCTGGACCTCGTGCGGGGCGGACGAACGCGTCCGGACCCCGAGCTGGCCGCGCAGCCCGGCGTCGTCGGGGTGGCGTCGGAGCTGGTGGAGACGGAAGACCGCTTCGCCCCGGCCGTCGAGCAGGTCCTCGGAGGCACCGTGCTCGTCGAGACGACCGAGCAGGCGACGGCGATCGCGCGGCGCTTCGCCCGGCGCCCCCGCCTGGTCACGCTCGAGGGCGACGTGGTCGAGCCGGGCGGTGCGCTGTCGGGCGGTCGTCGTCAGGGACGAAGCGTGCTGGTGGGCGCGGCGGCCGACCTCGAGGAGGCGGAGGCGCAGGCGGCGGAGGCGAGCGCGGCCGAGCGGGCGGCAGGCGAAGCTGTCGGCGAGGCGCAAGCCTCGTTCCGGACCGCTCGCGACCGCGTCGAGGAGGCGACCGCAGCGGTCGCGCACGCGCGGGCGGCCGCGGCCCGCTGGCGCGAGGCGCAAGCCGCCGAGCGGCATCTGCGCAGCGACCTCGAGGGTCGGCGCGAGCGCCTGGCGGACGCCGAGCGTCGGCTTCCGGAGCCGCCTGCCACGATCGCCCCGGAACGGTTGGAGAAGGTGCGTGACGACGACGCGCAGGCGCGTACGACGCTGCAGGCCGCTCGGACCGCGGAGGCGCCGGCCTCCGAGGCGGCCTCGGCCGCCGGGCGCACGCTGGCGCTGGCCGAGGAGCGTCGCCGCGCGCACGCCGCGGCGCAGGCCCGCTACGACGAGGACGTCGCTCGCAGCGAGGCGCTGGGGCGCGAGCTCGAGCGCCTGGCGCAGGCGCTCGAGGCCGGCTGGTCCGCGGCGCGCGACGCCGAGCGGCGTGCCCTGGCGGCACGCGAGTCGCTGCCCGACGACGCCTCGGCGACCGAGGAGGCACGCGAGGACGCCCGCGCACGGCTGCGCGAGGCGGAGGAGGCGCTGGAGGCCGCCGCCGAAGCGCAGAGCCGACGCGCCGAGTCGTTGGAGCACGCGCGCGTGCAGTCGGCGCGGCGCGAGGCGGCGCTCGAAGCTGCCGAGGCCGAGCGCGACGGCTTTCCAGACGGCCTCGAGCCGCTCGACCTGAACGACCGGGTGGCGCGCGCCGAGCTGCGGGACGCCGAGGCGGAGCTCGAGACCCTCGGCGCGGTGAACCATCGCGCCGCCCAGGAGCTCGAAGGCCTCGAGGAGGGGCACCTCGAGCGCGAGCGCGAGGCGCGCGACGCGCGCGAGGCGGTGGATCGCCTGGCCTCGACCCTGATCCGCCTGGACCGCGAGACGACGTCCCGCCTGACGGCCGCGATCGCCGGCGTGCGCGCGCGCTTCGTGACGCACCTCGCCGAGCTGTTCGGACCGGACGGCGAGGGCGACGTCGAGGCCGACCTGGACGAGGGGCGCCCGGTCGGCCTGCGCATCCGCCTGCAGCCGCCCGGCAAGCAGACGCAGGCGCTCGGCCTGCTGTCGGTGGGCGAGCGGACGATGGGCGCGCTGGCGTTCCTGTTCGCGCTGATGGGCGAGGAGCAGGGGGGACGGGGATTGCCGGTCGCGGTGCTCGACGAGGTCGACGCGCCCCTCGACGAGGCCAACATCCGTCGCTACCGGACGTTCTTGGAGCGCATGGCGTCGCACGGCACGCAGTTCGTGCTGATCACGCACCAGAAGGCCACGTTCGAGGTCGCCGACGTGCTGTGGGGCGTCACGACCGAGCAGGGCGTCAGCCGGGTGTTCTCGATCCGCAAGGAGTCCGACGAGCCGCGAGCGCTCGCCGGCTCGACGCCGCCGTAGCCGGCACGGCCGCCGAGGCGGCGCTAGGCGTCGTCGTCGTTCCGTCCGCCCCGTCCGCCCGCGGGCTCGTACCCGCCCGCCAGGTCGTCGGCGATCGCGCGCCGCTCGGCGCGGCTGCGCTTGCTGTAGCGCCGCGTCGTCTGAAGGTTGGCGTGCCGCAGCAGATCGGCTGCGGCGTCGATGCCGTGCCGCCGGGCGACCTCGGTGCCGGCGGTGTGGCGCAGCCCGTGCACCTCGCGTCCCTCGTAGCGCACGCCGGCGCGTTCGCACAGCGCTCGCAGCCGCATCCTCGCGCGCCCGGGGCCGAAGCCCAGCACCCGCCCCGCCGGGTCGGGACGATCGGGCCGGATCGCGGTCAGCGCCGCGAGCAGCGCGTCCGCCGCCGGCACGTCCCGGACCCTGCCGCCCTTGCCGACCACCTTGCGTAGCACGCCCTCGCGTGCGTCCACCTGGCCCCAGACGAGGCCGGTCGCCTCGGCGTTCCGCAGGCCCGCGGTCGCGCACAGGTGCACGAAGGCGGCGTCCTTGGGCTCGGCCGCGATCAGCAGGCGGGCGATCTCGTCGGCGCGGTACGCCTCGCGCTTGTCCTCCGGCGCGACGCCGTCCACCGGCGCCGTCAGGTCGCGGAACGGGTCGGCGTCGGTCGCGCCGACGTGCCGGAGCGCCCGGTAGAGCGCCTTGCCGGCGGCCAGCTTGACCGCCACCGTGGCCGCGGCGCGCGGACCGGTCTCGGTGCGTCCCCGGAGCCGGCGCTCGATCGGCTCCGTCTCGAGCCGGATCAGCCAGATCGCGCCGGCGTCGGGCGACGGCCGCAGCAGGTTCTCGTCCTGCCACGCCTCGACCAGGTCGCGGACGCCGCGACGGTAGGCGTCGCGCGTCCGCTCGCTCATCCCGGCGCGCTTGCGGCCGCGCGTGGCCAGCACGTAGTGGGTCACGTCCCATAGGGCGTCCGCGTCGCGCTCGTTGGCGGCGCGGACGGCCCGCACGCGCCTGAGCTCGGGCGACAGCCGCGCCCAGCGGACGGCGGCGTCCACGGCGTCCTCGGACGCCACCTCGAGCTCGGTGGCGGCGCTCAGGCGCACCTCGCCGGCGGACGCGAGCTGGACGAGGTCGTCGACGCCGCTGCGGAACAGGGCGTGCACCCGGACGCGGCTGACCCCGAGCTCGCGCCCGAGCTGGGCCAGCGACGCCGGCTCGGACGAGGCGCCCAGCGCGCGCCCAAGCACCTCGGCGCGGCGCGGCTCGAGTCGGGGGGCGAACGCGCGCAGCAGCGTGAACGCGGCGGCCAGCGCGGCCGGGTCGCCGAGCACCTCGCGCACGCTGCGCGCGCTGCGATCGGCGCGAAGCAGCCGGAGGGCCAGGTCCACCGCCGGCGTCCGGTCGGCGCCGGCGTCGTCGCGGTCTGCGTGAGATCGGTCTGCGTGAGATCGGTCCGCGTGAGCTCGGTCCGGGCGGGATCGCTCCGCGTCGGATTCGGGGGGCGTCGTGGCCATGCCGCATGTTAACCCCGTGCCGACAAGAGACATTAGCGGATTGTTAACACCCCGGCGGCGAGCCCGTCCGGCGTAGAGCGCACGGGCGACCGTGCACGTTCGCCCGTGGTGGCGTGCGGCGCGACGAGCGCGCCGGCGGGCGTATCGACCATCGGCCTCGTCGCATGCGGCGTCGGCCGACGGACTCCAGCGGCCCCGGCCACGCCGTAGCCTGAACTGTGGAGTTCCACCCAAAGACCCCGCTTCATCGACGTCCATTGGAGGAACTTGCGCACGACGTACGTCAGTACGCCATCTTCATGATGGACCTCGACGGGACGATCGACTCCTGGAACGAGGGCGTGAAGGCGCTGCTGGGGTACGACGAGCACGAGTTCGTGGGGATGCCGTGCGTCGTGCTGTTCAGCGACGAGGACCGCGACGCGGACGCGCCTCGCCGCGAGCTCGACGAGGCGCTCTCCGAGGGCGAGGCGCAGGACGACCGCTGGCACGTCAAGAAGAACGGCGAGCACTGCTGGATCAACGGCCTGGTGACCACGATCCGTGACGAGCGCGGCGAGCCGTGCGGCTTCGTCAAGATCATGCGCGACCAGACCGATCTCAAGCGCGCGCTGGACCGACTGAGCGAAAGCCAGGAGCGGTTCGCGAAAGCGTTCCGCAGCAACCCAAGCCCCGTCGCCATCCTGCGGCTCCCGACGGGCGAGCTGACCGACCTGAACGACGCGTTCACGGGCAGCTTCGGGCGCAGCCGCGACGAGCTTCACGGCCGGACGCTGGCGCAGCTGCTGCCGGACGACGACGGCGTCGCGGAGGACATCCTCGACGACGTTCGTGCCGGACGCCCGCTCCGGCGCGACGCCGCGTTCCGCCGGAACGCGCACGACATCGGCTACGGAAGCTTCGCTTTCGAGCCGGTCGAGATCGGCGGCGCGCCCCACGCGGTGATGCTGATGCACGACGTCACCGAACGGCGCGCCGCGCAGGTCGAGATCGAGCGGCAGAAGGCGATCGTGGAGGGCACCCTTGCGAGCCTGCCCGGCATCTTCTACACGGTCGACGGCCAGGATGCCGGGCGGCTGGTCCGCTGGAACGACGACCTCGAGCGGGTCACCGGCTACGGCGCCGACGAGCTCGCGACGATGCGCGCGACCGATCTGGTCGTCGCGTCGGACCTCGACGCCGTCGACATCGAGGCCGGTCTCGAGGGCCGGCGCCTGTCGCTCCAGGCGCGGCTGCGCTGCAAGGACGGCACCCTCGTTCCCTACCTGTTCACCGTGCATCGCGCCGCCCTCCCAGAAGGCCGCTACGTGATCGGCGTCGGCGTAAGCGTCGAGGAGCAGAAACGGACGCAGGAGGTCGTGCTGAGGCGCGCACGCCAGCAGGCGGCGATCGCCGATCTGGCGGCACGGCTGCTCGACTCCACGGAGATGCCCGACGCGCTCGAGTCCACGATCGAGTTGGTCGGCACCGTCCTGCACGCGAGCGACGTCCACGTGCTCACGCTGGGCCATGCTCAGGAGCTCGTGGTCGCCTGCGCCACCGACGTGGGCGTCGCGCAGCGACGTGCCGCGGAGCTCGGCCGACCGCCCGTGGACAGAGGGTCGAGCATCGACGCGGCTCGGCGTCGCGCCGGCGAGCCCGACCGGGGGCGGGCCCCGGACCTCGCGACGCACGCCGATGATCCAGACGAGGCCGGAGCCGAGGCGGGGGGCGAAGCAGGGACCGATGCAGGGACCGATGCAGGGAGCGATGCAGGGAGCGATGCGCTCGGCCATGCCCACGGCGGCCTTCGAGCCGTCATCCGAACCGCGGCCGGACCGTACGGCCTGATCGAGGCGCTCACGAGCCGGGATCACGACGACGCCGGCGACGAAGCGCGCTTCCTGGACACCATCGCCTCGCTTCTCGGCAGCGCGGCGGAGCGACACCGCCTTCACCGGAGCCTGGCGCACGAAGCCGAGCACGACCAGCTCACGGGACTCCCCAACCGTTTGGTGATCGAGGTCCAGCTCGAGAACGCCATCGAGCGGGCCGAACGCCAGAACGCCAAGGTCGCCGTCGCGCTCCTCGACCTCGACCGCTTCAAGCACGTCAACGACTCGCTCGGTCACGCCACCGGCGACGAGCTCTTGGCGCGGGTCGCGGATCGACTCCGCGAGAGCGTGCGTGCGATGGATACCGTGGCCCGCCTCGGCGGTGACGAGTTCGTGCTGGTCATCCCTGAGATCGTCGACGAAGCTGAAGCGGCGCACGTCGCCGAACGGGTCCTGGCGTCGTTCGAGCCGCCGTTCCTCGTCGGCGGTCGCGAGCTCAGCGTCGGTACCACGGTCGGCATCGCGCTCTTCCCCGACGACGGCGAGGCGGTGGACGAGCTGCTTCGCGCAGCGGACGGCGCGATGTACACGGGCAAGGCGAGCGGAAGGGGCACGTACCGGTTCGCCACGGCGGAACGCGGCACCAAGGTCGGTGAACGCCTCGCGCTCGAGCACGAACTCCACGAGGCGCTGACGGCGGGACAGCTCGCGCTCGCCTTCCAGCCTCAGCTCGACCTCGCGACCGACCGCGTCGTCGCGGTCGAGGCCCTCGTCCGCTGGCGTCACCCGACGCGCGGCTTCCTCCTGCCGGAGGCGTTCCTACCGTTGGCCCAGGAGATCGGCCTGTCCGCCGAGATCGACGAATGGGCGGTGCGAGAGGCGTGCGCCTGGCTGGACGCGTTCGACGACGCCGCGGCCTCTCCCCTGCGGATCGCGGTGAACGTCGCGCCCCGCCACCTCGTCCAGCCGTCGTTCCCCGAGCGCATGGGCGTGCTGGCCCGAGAGGCGGGCGTCGCCCCGACGCGCATCGAGCTCGAGGTCGACGAGTCCGCGGTGCTTCACGACCCCGAGGTCGTGACGCGACATCTTCGTGAGCTCGCCGACCTCGGCTTCCGGCTGGCGCTCGACGATTTCGGCAGAGGCTACGCGGCCCTGACCCTGCTCCACACCCTGCCGTTCGAGCGGATCAAGATCGACGGCGGCCTCGTTCGAGGGTTCGCAGCGGACGATCGCGACGCCGCGGCGTTCGCCGAAATCGTGATCGAGATGGTCGCCCGCTTCGGCCTCGACGTCGTCGCCGAAGGCGTCGAGACGGCCGAGCAGCGCGGAGCCGCCGAGCGGCACGGCTGTGGCTACGCACAGGGTCGACTGTTCGCGGATGCGCTCTCGGGCGAAGAGCTGGTCGCGTTCCTGCGCTCCACCGGCTGAGGCCGGTCCGTCCGCCCGCGTGGCGTCGCTCGACCGGGCCCGCGACGGCTGACGCCCGAACGGCGCGTTGGGTCTGCGCGACGGTCCGTAGCACCTCGCCGGAGCTAGGCTCCCGACACGATGACCGCACGAGCGCAACGCATCCTGCCCTGGCTGGCCTTCGCCCTCGCGATCGGGGCGACCGTCGTCCTGGTCGCCGCGCGGGGCGAGGACCTGCGGACCCTGGCGGCGTTGCGGCAGTCGTTCGTGGTCGCGCTGCTGGCCATGCAGGCCCTCTACCTGATCGTCCAGAGCGTTCGCTTCCACGTCGTCCTCGTGCGCTTCGCGGAGCGTCCCGTCGGATTCTGGCCGTGGACGCGGCTGTTCGTGCTGGGGCGCTTCCTGAACCTGTTCGTCCCGCAGGCCGGCAACGTGTACCGGGCGGTGGAGCTGCGTCGGCGCTTCGACGTGCGCGTGCAGAGCTTCCTCGTCGCCTTCGTGAACGCGCCGTGGCTGGCGATGATCCTGAACTTCGGGTTCGGCGCCGCGTTCGTGGGGCTCCTCGCGCCGAGCGCCGCCGTGGCGGGGTGGCCGCTGTGGGCGCTGCTGGTCGCGGCGACGCTGGTGACGTCGCTCGCGCCGATCGTCGCGCTGCCGCTCCTTCCGCTGTTCCCAGAGCGCCTGCGTTGGACCGCTTGGCTGCGCGCGCGCCTCGGCGAGATGGTGGGCGTGACGCTCCGCAGCGTGCGCGAGCCGCGCTACCTCGCTCGCGTCACGTGGTGGACGCTCCTCGCGTTCATCCAAGCCTCCGCGATGCTCTGGCTCGGGTTCGTCGCGCTCGGCATCCCGGTCGGCGTCGCAGAGGCGATCGCCTTCTACGTCCTGCTGCAGCTGGCGACCTACGTCCAGGTGACGCCCGGGAACCTCGGCCTCCAAGAGCTCGCCTTCGCGGCCCTCTCGGCCGGCTTCGGCGCCACCGTGGCGGACGGGATCCTGGTGTCCACCATCGTGCGGGTCACGGGCGTGATCGCGCTGGTCGTGGCCGCGCTGCCGATGGGAGGACTCGAGGCGCTGCGACTCACCCGGGCCGAACGTCGGACCGCCCCGGGCTGACGCCCGCCGAAGCGCGACGAGCGGGTCCGGGGGCGACCGTCGTCGCGCCCACCGGACCCGTCGATACGCCGCCTGCCGGCGCTACTCGATCACGAACGGCGCCTTCATGCCGGCCTGGTAGTGCCCGGGGATGAAGCAGCCGATCTCCCAGGTCCCCGCGAGGTCCTCGGGAACGGTGACGCGCAGCGTGAGCGACTCGCCCGCCTCGAGCTCGAACTCGATCATGCCGCTCATCCGCACCATCCAGTCGTCCTCGAAGACGTCCGTCACGACCGCGTCCAACAGGTTCGTCTCGTACCCGTCGGGCGCGTCGTCCTCGACGACGAGCTCGCGACCGATCAGGACCTCGTGCTCGATCGTTCCCACGTTCGCGAACACCAGCTCGTACGGCTGGCCGGCCTGCAGCACGATCGCTTCGTTCTGTTCCTGCCCCTCCGCCTGGAAGTAGTACTCGCCCATCTCGATGCGGACCTGCGTGGGCTCCGCGTCCTGCGCCAGCGCCAGCGAGCCCGCCAGAACGATCGCCGCGGCGGCGAGCGTCTGGGTCCAGATCGTCCGTGCCGTCCTGGTGCGTCCCGTCATCGTTCACGTCCTTGTCCCCGGCGGCCCCGACGAGACCGTCCTGCAGGCTTCGACGCCAGGATGCGCGGCACGGTGGCCGTGCCGTCCCACGGGTCGACGTGCCCCGGATCGTGCCTCGTGCGCTCGTACGTACGCTACCACCGGCAGACGGCGGTACTCCGGTGCATCCGCACCAGGCACACGCCTCCGTCCGGCGGCGGTACGAGGTCGGTACGCCCCTGCCGGCCGAACTCCACCGCAGGGGCCTCGGGCGACGAGCGACGGCTGCGGCGCGCCCCCGATCCGGCCCGGGCCCGCCGGCCCTGGCGTGAGGGATGCCATTGACGCCCCCGCGAAGCCCGCGTATCGTTCCGGCAAGGAGGCTCTCGTGAAGCGACTCGTCTGGATTCCGCTGCTGGCCCTGCTGGCCCTCACGGCCTGCGCGCCCAGCGCCGCGGTCGTGAACAACGTCGTCCCCACGCTGATCTCGGTCCAGCTGCCGCAAGACGGTGGAGAGGTCCAGCTCCAAGGCCGCTACTTCGGTGACGGCCAGGGTGGCCAAGCCGAGGACAGCTACGTCGTCATCGGCGCGAAGAGCGACTGCACCGGCGGCGTCCAGGTCCCGGCGGACAGCTGGAGCTCGAACCGCATCACCTTCACGGATCCGGGCGGCGTGGGCTACGGCTTCGTCTGCGTCGTTTCCGCAGGCACCGTCAGCAACGGCATGCCTCTCGACCTGAACTGACCACGCATCGGAGGCGACGTCGCTCGCATCGCGAACGACGCGGAAGGGCCCGCCACGGCGGGCCCTTCGGCATGCCCCCGCCGTGCGACGTGGCATCGGCCGTCGTCGGACGGACGTGTATGCTCTCCGGGTGATTCGGAGTCGAGCCGTGAAAGGCACCTACGACGTCCTGCCCGAACGACGCGCCGCCTGGCAGCGGTTGCGGGACGCGACGGATCGCGTCCTCGGCCGCGCCGGCGTCCGCGAGATCGTGACCCCCGTCTTCGAGCACAGCGAGGTGTTCGACAAGTCGGTCGGCGAGTCGGCCGATCTCGTCGTGCAGAAGGAGATGTACAGGTTCGAGGACCGAGGGGGCAGAAGCCTCACCCTGCGTCCCGAGTTCACCGCCGGCGTGCTGCGCGCCTACGTCGAGCACGGCATGCACACGCGTCCCTCCCCCGTCAAGCTGTGGAGCCTGGGACCGGCCTTCCGGGCCGAGAACGTCCAGCGCGGCAGATTCCGGCAGTTCCACCAGGTCAACTGCGAGATCCTGGGGCGTCCCGGCCCCCTGGTGGACGCCGAGGCGATCGCCCTGCTGCACGATCTTCTCGCGGAGCTGGGCCTCAGCGGCCTGCGCGTCGCGCTGGGAAGCGTCGGCGATCCCGAGGATCGTGACGCCTACAACGCCTACCTCAGGGACGCGCTGGCGCCGTACGAGAGCGACCTGAGCGAGACCAGCCGCGAGCGTCTGCGCCTCAACCCGATGCGGGTCCTGGACAGCAAGGACGAGGGCGATCAGGCGTTGCTGGCCGACCTCGACAAGCCGCTGGACCGGCTGGGCGACGCCGCGCGCGAGCACTTGGACGGCGTCGCGCGCTACCTGGCCGAGTGGGGCATCGCGTTCGACCTGGCTCCCGCCATCGTGCGCGGTCTGGACTACTACCGCCGGACCGCGTTCGAGATCCACGCCGAAGGGATCGGGGCGCAGTCGGCGCTGGCCGGCGGAGGCCGCTACGACGGGCTGGTCGCGTCGCTGGGCGGACCGGCCACCCCGGGCATCGGCTGGGCGCTGGGCGTCGAGCGCGTGCTGGACGCCATGGAGGCGGCAGGCACGCTGCCCGCCGCCGAGCCCGGACCCGACCTGTTCCTCGTCCCCATGGACGAGCGGGCCATCGACGAGGCCGCCGCGCTGGCCCGCCGACTCCGGAGCGAGCTGCACGTCGAGCACGCCTACGTCAGGCGCGCGCCGGGCAAGGGCCTGCGCGACGCCGACCGGGCCGGCGCCCGCTGGGCCGCCCTGCGCGGCGAGCGCGAGCGTGAGCGCGGCGTCTGGACCCTGAAGCACCTCGCCCGAGGCGAGCAGCGAGAAGTGGACGACGCGGCGCTGGCCGCCGCCGTCCTGGAGGATTGACCATGCGACGAACCCACGCCTGCGGCGATCTGCGCCGCGACCACGCCGGAGCCCACGTCACGCTGCAAGGCTGGGTGCACAGGCGCCGCGACCTCGGCGGCCTCGTGTTCCTCGATCTCCGCGATCACGCCGGGCGCGTCCAGGTCGTCGTCGAGCCCGGGAGGCCCCAGGCGTTCGAGGTCGCCGAGTCGCTCCGTGCGGAGTGGGTCGTCGAGATCGAGGGCGTCGTTCGCGTGCGACCCGACGATCAGCGCGGCGACGAGCCGACCGGCGCCGTCGAGGTGGCGGCCGAGCGCCTGACGGTGCTCTCGCGCGCCGAGACGCCCCCCATTCCCGTCGCCGGCGCCGGCTCGAACGAGCCGTCGGAAGAGCTGCGCATGCGCTACCGCTACCTGGACCTGCGTCGCCCCGAGCGGATGGCGCCGCTGCGCCTGCGTCACCGCGTGATCAAGGCGATCTGGGACTTCCTCGACGACGAGGGGTTCCTCCAGGTCGAGACGCCGCTCCTCACGCTCAGCACCCCCGAGGGTGCACGCGACTACGTGGTGCCGTCCAGGACACGGCCGGGCGCGTTCTACGCGCTGCCGCAATCGCCGCAGCTGTTCAAGCAGCTGCTGATGGTCGGGGGCGCCGACCGGTACTTCCAGATCGCGCGCTGCTTCCGCGACGAGGACCTGAGGGCCGACCGTCAGCCGGACTTCACCCAGCTGGACATCGAGATGAGCTTCGTCGACGTCGACGACGTGCTGCGCCTGAACGAGCGCCTGATGGCGCACGTCGTTCGGGAAGCCACCGGTACGGAGATCGCCGTTCCGTTCGCGCGTCTTCCCTACCGCGAGGCGATGGACCGCTTCGGCAGCGACAAGCCCGATCTCCGCTTCGGGCTGGAGCTGACGACGGTCGACGAGGCGTTCCGGGGCACCTCGTTCCGCGGGTTCGCGTCGGTGCTGGACGCCGGCGGATCGATCAAGGCGCTGCACCTGCCCGCTGCCGACGCGGCGGGGCTCAGCCGAAAGGTCCTCGACGAGCTCGAGGCGCACGCCAAGGTCCACGGCGCCCGCGCGATGGCCTGGCTGCGGCGCGACGGCGACGGCTTCAAGGGACCGATCGCGAAGTTCCTGGACGCCGAGACGCCGGCGCTCAGGGCGCTCGCCCCGGACGACGGGGACCTGCTGCTCCTGATCGCCGATCGCTGGGCGACCGCCTGCGGCGCGCTGGGGGCGGTCCGCACCGCGCTGCGCGACCGCTTGGGTCTCGTCCCCGAGGGCGCCGCTCCGACGTTCGCGTGGGTGCTGGACTTCCCGCTCCTGGAGGAGGACGAGGAGAGCGGCGGCTGGACCTACATGCACCATCCGTTCACGCGCCCGCATCCGGACGACCTCGGGCACCTCGAGTCCGACCCCGGGCGGGTCCGCGCGCAGGCGTACGACCTGGTGCTGGACGGCTTCGAGATCGGCGGCGGCTCGCTCCGTATCCACGACCTGGAGACCCAGCGGCGCATGTTCGCCGCGCTGGGGTTCACCGACGAGGAGGCCCGAGCCCGGTTCGGCTTCTTCCTCGAGGCGCTCGGGTACGGCACCCCACCCCACGGCGGGATCGCCTGGGGCTTGGACCGTCTGGTGATGCTGCTCGCCGGAGCCGGCAGCCTGCGCGACGTCATCGCGTTCCCGAAGAACGTGCGCGGCGGCGATCCGCTCACCGGCGCGCCCTCCCCCATCGATTCTGGCCAGCTTCGCGAGCTGCACCTGCGCGTCGCCCCTCGGGACGGCGAGGCGACCGCATCGGTCGGCGACGGCGAAGGAGACGCGTCATGATCCCGCTCGTGATCCTCGACCTCGACGGCACGTTGATCGGGGCCTCGGGCCAGGTGGAGCCGTGCGTGTGGCAGGCGGCCGAGCGCGCTCGCGACGCGGGCGTGCGTCTGGCCGTCTGCACCGGCCGACCCGGCTTCGGCGTCGCCGCCCGGGTCGCGCGCCGACTGGATCCCGACACCCCGCACATCTTCCAGAACGGCGCGCAGGTGACGTACCTCGACGGCGACACGATTCAGGTCAGCGCGCTGCGCGAACAGGCGACGCTGCACATGGTGCGTCGCGCGCGGGACCTGAACGTGGTCCTCGAGCTCTACACCCCGGACAGCATGTACGTCGAGCGGCGCACCGACATCAGCGAGGCGCACGCCAAGATGATCGGCGTGAACGCCATCGTGCGCGACCTGGCCGAGGTGGCGGCCAGCGAGCCGGTCGTCCGCGCCCAGTGGGTCGTTCAGCCGGGTCGCCTCCAGACCGTCCTGGACGTCGAGGTCGAGCGCGTCCACGCCAACGTCGCGACCAGCCCCGCGCTGCCGGACACCTACTTCGTCAGCCTCACGCGCGCCGGCGTGGACAAGGGAAGCGCCGTGCGGCTCCTGGCCGCGCGGCTGGAGGTCGACCCGGCGCACGTCATGGCGATCGGCGACGGTCCCGGCGACCTGTCGATGCTCGAGCAGGTCGGCATTCCGCGCGTGATGGCCAGCGGCGACGCCGACGTGGTTCGGCGCTGGCCGGACGGCACGCTGCCCGGCGTGGAGGCGTGCGGAGCGGCGGAGGGACTGGACGCCGCGATCCGAATGCGGGTTCGGTCCTGACGGGTAGACTCCCCGCCATGAGCGACGTCACCCGCATCGCCGACCTTCCCGCCGCGGTGGGCCGGACCGTCACCCTCGAGGGATGGCTGACCGGCTCCAGGTCCAGCGGCAAGATCGCGTTCCTCCAGCTTCGCGACGGCAGCGGCTTCGTCCAGGCCGTGGTGCCCGCCTCGGCGGTGGACGAGACGACGTTCGCGATCGCGCGGCGGCTGGAGCAGGAGGCCGCGGTGCGGATCGTCGGCGAGGTCGCGGCCGACCCGCGGGCCCCGTCCGGCGTCGAGATCCAGCTGCGCGACCTCGTCGCGGTCGCGCCCGGCGGCGCCTACCCGATCACCCCCAAGGAGCACGGCGTGGACTTCCTCGCCGAGCGTCGTCATCTGCACCTCAGGCACCGGGCGCCGTGGGCGATCATGCGGATCCGCGACACCGTCGAGCGCGCGATCCACGACTTCTTCGCCCAGCGCGGCTTCCTGCGCTTCGACGCGCCGCTGTTCATGCCGACCGCCGTCGAGGGCACCACGAACCTGTTCGAGATCGACCTGTTCGGCGAGGACTCCGCCTACCTGTCGCAGTCGGGGCAGCTGTACGCCGAGGCGGGCGCGCTGGCGTTCGGCAAGGTGTACACGTTCGGTCCGACCTTCAGGGCGGAGAAGTCGAAGACGCGCCGCCACCTGCTCGAGTTCTGGATGGTCGAGCCCGAGGTCGCCTGGCTGGATCACGAAGGCAACATGGCGCTCCAGGAGGCGTTCGTCGCCTACCTGGCCGGGCGCGTGCTCGAGGAGCGGAGCGCCGAGCTCGAGATGCTCGGTCGCGACGTCGCCACGCTCCAGGCGACCGCGTCGGGCGGGTTCTTGCGCCTCAGCTACGACGAGGCGCTGGCCCGGCTGGCGGACGCCGGCGAGCCGCTCGCCTGGGGCGACGACTTCGGTGCGCCGCACGAGACGATCCTGGGCGGGCTCGCCGACCGGCCGGTGTTCGTCGACGCGTGGCCGACGAAGACGAAGGCGTTCTACATGGAGCCGTACGAGAACGATCCGAGTCGCGTGAAGTGCGCCGACCTGATCGCGCCCGAAGGGTACGGCGAGATCATCGGCGGCTCGCAGCGCATCCACGACCTCGACCTGCTGCAGGCCCGCATCGAGGCGCACGGCCTGCCGGGCGAGGCGTTCGCGTGGTACCTCGATCTGCGCCGCCACGGCAGCGTGCCCCACAGCGGATTCGGGATGGGACTCGAGCGTCTGCTGGCGTGGTTCACCGGCGCGCAGCACCTGCGCGAGGTCGTCCCGTTCCCACGCATGCTCACGCGCATGTACCCCTGATCGCGAACGCCGTTCAGTCCAGGCTGGAGGGGACCGTCAAGCCGCCCAGCCACGCCTCCACCGCGCGGCCTGCGCGCAGGTAGGCGACCCGCTCGACGCCCTGCTCGAGCAGGGTGCGCTCCAGCGAGGCCACGATTCCCCGCTCCAGCGCGACGTCGAGTCGGGCGTCGTGCTCGGGCATGTCCAGGACGACCACCGTCTCGCGCTCGACCTCGAGCATGAACGCCCGCGGCGCGGGTAGCTCCGGCGGCCAGACCTCGGCGTCCACCATCACCGTCCGGACCTCGTCCACGATCCGCTGCATGCGCAGACCGGGGTCTTGCGCGCCTGCGATCTCGCGAACGACCGGCCGCGCCAGCTGGTCGTCGACGCGGTAGACGACCACCTCACGAAGCTCCACGGCCTCCTCGCCGTCCGCCGCCGCCCGCAGCTCTGGCGGCGGCGGCACGTCGGGCGGACCGGAGCGAAGCAGGTACGCCGAGGAGGCCAGCAACGCCAGGGCGGGCAGGAGCACCTGCGGCGACCTCCAGCGGATGCGCGCGCCCGCCTGGCCGTGCGGCGTCGACGCGTCGGGCATCAGCGAGCCCCCGCCGCCGCGCTCCTCAGGGCGGCCGCCAGCGCGGCTGGCAGCTCCGGCGACACCAGATCGTCCGGTCCGACCTCGATCAGGACGCCCCGGCCCGCCGCTGCGCCCAGCGCCGCCAGCGGCGCCTCGCCGACGCCGCCCGCCCGGTAGCCCCCGATCTGGAACAGCGCCGACGCCACGGCCCTGCCCGCCCGGCGGCCCACCTCCAGGTCGGGAACGAGACCGAGCAGGACCTCGCGCCGCAGCGCATCGGTCGGATCGTCTCCGGCGTCGGACAGGGCGGCCGCGGCGTTCCGACGGATCGCCATGTCGAGCGCCCCCACGCCGCTGGCCTCGCCCAGCACCCAGAGCCGCACCTCGCCGGGCGGAAGGTCGGCGAGACGGATCGCGACGAACAGGTCGGCGCCCGCCGCGACCTGGAGTCGCCGCTCGTGCGTGACGGGCGAGGGGCCGTCCCGCGTCAGGATCGCCTCGGCCCCGTCGTCGCGAAGACCGTCCGCGACCGCCGCCGCCAACGTCTGGAGCGACGAGCGCACCTCGGGCGGCGCATCGTCCTGCGCCGGATCGAGCGCCACGACCGGGCCCGCCTCGCTGCGCGGCGTCGCGTCGCTCCCCTCGTCACCCCCCGCATCACCCCCCGCGTCGCTCCGTTCCGGGACCGGGGTCGCCCGGATCCGGAGGTCGGTGGCGTCACCGTCGGCCAGGGCGATGACGTCGATCACCGTGCCGGGCGCGTCGATCCGGATGCGCACGCCGTCCTCCTCTGGAATCAGGTCGACGCGCTCCATCCGCTCGCCCCGAAGCGTCCGGGCCCGGTCCGTGCCGGCGCGGCGAAGCACCAGCTCGGTCCGTCCCAACGCGGGATCGTCGAACCGGCTCCACGACACGGGGGCGTCGAGATCGACGCGGAGCGTCTCGACCTCCCCGCTGGTCGTGAGGTCCGACGCGGTGACGTTCGCGCGGGGCGTGACGACGACGACGGAGGCCTCGGCCTGCAGGAAGCCGACGTGCGCTCCGAGCGCCCGAGCGATCAGCGCGACGGGCCCCCAGACCGCGTCGTCGCCCCGGATCGCCGCGAGATCGCCGTAGCTGACGCCGTCGCGGCGCACCGCGCCGGCGACCTGCGCGCTGGCGCCCTGCTCGACGACGTCGATCACCACCACGTGGCCGCCCAGCGTGAGCGCCGCGCTGTCGCCGCCGACCGGGGCGGCCAGCCGAGCGCCGAGCCCGGAGGCCAGGCGGTCCAGCGGCGCGTAGGCGTTGCCGGACACGAGGTCGGTGCGGATCTCGCCCAACGGCCGACCGTCGACCCGCAACGACGGCTGCGCCGTCGCCACGGCGCAGACCAGCAACGCCAAGGCGAGCACGACCGTGAACCTCGGGGCGCGGTTTCGCACCCTCAGCGCTCCAGGTAGCGGTCGATCTGCCGCTTGGCGTCCTTCTCGGCCTCGTAGCGACGTTTGTCGTGCCGCTTGCGGCCGCGCGCCAGCGCGATCTCGACCTTCGCCCAGCCGTCCTTGAAGTACAGCTTCGTGGGCACGCAGGTGAGGCCGCCGCGCTCGAGCCCGCGCTGGATCTCGGCGATCTCGCGTTTGGACAGCAGCAGCTTGCGGCGGCGGAGCGGCTCGTGGTTGTTGTAGCTGGCCTGCTCGTAGGGGGGGATCGTCATCCCCTCGATCCACAGCTCACCCCCGCTGGGGCGCACGTACGCCTCGGCCAGGCTGCCGCCCCCCTTCCGGAGCGACTTGACCTCGCTTCCGGTCAGCTGCAGCCCGGCCTCGTAGCGGTCGAGAAGCTCGTAGTCGTACTTCGCGCGTCGATTGCTCAGCATGCGTTCTCCCTCGTCACGATAGCCGCCGCGCATGAGAAGCGAGGTACCGGAGCTCGCATCGGCGACGACGCGGCCTCGTCGAGCGTCTCACTCCAGGACCTCGCCGATGTCGCGCGGGTCGACGTCGACGCGCAGCCGAACGCCGCCGAACGTTCCGGCCACGGCCGCCGTCAGCAGCTCGTGACGCCGCGACGCGTCCGCGGTCCGCACCAGCAGGTGCGCGACCGATCGCCCGCGAACCCGCGCGATGGCCGCTGGAGCCGGGCCGAGCAGCTCGTCCTCCGACGCGCCGGCGGTACGTGCCCGGTCCGCCACCTCCAGCAGCGCGCGCCACGCCGCGTCGGCGCGACGCGCGGTGGCCTGGACCCGGGCCATGCGTCCGTAGGGCGGGTAGCCGAACCGGCGTCGCCGCTCGTCCATCTCGGCCAGCGTGCGCGCCAGCGCCTCCGGCGTCCCGTCCACGAACGCGCGCAGGGTGGCGTGCTCGGGCGCGAACGTCTGGATCAGGCCCAGCGGCGCGCGAGACCCGGCGGACTCCTGCAACGCCGCCAACGTCCGCAGCACCCGCTCCTCGGCCCGAAAATCGTCGGCGTGCAGCGCCCCGTCCACCTGCGTCGCCAGCAGCAGCGACAGCACCGGAAGCGGCGCCAGCCGCAGCACCGCGCTGGTTCCGACCACGACGCCGGGGGCGCCCCGGTAGAGGCCCGACAGGTCGTCCCGGACGTCGCCGTCCCAGCGGTACCGCGGCAGCTCCGGCACGACGCCCGCCAGCGCCCTGAGCACCCACTCGCTGCCCGCCGCGCGCTGGGCCTCGAGCTCGAGGCCGCCGCACGCCGGGCACGCCTGCGGGGGCGGTACGTCGTGCCCGCACTGATGGCAGCGCAGACGTCCGTCACGGGCGTGCCAGCGCAGCGCCAGATCGCAGTTCGGGCACATCACCGCCGCACCGCAGTCGCGGCACCCCAGCGCGGCCGAGAAGCCGCGCCGCGGCACCATCACCAGCGCCTGGCGATCCCGCGACGCGACCTGGCGCAGCACCCGGATCGCCTCGTCGCCCAGCGGCCACGAGCGGGTGGCGCCGAGGTCGGAGAGCACCCACCGCACCTGCGGCCTGGGCAGCTCGACGCCCTGCGCGCTCGGCTGCCCACCGGCTTCGGCCGTCGCGACCGTCTCGGGGCCGGCCAGCACGTCGGTGAGCGTCATCGGCACGCCGTGGAGGTCCGCCCAGCCGCGGGCGGCCTCGGGGACCCACGACCTCGATCCGGACCGCAGCTTGTGGCTCTCCGCCCCCGCCTCGAGCACGACCAGCCGACCCGGCCGCCGGACCGGCGCCGCCAGCACCGGCCAGGTGCCCACCACCACCGTCGGCGGTCCCTCGCTCAGCGCCGTCTCCCACGCCCGGCGCTGGCGCGGCCCCTCGTCGGCGCGGGCCAGCGCGACGGGAAGGTCGTTCGCCAGCCAGGCTGCCGCCTCCTCGGCCCAAGCGCGCTCCGGGGCGACGAGCAGCGGGCTGCGCCCCGACGCGACGTCGTCTCGCAGCGCGGACACCAGGCGCGCCAGGCGCTCCGCTCGGCGCCCCCCGACGATCCAGGCCGGCGGCGGGCCGGCGGACGCCGGACCGACACGATCCTGCGTGCCCGCCGGCCATGCCCGGGCCTCCGGCGGGGCCGGCGGCCCGGGCGGGGGCGCCGGCCGCTCGACGTAGCGCAGATGGCCCTTGCGCACCAGCGTGCGGACCGTGCTCTCCGGCACGGCGGCGTCGCGGGCCAGCGCCGCGCCGCTGTCCGCCTCGCCGTGCTGGGCCAGCCACGCCAGCGCGGCGCGTTGACGCGCGCGCTGGGCGCCCTGCAGCGCCGCCGCGCCGGGCGCGTCGCCCATCGTCAGGACCCGCCTGGTCGGCACGGCGGGACGGACGCGCTCGTCGAGCAGGCCCTGCTCCCGCAGCAGCTCGGTCCGCTCGGGCTCCAGGCGCGAGGCCGGCTCCCACGCTCCGGGGGGCGCTCCGGCGGCGTCCAGCTCGCGGACCCGGTGCTCGAGCTCGGCCCGGAGCGACGACAGCGCGAGTCCCGCCAGGACCACGCCCGCCGGGCTGACCGTCCGCTGCGCCTCCGCCAGGATCCAGGCCACCGTGGCCTCCGGGACCGGAGGACCGTCGTCCAGCCAGGCGATCGCCTCCTTGAGCTCCAGCTCGCGCGCGTCGCCGACGTCGCTCACCGCGGTCACGAGGCCCGCCCGAACGCCGCCCCGCCACGGCACGGCGACCCGCGCGCCGACCGGCCCCGGCGGCTGGCCGAACGGCGCCAGCCAGCGCAGCGGCGCCAGCGGCAAGGGCAGGAGGACGTCGACGGCCAGCGGCACGGCGGGAGTCTACCGCGGGGTATCGTCCCGCCATGGCTTCGTCCCGCAGCTACCGCGACGCAGGCGTCGACTTGGGCGCCGCCGACGCCGCCCTGAGCGGCATCCGCGACGCCGTCGAGTCCACCTACACGCCGCGCGTGATCCGTGGGCTCGGAGCGTTCGGCGGTCTGTTCCGGGCCGCCGATCTGCCCGAGCGGCCGGTGCTGGTCGCGACGACCGACGGCGTGGGGACGAAGACGCGGGTGGCCGCGGCGCTGGGCCGCTGGGACGGGATCGGCCGCGACCTCGTGAACCACTGCGTGGACGACGTCCTGGCGCAGGGCGCGACGCCGCTCTTCTTCCTCGACTACGTCGCCTCGTCGCGGCTGGAGCCTGCGGTCGTCGCCGAGCTGGTGGGCGGCATGGCCGCCGCCTGCCGCGAGGCGGGCGCAGCGCTGCTGGGCGGCGAGACGGCGGAGATGCCCGGCGTCTACGCGCCGGGCGAGGTGGACGTGGTGGGCACGCTGATCGGCGTGGTGGGCGAGGACCGGCTGCTGGACGGCTCACGGATCCGCGAGGGCGATGCGCTGCTGGGGCTCGCCTCGGGCGGTCTGCAGACGAACGGCTTCAGTCTGGCGCGGAGCGTGCTCGCCGGTCGGCTGGACGCCGAGATGCCGGACGGCCGGACGGCCGGCGAGCATCTGCTGGACGCGCACCGCAGCTTCCTGCCTTCGGTCGCCCCGCTGCTGGAACAGGGGCTGGTCCGGGGCGCGGCGCACGTGACCGGCGGCGGGCTGGCCGGCAACCTGCCCCGCGTCCTGCCGAGCGGGCTGGGCGCCGAGATCGACGGCGCCTGGCCGGAGCCCACGATCTTCGCGACGATCCGCGAGCTGGGCTCGCTGGACGAGGCCGAGATGCGCACCGTGTTCAACCTCGGCGTGGGCTTCGTGCTGGCGATCGCGCCGGACGACCTGACCCGAGCCGAGGCGCTCTGCCCCGAGCCGTTGCTCCGCGTCGGCCGCGTGGTGCGCGGCGACGGCGTCCACTGGACCTGAGGACGAGCGCGACGGACCCGGTCCGTCGCGCTCGCACGGTCGTACGTCCAGGCTTCGGCCGCCGACGCGGCGGCCGCCCGCAGCCTCAGGGCGTCGCCGGCTCGGCGGGCCGCGCCGAGCGCTGCTCGCCCAGGCTCCGCAGGTCCAGCAGGAAGTTGTTGTCCGAGGGGATCATGATCGTCTGGATGCCGGGCGCGAGACGCTGGGCCACCTCGAGATCGATGATCTCGGGGTTCTCGCGGATCGCCTCGCCGCGAAGCTTGAGGGCCTCGCTCTCGCCCTCGGCGCGGGCGATGGCGGCGTCGCGCTCCCCCTCCGCCTCGATCACGCGGCGCTGCGCCGTGATCTCGGACTGGCGACGGCGGTTCTCCTCGACCTCGACCTGCTGCTCGGCGGCCTGCTTCTCCTCGATCGCGTTCGTGATCGTCGTCGGGATCCGGATGTCGCGCATCAGCACCGACAGCACCAGGATGTTGTCGACGTTGAGCGCTTCGCGGAGGCTGACCTCGACCCCACGCTGAAGGTCGGAGCGCTGCGTGCTGATCAGGTCGGCGGCGGCGTACTGGCCGATCGCGTCGCGGACCTGGCTGCGCACCTCGGGACGGACCCGGACGATCTCGTAGCTGGGCCCGATGTCCTGGTGGAGGCGCGCCGCGTTGCGCGGATCGACCTGGTAGAGGATCGTGACGTCGACGTTGATCTCGAGACCCTCGCTGGAGCGGGCGGTGACCTGATCGCCGCCCTCCTCGGCCAGCGTGAGCTCCTGCTGACGGATGTCGTACAGGATCACCGACTGCAAGACGGGCAGCACGATGTGGAAGCCCTCCCCGAGCTCGTCGTCCTGCACGCCGCCGAACACGTTGAACACGACGCCGGAGTTACCGGCGGGCACGACCACGAACGCCTGGCTGAGGGCGGCCGTGACGAGGCCGACGATCGTGAGAGCCACGCCCAGGCTACGGACGGCGGCACGCTCGGTCTGAAGGCCCTGAACGGCCAGCGCGGCGCCGGCGACGATGAGGGCGAGGGAGACGAACAGGAATGCGCTCATGGGCGACAGCCTACACGCCGGGAAGCCTCGGTCGTGACGCGCGAGGACCACCGTCGCCCACGGCGCTCGTGCGCGCCGGATCGAGGCGTGCCCCTGCGGCCGGCAGCAGGACCGTGAACACCGTGCCCTCGCCCTGGCGCGAGGTCACCTCGACCCGTCCACCGTGCTGCTGCACGATCCACTGCACGATCGCCAGACCGAGTCCCGAGCCGTTCCCCCGCCCCGACCGGGCGCCGTCCACGCGGTAGAACCGGTCGAACAGGTGCGGAATCGCCGGCTCGGGAATGCCCGGTCCGTCGTCGAGCGCCTCGAGCCGGACGCAGTCGCGCTCCTCCTCGAGCGACAGCCGGACGTGGCGCGCACCGGCGTTGAGCGCGTTCTGCACGAGGTTGAGCACCACCTGCTTCAGCCTGGCCGCGTCGCCCTCGACCTCGACGAACGGCCCGGGGGTGTCCACGGCGATCTCGGCCCCGCCGGCGACGGGAGCGATCTCCATGTGGACGGCCTCGAGCACCTCGACGAGGTTCATCGGCGCGGTGTCGATCGAGAAGCCGGCGTCCGCACGTGCCAGCTCCAGCAGGTCCGCGACGAGCTTGCCCATCCGCTCGGCCTCGCGCCGGATGACCGTCAGGCTGTCGACCTGCTCCGGGTTGGGCCGGGTCCGCCGCAGCAGGTAGTTCGCGTGACCCACGATCGCCGTGACGGGGGTACGAAGCTCGTGGCTGGCGTCGGCGGTGAAGCGACGCTGCGTCTCGAACGACTCCTGCAGGCGATCCAGCATGTGGTTCAGCGTGACGGCCAGCTCGTGGATCTCGTCGTGGCTTCTCGGGACGGGCACGCGCTGCGACAGGTCGTTTCCGGTCACCCGCCCGGCCGCGTGGGTGACCCGCTCCAGGGGACGAAGCACCTGACGCGAGAGCAGGAACACCCCGACGGCGAACGCCACGAACGCGGCGACCACGGTCAGGCCGAGGTCCTGCGCGAGCTGGTCCACCGTCGCGGCGACGTTCGTGGCCGGCACCCCCACGAACACCGCGGCGGAGAGCGCGATCTCCTGGGCGGGAAAGGTGAGGCGCCCGATGTCGCCCAGCACGCGCAGGCGCTCGCCGGAAGGCAGCGTGACGCCGGCCGCCATGCTTCCGGTCTCGAGCAGCTCGGCCAGCTGGGAATCGCTCAGCTGCGCCACCAGGCTCTCGTCCGTCGGATTGGGGCGGAAGCGCGTCGGCTCGACGTAGGGCACGCCGACGCGGACCGCGCTGGCGTCGCTGGGGACCTGGTCGCCCTGGCCCACGATCAGGATCTCGTAGTACGCGTCGCCCGGAAGCTTGCGAAGCCCCTCGAGCACCGCCCCGGACGACAGGTCGCTCAGCGCTTGGCTCGCCCGTTCCTCGAGCGACGCGGTGAGCGACCGCTCGGTCAACACGTACACCGACACGGCCACCACCGAGACGACGAGCGCGAAGAACGCCCCGTAGAACAGCGTGAGCCGAAGACGAAGCGTCACCGGCGGACCGTCACTCTTCGCGCAGGACGTACCCCACACCGCGGACGGTGTGAATCAGGCGACGCTCCCCGTGCGCCTCGAGCTTGCGCCTCAGGTAGCCGACGTAGACGTCCACGACGTTGCTGCCGCCGGTGTACTCGGGCCAGACCTTCTCCTCGATCTCGAACCGGTTGAACACCTTGCCCGGGTTCCTCGCGAACAGCTCGAGCAGCTCGAACTCCTTCGCCGAGAGCTCGATCCGGCGACCGTCGCGGAACGCCTCGCGGCCGTCGAGGTTCATCACCAGATCGGCGACGCGCACCTCGCCGGTGACGGCGGGGTTCACCCGGCGCAGATGGGCGCGCACCCGGGCCAGCAGCTCCTCGATCGAGAACGGCTTGACGAGGTAGTCGTCCGCGCCCGAGTCGAGCCCCGTGACCTTGTCGTCGACGGAGTCCTTCGCGGTGAGGATGATGATCGGCGTATTGCTGGTCTTGCGGATCCGGCGTGCGACCTCGAGGCCGTCGAGCACCGGAAGCATCAGGTCCAGCACCACGAGGTCGGGGTTCAGCTCTCGGAACTTGCTCAGTCCCGTCACGCCGTCGTAGCTCACGACGGTGTCGTACGCCTCGGCCTGAAGCTCGAGGTCGATGAACTTCGCGATCTCCTTCTCGTCCTCGACGATCAGAACCAGCGGTCTGCGCTCCATGACCGAACGATGCCACAGGCGTTCATGAGAGCCCTGTGCCTCCGGCGACCGGCGCTCGCGCGGCTCACGGCAGCAGGATCGTCTCTTGGACCACGATGCCCTCGTTCAGCACGTCGGCCGCCCAGGCGCGGGCGCCTGGAAGGGAGTGGTCCCGCCAGTTGCCGCAGCGCTCGGGCGAGCAGCCGGGGATCTCGCCGTCGTGCCGGGCCACCTCGCCCAGCGCCAGGGCGAAGGCGGACCGGACCGTATCGGCCTCCGGCTCGCCTAGCAGCGTGAGGTAGAAGCCGGTCCGGCAGCCCATCGGGCTGGCGTCGATCACCTCGGCGTCGGCGTCGCTCAGCGCATCGCGGAGGTAGCCGGCCAGCAGGTGCTCGATGGTGTGGAGCGGACCGGTGGGGACCTCGGCGCGATTGGGCTGGACCAGCCTGAGGTCCCACTTGCTGATGGCGTCGCCGCGCGGGCCCCGCTTGCGGCCAGCCAGGCGGACGTACGGTGCGCGGACCTTGGTGTGATCGAGGTCGAACGATTCGACGCGGGTCGTGGGTGCCATGCCGGAACGATAGCAGGCGTCCCCCGGCACGCGCGTACCGGCGGGGTATATGCTGGTCGGCGTTCAGCCGGCCGCCCAGGCGGCCTCCCCTATCTTCCTTTCCTGGTATGGAACCGGACGAGGTGATCCGTGCAGAGGCGCTTGGCAATCTTCATCGACGGAAGCAATCTTTACAACGGCATGCGCGAGAACCTGTCGAACACCCGGGTCAACCTCGGGGAGCTGATCGGGCAGCTTCGCGGCGACCGCTACCTGGTCCGCTGCTACTACTACAACGCGCCCCTCACCGAGGACTACGACGAGGACCTGCGCGACGGGCAGGCGCGCTTCTTCGAGAGCTTGCGCCGGATTCCGTACGTGACCGTTCGGCTCGGCCGGCTGCACCGCCGCAGCGACGGCTCGCTGGTCGAGAAGGGCATCGACGTCTCGATCGCCGTCGAGGCGCTGAGCCTGGCGTACGAGGGCGCGTACGACGAGGCGGTGATCGTGTCGGGCGACGGCGACTACGTCGAGCTGGTCGAGGCGATCAAGCGCCGCGGCAAGCAGGTCGAGGTCGCGATGTTCCGAAACCAGTCGGCGGGCGTGCTGATGGAGTACGCCGACGTGTTCCGGCCGCTGGACGAGATGGCCTGGGACCGAATCCTGTTCTGACCGCCGTTCTCGCCTCGGCGACCCCCGTCCGGGGTCGCCCTCAGGCGTCGGCCGGCCCGCTCGACGCGCCTGCGACGTCGCCGGACGCCCGGTCGGCGTCCGGTCGTGGCGCCCACGGCGCCAACACGGGCGCCAGCCCCTTCGCGTCGTCGACGAACAGCTGCAGGTGCGGGAAGGGGATCTCGATCCCGGCACGGTCCAGCGCCTCCTTGGCGCGCTCCACGAGCTCGCCTGCGATGCGCGGCTGCACGGCGATCTTCTCGGGCGGAATCCACACGAACGCCGTCAAGTCGACCGAGCTCGCGCCCAGGCCGGTCACCAGCACGCTGGGCTCGTAGCGGCCGCCGCGCAGGATGTCGGCGTGAGCGCGCAGCACGGGGAGAAGCGTCTCGCGCGCCTCGGCCGCCGACTCCTTGTAGGCGATGCCGAGCTCGATCCGGAGCCGCAACGGCCCGCCGCCGGACAGGTTGACGATCTGGCCGGCGGCCACCTGCGCGTTGGGGATGATGGTGTGGACGTTGTCGCGGTCGACGATCAGCGTGGTGCGAAGCCGGATCGCCTCGACCCGGCCGACCTTGCCGCCCACGTCCACCCACTCGCCCAGCCGGAAGGGACGCTCGATCAGCAGCGTGACGCCGGCGATGAAGTTCGACAGGGTCTCCTGCGCCGCGAAGCCGACCGCGATGCCCACGACGCCCAGCGCCGTGACCGCGGCCAGAACGTTCACGCCGAACTGGTCCATCACCATCACGAAGCCCACCGCGGCGACCGTGACCGCGAGCATGTTCCTCAGAAGCTGACGCAGCGAGCGATCCAGGCCGGCACGATCGACGGTGGCCTGGAGCACCCGGTTGCCGGTCCACCAGACCAGGTAGAACGCGAACGCGAAGACGGCCGCCAGCGCGGCGTCGCCGAGCAGCGCGCTGGACACGCCGAACTGCCCCAGCACGGCCAGCGACGCGAGCACCGCGACCACGGCGCGCAGCGCGAGGAACAGCGGCGCGCGGGCGGCCTCGGGGAAGCGCGTGCGGCGTAGCGTCCAGGCCAGGGTGCGGCGGGCCAGGCCGTACGCCAGCCAGGCGAGCAGCACCACGAGCACCGAGACCAGCAGGCGGACCGTGAGCGCCCCCACGTCCACGACCGCGACGCCGTCGCCGCGGACCAGGGTGAACGCCTCTCCCAGGCTACGGAGCAGCTCGTGCCAGACCGTGCCAGCGAACTCGATCACGACGTCCATCCTGCCGGCGGCCAGCTCCCGCCGCGCTCGCGGACCTCGTCGGCCAAGCCTCGTTCGCCCACGACCGCGACGCCGTAGTCACGGGCCTTGTCGACCTTGCTGCCGGGATCGTCGCCGGCCACGACCAGGTCGGTCTTGCGGCTCACCGAGGAGGTCACCCGGGCCCCTTGCGCCTCCAGGGCCGCGGCGACCTCGTCGCGTGGACGCGACAACGCTCCCGTCAGCACGATCGTGACGCCCGCCAGCGCGTCGCCGCGGCCGACGTCCTCGACCTCGCGCGGCCACACGCCGCGCTCGCGCAGGCCGCTCAGGGTGGCCCGCATGGCGTCGCGGTCCAAGGCGTCGCGCACCAGGCGGGCGGTGGCCTCGCCCACGTCGGGCACGGCCTCGAGCGTCGCGAGGTCGGCGGCCAGGAGCGCGTCCAGGCTGCCGAACCGCCGAGCCAGCGCGTCGGCGGTGCGCGGCCCGACCTGCGGAAGGCCGAGTCCCACCAGGAAGCGATCGAGCGGCGGCGTCCTCGACGCGTCGAGCTCGCGCACCAGGTTGCGGGCCGAGACCTCGCCCCAGCCGTCCAGCGCCGTCAGTCGCGCCTCGTCGAGGTCGTACAGCTCCGGCAGCGAGGCGACGAGGCCGGCGTCCACGAACTGCTCCACGCTTCGCTCTCCGAGGCCGTCGATGTCCAGGGCGCGCCGGCTGGCCCAGTGGCTCAGACGCTCCAGCCGCTGCGCGGGGCAGTCCGGGTTCACGCAGCGCAGGTTCGCGCCGTCGCGCACGAGCTCGGACCGGCAGGCGGGACACCGCTCCGGCGGATGCCACGGCTCCGCGTCCGGCGGGCGGCGACCGAGGTCCACGCGGAGGATCTCGGGAATGATCCCGCCCGACTTGTGCACGGCGACCGCATCGCCCACCCGGAGGTCCAGGTCCCGCACGAACCCCGGGTTGTGGAGCGTGGCGCGCGCGACCTCGGTTCCCTCGAGCATGCGCGGCTCGAGCTCGGCGACGGGGGTGATCTTGCCCGTGCGTCCCACCTGGACGCTGATCCCGAGCAGCGTCGTCGTGGCCACCTCGGCAGGGAACTTCCAGGCGATCGCCCAGCGCGGCGCGCGGCTGGTCTCGCCCAGCTCGCGCTGCAGCGCGAGGTCGTCGACCTTGAGCACGACGCCGTCGGCGTCGTAGGGCAGCTCGGAGCGCAGGGCGGTCCATTCGCCGATCCGGCGTCGTGCGGCGGCCAGGCCGGCCACGCGCGAGCGCTGGTCGTTCACCCGGAAGCCGCGCGCCTCGAGCCATTCGAGCAGGGCCTCCTGGCCGCCCACGCCCAGCGCCTCGGGCCGGCCGACGCCGTAGAAGAAGGCGCGCAGGTTGCGGGCGGCGGCGACGGAGGGATCGGACTGCCGCACGGTGCCGGCCGCTGCGTTTCGGGGGTTGCGGAACGGTCGCTCGCCCGCCTCCTCGCGCGCCTCGTTGATGCGCGCGAACTCGGCTTTGGAGAGGTAGATCTCGCCCCGCACCTCGAGCTCGTCGGGCGCGTCCCGGATCGTCCGCGGCAGCCCGGCGATGGCGATCACGTTGGGGGTGATCTCCTCGCCCTCGCGCCCGTTGCCCCGCGTCGCGGCCCAGGCCAGCGTGCCGCGCTCGTAGCGCAGGTTCACCGACAGGCCGTCGATCTTGAGCTCGGCCAGGTAGACGACCTCTCGGTCGCTGCCCAGCGTCCGCTTGACCCGGCCCTCGAACGCCTCGAGATCGGTCTCGTCGAAGGCGTTGTCCAGCGAGTACATCGGAACGCCGTGCCGCACCGTGCGGAGCTCGCCGGCCGGCTCGGCGCCGACGGCCTGCGTGGGCGACGAGGCGTCGCGCAGCTCCGGGTGCGCGACCTCGAGCTCGCGCAGCTCGCGGACCAGCGCGTCGTACTCGGCGTCGCCGAGGTCGGGATCGTCGAGCACGAAGTAGCGACGGTTCGCGTCACGGATCCGGTCGCGGAGCCGCTCCGCGCGGCGAGCGGGATCGTCGGTCATCGGCGCAGTATAGCGGCGCCGTCCAGCGCTCGGATTCCGGCCGTGCCGCGAGCCGTGTGCGCTATACTCTGCGCGGGAACGCCCCATCACGTCTAGCTCCCCCACGGAGGACATCGCATGCGCAGAATCATCGTCATGGTCGCCGCCCTCGCACTCGGCTTCGCGACCTCCCAGGACTACGTGTTCGGCATCGTGTTCGATGCCGGCGGCAAGTTCGACGGCTCGTTCAACGAGGGAACGTGGCGTGGTCTGGTCCGCGGGGTCGAGACCCTCGAAGAGGAACAGGGCCTCGAGATCGACCTGCTCGAGTTCGAGGGCACGCCCGACACCTCGGCCCAGGGCCTTCGCAGCATCTCCGAGCAGGGCGCCGAGCTGATCGTCGCGCCGGGCTTCTCGCAATCCGACTCGATCGCGAACGTGTCGCAGGAGTTCCCGTTCACGAGCTACGTCAACATCGACGGCGTGGTCGAGGCCGACAACGTCCGCAGCGTGCTGTTCAAGGAGCACGAGGGCGGCTTCCTGGTCGGCTACCTGGCCGGCCTGATGACGCGGACCGGCGTGGTGGGCTTCGTCGGCGGGATGGACATCCCGCTGATCCGCAACTTCGACATCGGCTACCAGCAGGGCGTGACGTCCGCCTGCCCGGACTGCGAGATCATCAGCAACTACGTCGGCACGACGCCGTCGGCCTGGAACGATCCGGCGCGCGCCAAGGAGCTCGCCTCCTCGCAGCGTGCGCAGGGAGCGGACATCATCTACGCCGCCGCCGGCGCCTCGGGCAACGGCGTGATCGACTTCGTGACCGAGGAGATGTGCTTCGATCCTTCGGGCTCGGTCCGTGACACGCCGCTGCAGGACGTTCCGGTCTACGACGCCTACGCGGCGGAGTGCGGCGAGGGCGCCGAGCCGCTGTTCTTCATCGGCGTCGACAGCAACCAGAACTTCCGCGGCGACACCGACTCCGATCCCTCGACCCTGAACCACGGGCTCACCAGCATGCTCAAGCGCGTCGACGTGGCCGCCGAGAACGCGGCGTACGACGTCGTGAACGGCGAGTTCACCGCCGGCATCCAGGTCCTCGGTCTGGCCGAGGACGGCGTGGACTGGGCGCTGGACGAGTACAACGAGCCGCTCATCCCGCAGAGCGTGATCGACCAGATCGCCGGCATCAAGCAGGCCGTCGTCGACGGCGACATCGTCGTTCAGCCGTACGAGTGATCCGACGCTGACGCGGGAGCCGGTCCGGTCTGATCGCGAACGCCCGGTACGGGGCCCCGCGCCGACGCGGGGCCCCTTCCCGTGCTACGATTCTCGTTCGCAGGGCGGACCATCCGATCGCGGGGGCGACCCGCCTCCGAGGAAAGTCCGGGCACCGTAGGGCAGGGTGCCAGCCAACCGCTGGGCGCGTAAGGCGACGGCACGTGCAACAGAAAGCAGACCGCCACGTCCTCTGGACGCGGTAAGGGTGAAACGGTGCGGTAAGAGCGCACCAGTGCCCCTGGAAACAGGGGTAGCTAGGTAAACCCCACCCGGTGCAAGGTCCGATAGGGAGAGAGGGCTAGCCCGGCCCGCCAACATCTCCGGGTTGACCGCTAGAGGCGCACGGCGACGTGCGTCCCAGACAGATGATCGGACCCGCCCTCCGGGGCGGCGACAAAACCCGGCTTATCGGTCCGACCTGCATGCGCGGGCGAGAGGTCTCCTCTCGCCCGCGTTCTCGTGCGCATCGTCCGGCCTCGGGCGGCCCGGCGCGCGGCCTCGCGGACGGGCTAGAGTGAGCCAACGCGGGTACGTCGGCCGCTCCGGAGGGAGCGGACCGCGTCCGCCTCGTCGGACATCGTCGGAGGATCTCATGGCGCCCCAAGAACCGCTCGAAGCGACGCGATCAGGCACCTCGTCCGCGGCCCTGCCGTCGATCGATGCCGGCACGCGCGCGCTCGTCCGACAGGTGATCGAGGATCCGTCGCTGTCGTACCGGCAACGCGTCCAGCAGCTCGCGGTCCACGCCGAGAACCTGCTCGCGATGCCGCCCGTCGGCGCCGCCTGCGAAGAGGCGCTGGCACAGCGGATCGTGTGCGACATGTACGAGGGCAACGCTCCCTACCGCCCCCGCTACCTGCTTCCCGACTACGCGAAGGCGCTGCACGAGGGGTCGGCGTACCTGGAGCTGCCTCCGCCCGCCGACCTGCACGAGGCGCTCTGGTTCTTGGCATCGATGTACGCCCAGGTCCCCTCGATCACCGGCTACCCGGTCTACCTCGGCGACCTCGACACCGTTCTCGCGCCGTACGTGAAGGGGATGGCCGCCGAGGAGATCGTGCCCGTCCTGAAACCGTTCTGGCGTGCGCTCGACCGGATGGTCCCCGATGCGTTCGCGCATACGGACCTCGGCCCGCACGACACGCCGTTCGCGCGCGCGGTCCTGCGGCTCGAGCGGGAGCTGAAGCAGGTGGTGCCCAACATCACCCTCAAGGTGCAGCCCGGCGTCACGCCGGACGCGTTGCTGCTCGACGCGGTCGAGACCGTGTTCGCGTGCGCCAAGCCGCACTTCGTGAACCACGACATGATGGCCGGCGACCACGGCGAGAGCTACGCCGCGGTGAGCTGCTACAACTCGCTCAAGATCGGGGGCGGCGCGCACACGCTGGTCCGGCTGAACCTGCGCGAGGCGGTGGCGCACCACCGCGGCTCCACCGAGGACTTCTTCACGGACAGCCTTCCCCGCTACGTCGAGGCGACCGCCGAGCTGATGGAGGCACGCATCCGCCACCTCGTCGAGCGCGCCGGCTTCTTCGAGCACGACTGGCTGGTGCGGGAGGGCCTGGTGTCGCTCGATCGCTTCTCCGCGATGTTCGGCGTCTTCGGCCTGGCGGAGGCGGTGGACCGGCTGATGGAGCGGGACGGCCAGGCGGGCCGGTACGGGCACGACGACGCAGCGAACGAGCTCTCGTACCGCATCACGCGCGCCGTCGCCGCCCAGGTGGCCGAGCGCCGGCAGCCGTACTGCGACGGGTTCGGCGGGCGCGCGATGATGCACGCCCAGTCGGGGATCGACAGCGACGTCGGCGTCACCGCCGGCACCCGCATCCCGATCGGGACCGAGCCCGACCTGTTCCGGCACATCGGGGCGGTCGCCCCCCACCACGAGCTGTTCGCGTCGGGCGTCAGCGACATCGTCCACTTCGACGACACCGCGAAGCGCAACCCCGAGGCCGTCGTCGACGTGATCCGCGGAGCGTTCGCAGGCGGCATGCGCGAGTTCACGTTCAACCTCGACTCGAACGAGTTCATCCGCATCACCGGCTACCTGGTGCGCAAGAGCGACCTCGACCGCATCGAGACGGGCGCCCGGCACGGCAGCACCTTCCTGGGCGCGGGCAACGAGGCCGTGGCGCACTGCTCGCAGCGCGCCACGAAGCGGGTCGTGGCCGCCGAACGGCTCGCCGGCTCGTGACGGAGGGCTCGGTCCGGGGGCTGGTCTCCGGAACGCTGCCGTTCTCCTCCGTCGACGGCCCGGGCAACCGGTTCGTGGCGTTCCTGCAAGGCTGCGACTTCGACTGCATCGCCTGCCACAACCCGTACACGATCGAGGTCTGCAACGACTGCGGGATCTGCGTCGATCGTTGCGCGTCCGGTGCGCTGTCGGTCGAGGGCGGCGTCGTCCACTGGAACCGGGCGAGCTGCACCGGAGGCGACCTGTGCATCGAGGTGTGCCCGTACGACAGCACGCCCAAGGCCCGCTGGCTCTCCGTCACGGAGCTGGTCGAGAGGGTCCGCGCCCCGGCACCGTTCCTCTCGGGCGTCACCGTCTCGGGCGGGGAGGCGACGCAGCAGCCCGGCTTCGTTCGCGCGTTCTTCTCGGCGCTGAAGGCCGACGATCGGCTGGGCCACCTGACCCGCTTCGTGGACAGCAACGGCGCAGCGCCGCGCCGGGTGTGGGACGACCTGGACCCGGTGCTGGACGGGGCGATGATCGATCTGAAGGCGTTGGACCCGGAGGTCCACCGGCGCATCACCGGCCGGTCGAACGCGTCGGTCCTGGCGTCGCTCCGGCTGCTGGCCGGGCGCGGCAAGCTTCATGAAGTCCGGCTGCTGCTGCTTCCGGGCGTGAACGACGGGCCCGACCAGCTGCGCCGGACCGCCGCGTGGCTCGGTGAGCTGGACCCGGGCGTCCACGTCAAGGTGATCGGCTTCCGCAAGCACGGCGTGCGTCCCGTCGCACGGACGGTGCGCGAGCCGCGGCCCGACGAGATGGCCGGCTACGCCGAGGCGCTGCGCGCCGGTGGGCTGAGCCGGCTGACCGTGGTGTAGTCCCCGGCGGCCGGCGCCGACCGGCCGGCCGCGAGCCTGCGCGAGCCCCGGCGCACCCTAGACGAACCCCGACCCGATCGCGTCCGAACGAGCCAGAACGGGCGGGGGGGCCGGGGGGGCCCACCCC
>CAZHCI010000003.1:46221-56152 GCA_964530905.1 uncultured bacterium
CGGTGGGCTGAGCCGGCTGACCGTGGTGTATCCCCCGGAGTCCCCGGCGGACGGCGCCGACCGCCCGCGAGCGTGCGCGAGCCCGGTCGCGCCGTCGACCGGCTCCGACCCGATCGCGTCCGAACGAGCCCGAACGAGCGGCGATCCGCGGCATCCACCGCGGATCGCCGCTCGTCGTCCCGATGGCGGTGGGAGGACCGTGGCAAATCCGTCACACTTCGCGAGGGTCAGTGGAGAAGTGTGGGAATCCGTGGGAAATTCATGCTAGACTCGGCCATCGCGGGGGAAGCCCGTCCACGACGACTCCGAACCGGGAAGCGACCGGCCCGGGCGGAGGGGCGAGACCGACTCCACGGTGGGAGACGAGGCACGGATGCCGTTCGGCGAGCACCAGTACGCGGTGGACGACAAGGGACGCGTCATCGTCCCGCCTCCGTTCCGCGAGTTCGTCGAAGACGGCATGGTCGTCACCCGTGGGATGGAAGGGTGCCTGTACGTCTTCCCCATCGCCGCGTGGCGCAGGATCGAAGGGCGCCTCGAGGAGCTCCCGCTGACCGACCGTGACGCGCGCGCCTTCGTGCGCTTCTTCTACTCCGGCGCCGCCAAGGCGAAGCTCGACGCGGCGGGCCGCATCACCGTGCCCGCCACGCTGCGCTCGTTCGCCGAGGTCGACGCCGCCCACGGCTCGGTGATCGTGGCCGGAGCACCCAACCGACTCGAGCTCTGGAACGAGCAGCGCTGGCAGCACGCCCTCGCAGAAGTCCAGACCCAGCCGCCCGCGCCCGACCTGCTCTCGGAGCTGATCGGGTGACGCGCGACGCGGACCACGTCCCCGTCATGGCCGACGCCTGCCTCGAGGCGCTCCGCCCCGGTCCCGGCACGTGGATCGTCGACGCGACGTTCGGCGCCGGAGGTCACGCCCGTGCCCTCCTGGAGGCCGGAGCGAACGTGTTCGCGATCGACCGCGACCCCGGCGCCGCCGAGCGCGCGGCGGCGATCGGCGACGACCGGCTGCGGTTCGCGCGTGGCGACTTCCGCGACCTCGAGCGCCTGCTCGCGACGCACGGCGTTCCCGCCCCCGACGGCATCCTGATGGACCTCGGCGTGTCCTCGATGCAGCTCGACGAGGCCGAGCGCGGCTTCGCGTTCCGGCAGGAAGGTCCGCTGGACATGCGGATGAGCTCGGAGGGCCGCAGCGCCGCCGATCTGGTCGCGGAGGCCAGCGAGGCCGAGCTGGCCGCGCTCCTCTACCGCTACGGCGAGGAACGTCACAGCCGCCGCATCGCGCGCGCCATCGTCACGGCCCGGGACGAGGCGCCCATCCGCACGACCGCGCGCCTGGCCGACGTCGTCCGCGCCGCCTACCCGTCCGGACCCCGCCGCGATCACCCCGCGAGACGCACCTTCCAAGCGCTGCGCATCGTCGTGAACGACGAGCTCGGCGCGCTCGAGGAGGGACTCGAGGCCGCCGCGCGGGTCCTGGCGCCCGGAGGGCGGCTGGCGGTCCTGGCGTACCACAGCCTCGAAGACCGGATCGTCAAGCACTTCCTGCTCGCCTCGAGCCGCATGACGCCGCTCACGAAACGTCCCGTCGTCGCCACGGACGAGGAGATCCACGCCAACCCCCGCGCCCGCGCCGCCAAGCTGCGCGTCGCCGAAAAGGCCACGCCGTGATCCGCCGCGCGATCCGGGCGGTCCCCGTGTACGTCGCGATGATGCTGGCGCTCGCCGCGCTGGGCGCCGCGAACCAGGGACTGCTGGACCGCGAGCTGACCCTGATGGAGCAGCGCGAAGCCACGCGCCGCGAGATCGTCGCCCTGCGCGCCCGCGCCGCGGCCGTCCAGGGGCCCCTGGCCGTCGCCCGCTGGGCGCAAGCGCACGACATGGTTCCCGCCCCCGAGATCGAGACCGTCGAGCACGTATTGCCGTTGCCGGCCCCGCGCCCCCCGGCGCCCGAGCCCACCGGCTTGGAGGTGCGAACGCAATGGCGTTGAGACGCGCGATCCCACCCGCCCCCGAGCTGGAGCTGCGTCTGGCGCGGCGGCCCCTCCTGCTTCTGCTGATCGCCTTTCCGCTGCTGGCCGCCCTCGCGGGCTTCGGCCTGCAGCAGGGCGGCGCGCCGACCTGGCCGACGCCGCCCGTGATCGCGCCCGAGCGGGGCCGCGTGCTGGCGGCCGACGGGACCGTCCTGGCCGAGGGCGACGTCGCGTCGCGCCACTACCCGCAAGGCTCGCTGGCCGCGCACGTCGTCGGGTTCTCGGGCGCGGTGCAGCCGGACGGACGCTACGGCCTCGAAGGGGTCGAGTACACGTTGGACACGCGACTGCAGGCCGGACTCGACGCCAGCCTGACGATCGACCCGATCCTGCAGGCCGCCGCCGAGCGACAGCTCGAGGCCAGCGTCGTCGCGAACGGGGCCGAGAACGGCAGCGTCGTGATGCTCGAGGTCGGAACCGGCCGGATCCTGAGCGCTGCGAGCTACCCGACGTTCGATCCCAACCGGCAGGGCGAGTACGGTCGCGAGGCGATCTCCAACCAGGCGTTCCTGCGGCAGTACGAGCCGGGCTCGGTGATGAAGCCGTTCGTCATCGCCGCGCTGCTCCAGAGCGGTCGGCTCGAGCCGACCGAGACGGTGGACGCGCCCGCCTACCTGCGCGTCGGCGACAAGACGTTCCGGGACGTCGCCCGGCACCCCGACGAGCTCGAGGTGCGCGACGTGCTCCGCTACAGCAGCAACACCGCGATGCTGAACCTGACCGAGCGGTTCGAGGCCAACGAGCTCCACGCCTGGCTTCGTCACTACGGCTTCGGTCAGTCGCTGCCGATCCGCTCGGCGTACACCAGCCCGGGAACGCTCAACGCGTGGCAGGAGTGGGTCCCGCAAGACCAGGCGTCCGTCACGATCGGCCAGAGCGTCGCGACCACGCCGCTGCAGCTGGCCGCGGCGTACGCCATCTTCGCGAACGACGGCGTCTACGTCCCCCCGCGCCTGGTCGAGGAGGAGGCGAGCCCCGAGCGGTACCGCGTCCTGTCGAGCGAGGTGGCCCGCACGGTGCGCGGCATGCTCCGCTACACCGTCGAGGAGAGCGGGCTGCGGAGCTCCCGGATCCCGGGCGTGACCGTCGCCGGCAAGACCGGCACGGCCGACATCTACTCGTCCGAGCAGGGCACCTACCCCGACGGCTGGTACTCGCTGACGTTCGCCGGCATGTTCCCGGCCGAGCAGCCCCGCGTGGTGATGGTCGTCATGCTGCAGAAGCCGACCGAGAGCTCGTCGAGCACCTACGTCGCCGCGCCGTTGTTCCGCGCGATCGGGAGCGAGGTCGTCGCGCACTGGGGCGTCGCGCCCGAGCCCGAGCGGCTGGCCGGGTCGCCCGCGACCGCGCCGTGACGACCTGTGCCCGCTCCGTTCCGTCCGCGTGGACGCGCCGTCGCCTGGACGGGTAGCGTACGCATCGTCCGATGAGCCCCTTCGACCCCATGCGCCACGCACGCCTGTCCGCCGCCGCTCTCGCCGAGCTGATCGGCGCCGCCGCCCCGTCCGATCCGGATCTCCCGGTCTCGGGAGCGACGCACCACAGCGGCCGCGTCCGCCCCGGCGACGCCTTCTTCGCGCTTCCCGGAGCGGACCACCACGGGATCGTCCACGCCGACGCGGCGCTGAGCGCGGGCGCGGCGTTGATCGTCTCCGACCGGCCCCACCCGATGGGGCTCGCCGTCGCCGACCCGGGCGAAGCGCTGCTGCGGCTGGGCCGCTTCGCGCGGGGTCGCCTGACCGGTCCGGTGGTCGGAGTGACCGGGTCGGCGGGCAAGACCACCGCCCGGGCGCTGCTGGCCGCGGCGCTGGGCGCAGGCGCGTCGGAAGGCAACCTGAACACGCCGCATGCGCTGGCCGGTCGCCTGATGCGGGCGTGGAACGACGACGACGGCAGGCCGCTGGTGCTGGAGCTCGGCATCGACCGCATCGGCGAGATGGCCGAGCTGACCGACCTCGTTCGCCCCGACGTCGGGCTGCTCACGCGCGTCGCGGCGAGTCACTTGGACGGCCTTCGCGACGAGGCCACCGTCGCCCACGAGAAGGCAGGGCTGCTGCGGGCCGCTCCCCGCGGCCTGGCGGCGGACGCCGCCTGGCGCGCGCTTCCGCGCGAGCTGGCGGACCGCGTCGTGCGCTACGGGCTGAACGTGGACGCGCCGTGGAGCGGCCGCGTCGCCGGCGGGCCCGACCACGACCCGTTCGTGGCCGAGCTGCGGCTCGAACGCCCGGAGCGGCGCCGCGGCCTGCGCGTCAGGCTGCCCGGCGTCGGTCGCGGCGTGGCCGAGAGCGCGCTGGGCGCCCTCGCGACCGCGGACCTGCTCGGGCTTCCCTTGGAGCCGGCCGCGCAGCGCCTGGAACGCGCCGTGCTGGAGCCCGGACGGCTGCAGATCCGGCGCCTTCCCGGCGTGACCGTGGTGGACGACAGCTACAACTCGAACCCCGCCTCCGCGCTGCAGGCGCTGGAGCTGCTGCGCGCCGCGCCGGCCCCCCGCGTGGCCGTCCTGGGCGAGATGCTGGAGCTCGGGAGCGACGCGGCGCGCTACCACCGGGAGCTGGGCGAGGCGACCCGCGGCTTGGAGCGCGTGCTGTTCCTCGGAAAGCACGGCGACGCGCTGCGCAGCGGCAACCCCGAGGCGCAGGTGCTGGACGAGGGCGCGATGCGCGCGGCGGTGTCGCGGCTCCCGCGCGAGGGCACGATCCTCGTCAAGGCGTCGCGCGGCCTTCGCTTCGAGCGTCTGGTCGCGGTCCTGACCGATGGCGAGGCCCCCCGGTGAGCGCGGCGGGGCTGGTGGCGGCCTCCGCGCTGCTCGCCTGGCTCGCCACCGGCGTGTTCCTCTCCCTGGCCAGGACGCGCGGCTGGGGAAAGGCCGTGCGGCGCGACGGGCCCAGCGGGCACCTCGCCAAGGAGGGCACGCCGACGATGGGCGGCGCGCCGTTCCTGGCGGCGGCCACGGTGATCATGATGGCCGTCCTGGCCGGCGGCTCGGCCCTGCCCACGCCCCTGCCCGGACGGGCCTCGCCCGCGCCGGCCGACCTCGCCGGCGCGGGCGGCTGGGCGGTGGTGGCGCTGATCGTGGCCTCGGCCGTTCTGGGACTCTGGGACGACCTGACCTCGCTGCGCCGCAAGCGCTCGCTGGCCGCGGGCGAGGACGCCTCGACCGGGGTGCTGGCGCGCTGGCGCCTGGTCGGCCAGGGAGCCGTCGCGCTGGCGTTCGCGGGCTGGGCGGTCGGGAGCGGTCGCGAGCTGTTCGGCGTGCCGTGGCTGGACGTGCTGGGCCTGGCGTTCGTGATCGTGGGAACGGTGAACGCGCTCAACATGACCGACGGCCTCGACGGCCTCGCCGCCGGGGTGGCGGCCACGATGCTGCTGGCGTTCTGGGGCGATCCGCTCGCGGCGGCGTTGCTGGGCTCGCTCCTCGGCTTCCTCTGGTTCAACGCGCATCCCGCCCGGCTGTTCATGGGGGGCGTGGGCGCGGAGGCGCTGGGCGCGGCGATCGCCGGACTGGCCATCGTGCACGGCGACGTGTGGAGGATCCCGATCCTGGCGGTCGTCCCCCTGCTGGAGGTCGTGTCGGTGATCGTCCAGGTCGCCTGGTTCCGCGCGACCGGGGGCCGCAGGCTGCTTCGCATGAGCCCGCTGCACCACCACTTCGAGCTCTCCGGCTGGCCCGAGACCCGCGTCGTGCTCCGCTTCTGGATCGTGACGGCCCTCGCGACCGCCGTGGCCGTCGCCTCGCGCTCGTGGTGGTGAGCCGGCGATGGTGAGCTCGTGCCGGCCGAGAGCGTCGCACGGTCGTGGCCCGATCCGCGTTCCCGGCGCCGCGGAGGCGTCGGCGTGAAGGTGCTGCTCTACGGGCTGGGCCGCAGCGGCCTGGCGGCCGGGCGGCTGCTGCACCGCCAGGGTCACGAGCCGGTCTGGTACGACCGGCGCGGCGACGGCGCCGACGTGCGAGAGGCCGCACGCGCAGGCTGGACGCGCGTAGGCGACCCGCTGGCCAGCGGCGCCGACCTGTGCATCGCCGCGCCCGGCGTTCCGATCGATCATCCCGACCTGGTGCGCCTGCGCGCGGGCGGGACCGAGACGATCGGCGAGGTCGAGTGGGTGGCCCGCACGATCGACGCGCCGATCCTCGGCGTGACCGGTACCGCCGGAAAGGGAACCGTGACCCGCTGGACGGAGGCGATGCTCCGCGCCGCGGGGATCGACGCCGTCGCCGGCGGAAACCTCGATCCCGCGCTGTCGGCCGTGGCCGAGCCGGGACGCTGGCTGGTGACCGAGATGTCGTCGTTCCAGCTGGAGCGTTGTCCCACGCTTCACCCCCGCATCGCGGTGGTGACGGTGCTGGGGCGGGACCACCTGGATCGCCACGGCGACCTGGCGACCTACCACGCGCTCAAACGGCGCCTGCTGGCGCACCTGGAGCCCACCGACACGGCCGTGCTGAACGCCGACGATCCGCTGCAGGACGCCTGGGGCCGAGGCACGCCGGCGCGGGTCGTGCGGTACGGCCTGACCTCGACGTCCGCGCACGCGCGCATCCGCGACGAGCGGATCGTGCTGGGAGAGCACGATCTGGGTCCGGTCGCGGCCCTCGGGCCACCGGGACGGCACCAGCGCGCCAACCTGCTCGCCGCCGCCGCGGCGGCGGAAGCGGCCGGCGCCCCGCCCCCGGCGATCGCCGCGACGATCCCCGCCCTGACCTCCGAGCCGGGACGGCACGAGCTGGTCGCCCAGCGCTGCGGGGTCCGCTTCGTCGACGATTCGATCGCCACGCGCGAGCTCGCCGTCGCGGCGGCCCTCGAGGCGGCGACGCCCCCGATCGCCTGGATCGTCGGCGGCCGCGACAAGGGCGCGGATCCGGACGCCGTCCGGGCGCTCGTTCCCGGACGCGTCGCCCAGGTGATCGGGATCGGCGAGGCCGGGCCCAGGTTCGTCCGCGCGTTCGCCTTCGACGCGCCCGGTCGGGTCGTCCCCGACGCGGACGGCCGGACGGCGATGAGCGCCGCGGTGCGGCTGGGCGCCGAAACGGTGCGCGGGCGGGGCGGCGGGACGGTGCTGCTGGCGCCGCTGGCCGCCTCGTTCGATCAGTTCCGTGACCACGAAGAGCGCGGACGCGTCTTCCGGGACGCGGTGCGTGCGCTCAGCGGGGAGGTGCCGTGGACCGCCTGCTCCTGACCGTGCAGATCTGGCTGGGCGCGCTGGGCGTGCTGGGCGTGACCGCCGCGGCGCCGCAGCTGGGCGTCGAGCACGCGCTCCGGGTAGCGGCCGCCCTGGTCCTCACCGTGGTGGTCGCCCGCATCCCGGTCCGCAGGGTGGTGCGGGCCAGCCCGTGGCTGTACGGCGGCACGCTGGCGCTGCTGGCGCTGGTCCTGATCATCGGCGTCTCGCCGGCGGGGAGCGAGGCGAAGCGCTGGCTGCTGATCGGCGGCATCTCGGTCCAGCCGTCGGAGCTGATGAAGGTCGCCGTGATCGCGTACCTGGCCGCGTTCTTCCACAATCACCTGGGCGACTGGCAGATCTGGCGTCCGATGGTCGTCGTCGGTCTGGCCGCCGGACTGATCGTCGCCGAGCCCGACGTGAGCACCGCGCTGTTCCTGTTCGCGCTGGCGTTCGCGGTGATGCTGGCGGCCGGCACGACGTTGGTCCGCCTGCTGTCGATCTCGACCGCGGCCGCGCTGATCGCGCTGGTGATCGGCGGGCCGTACCTGGGACAGTTCGGCTACCTGTCCGATCGGATCACCGGCTTCGCGGACCTTTGGGGCGCCCAGGAGGCGACCCAGACCACCAGCTACCAGGCGTTCCGAGCCCGCCAGGCGCTGACCGAAGGCGGCGTGATCGGCATCGGCGCAGGCAGGCCCGTTCGCGTGCCGGAGGCCGAGACGGACATGGTCGCGATCTCGATCGGCCGCACGCTGGGCCTGGCCGGGATGGCCGGGCTGGTGGTCCTCTACCTGATCGTCGCCTCGCGCGGTCTTCGGATCGCGGCGGCGCAGGCCGGCCCCGGCGCCCTGCTGGCGGCCGGGGCGACGGCGTACCTGTGCGGCCAGGCCGCGCTGAACCTGCTGGTCGCCTCGGGCCTGCTTCCCATCACCGGCATCCCGCTCCCGTTCGTGAGCTACGGCCTGAACAGCCTGGTCTCGGTCGCGATCGCGTTCGGCTTCCTCCACGCCGCGCACCGCGAGGCGACGCGCACGGCCGAGGCGGCGTCGTGAAGCTCCTGCTGGCCGCCGGTGGAACCGGGGGACACGTCTTCCCCGCCCTGGCGCTGGCGGCCGAGGCGGCGGGCAGCGGACACCAGGCGATGCTGATCGGCTCGGCGGGAGGGATGGAGGAGCGGCTGGCGGCCGAGGCAGGCGTCCCGTTCGTCGGCGTGCCGGCAGGCAAGTGGGACCGCCAGCGACCCGATCCCCGCCAGGCGTGGCGTGCGTTCCGCGGGCTGGGGGCCGCGCTCGCCGCCACCCGTCGCTACGCCCCCGACGTCACGGTCGGCTTCGGCGGCTTCGCGTCGTTCCCCGGCTGCGTCGCGTCGGTGCTGAGTCGCACCCCGCTGGTCCTGCACGAGGGGAACGCCTTCCCCGGACGGGTGACGCGCTGGTTCGCCGCCAGGGCCCGCACCGTGGCGCTGGCGCTGCCCGAGGCGGCGCCGCGCCTACCGCACGCCAGGCACGTCGAGACCGTCGGATTTCCCGTCCGCGAAGCGCGCCTGGACCTCCGCGAGGCGCGGCGCCGGCTGGGCCTGCCCGAGGACGGGCTCGTCACGCTGGCGATGGGCGGCTCGCAAGGCTCGCTGGCGCTCAACGAGGCGGTGCCCGCCGCCTACCGGCGCCTTCCGCCGCAGAGTCGCGGGACCGTGCTGCACGCCACCGGCCCTCGCTGGGTCGACGCCGTCGCGGACGCCACCGCGGACCTGCCCGACTACCGTGCCACCGGCTTCGTGGACGCCACGCTGGCCTGGTCGGCCGCGGACCTGGCCGTGGTGCGCGCCGGGGTGGGTACGCTCTCGGAGGCCGCGTACCACGCCGTGCCGGTGGTGATGCTTCCGCTGCCGACCGCGGCCGACGATCATCAGCGGCACAATGCCAGGGCCGTGGACGCCGCGGGAGGCGGACGCGCGGTCGACCAGGACGATCTGGCGGCGATCGCGGACGCTTGGCGCTCGTTCCTGGACGCCGAGACGCGGGCGCTCGCGTCCGGGAGGATCGCCACGCGGAGTCCCGCGGGGGCCGCGACCCGCCTGCTGCACGTCGCTAAGGCCGCCGCCCGGACGGGCGCGCCCCAGGCCACGTCCACGAGCCGAAGCGAGGAAGGCGAACGATGAGCACGCACCTGCACTTCATGGGCGTCGGAGGCGTCAGCATGAGCGGCCTGGCCCGTCACTACCGCGCGGCGGGTCACCGCGTGTCCGGCTGCGACGCCGCGACGACCGCCACGACGGACGAGCTCCGGGCGCAGGGGATCGACGTCGCGATCGGGCACGATCCCTCGCATCTCGACGGGGTCGACGCGCTGGTCGTCAGCGCGGCGATCGCCGCCGACGAGCCCGAGCTGCTCGAAGCCAGGCGGCGCGGCGTGCCGGTCCACCGGCGCATCGACCTGCTGGCCGAGCTGTTCGCCGGCTACCGCGCCATCGGCGTCACCGGAACGCACGGCAAGAGCACCACGAGCGGCATGATCGCCACCATCCTGCTGCGGCACGGCGACGACCCCGCGGTGCAGCTGGGCGCCACGCTGCCGTCGCTGGGCGGCGTGATGCGCTTCGGGCGCGGAGCGCACCTCGTGGCCGAGGTCGACGAGTCGGACCCCGGCTTCGCGCAGCTTCGGACCGACGTCGGGATCGTGACGAACCTCGAGGACGACCACATCGCGGGCGAGCACGACGAGCGCCGCACGTACCA
>CAZHCI010000004.1:0-161 GCA_964530905.1 uncultured bacterium
GCCGACTCGAGGCTGACGGCCTTGGGGACGACGCCGCCCGACCAGCACCACGAACACCGGACCACGAGCTGCGCCCCGCCGAATCGAACCGCCGGGCGCCGCAAGTTAAAGTAGAGCTCGTAGGCACCACACACAAACCGCGCCAACCATAGATCCAAACC
>CAZHCI010000004.1:171-6722 GCA_964530905.1 uncultured bacterium
TACCGACTAGAAGATGTAGGGCCAAGACGTGGCCTTACCACTTCTCCCGCTGGTTGGACCCCCCCCCCGCGGTGCGCCCCGCCGATTCGACCGGCGGGGCGCACCTCGTTCACGTCGAGATCGTCGCCTCGACTCACATCCTGCGCAAGCGATCGATCCTCTCCCGAATCGGTGGGTGCGTCGACCACCAGCCCGTAGCGTTCAAGCGAGCGATCGGATTGACGATGAACATGTGTCGCACGCCCTCGCTCGCCTGCAGCGGCGCACCGCTGTAGTCACGCAGCTTCCCGAGCGCACCAGCCAGTCCTTCAGGATTCCGCGTGATGTACGCCGCAGTCGCGTCCGCGAGGTACTCGCGTCGCCTGCTCACCGCGAAATGCAGCAAGGTCGCCATGATCGGCGCGACCACCATCAGCGCCAGCACCGCGATCATCGCGAACAGCTGGCCACGTCCGCCCCCCGACGAGCGTCGCCGGCCGAAACGCACCCAGCGCCAGACCAGATCGCGGATCACCACGATCGCGCCCACGGTCGCAGCCAGGAACGACATGAACCGCACGTCGTAGTTCCGGATGTGCGCCATCTCGTGCGCGACCACGCCCTCGAGCTCCTGCCGGTCCAACAGGTCCAGCAGGCCCGTCGTCACGGCGATCGCGGCGTTCGAAGGGTCGCGACCGGTCGCGAACGCGTTCGGTGCCGGATCGTCGATCACGAACACGCGCGGTGACGGAACGCCCGCCCCGATCGCGACGGCCTCGGCGACGTTCACCAGGTAGCGCTGCTCCTCACGACTCGCGCGGCGTGCACCCGCCGCAGCCAACGCGATCCTGTCGCTGTACGCCCATGCCACGACGCTCTGGACCCCCGCGACCGCGACACCCACCGCAACGAACACGCCGGCCCCCGCCGGGTCGAAGGCGAGGGCCAGCAGCCACGCGATCAGCGCGAGGATCGCCGCGAGCGCGAGGAAGAGAAGCCACGACGCCTGCCGGTTCGCGGCCTGCGTCGCGTACAGGTCGATGCGCCGCCCGGTCGCGCGATCGGTCATGACGTCCGGGACGCGCGCGGATCCGGGTTTCGTCACGGCTCAGCTCAAGCGAACGAGACCTGAGGGGTCTCGCGGTCGCCCTCGGCGATCTCCAGAAAGACGTGTTCCTTCTTGCCCATCGGACCCGCGATGAACACGCCGGGCACCGTCTCGATGGCGTTGTTGTACTGAAGCACCGCGTCGTTGTAGAACTGCCTGGCGTAGGCGATCTTGTTCTCCACCGCCGACAGCTCCTCCTGCAGCAGCTGGAAGTTCTCGTTCGCCTTGAGCTCCGGATACGCCTCGCTGATCGCGAACAGGCGACCCAACGCCTGGCTCATCATGTTCGCCGCTTCGGCGCCCTCGTCCGGCGTCTGGGCGTTCATCATCGCCTGGCGCGAGCGTGCGACCTCCTCGAACACGCCCTTCTCGTGCGCTGCGTAGCCCTTGACGGTCTCGACCAGGTTCGGAACGAGATCCGCGCGACGCTTGAGCTGGACGTCGATCTGGCTCCAAGCGTTCTCGAAACGATTCTCCAGCGTGATGATGCGGTTGTAGATGGCGACGACGAACGCGACGATCGCCGCCAGAACGACTAGCGTGATCAGAACTCCCATTACGACCTCCTGGTCGACAGTGTAAGCCGCCGACACACGAGGTGACGTATGGATTCACTCGCCGTCGAGTCCGACCGCCTCAGTCGCGCGAGCGCACGCGGATGACGCCACCGCCCAGCAGCCGGTCCCCGTCGTAGAGCACCAGCGACTGACCGACCGTCACCGCGAACTGCGGCGCGTCGAACCGGACGGACAGCGCGCCGTCCACGAGCTCGACCTCCGCCGGGACGGGCGTCTGCCGGTAGCGCACCTGCGCCGTGACGCGCCTCGGAAGCTCGTCCGGGTCGCACAGCAGGTTCACGCGGTCGGCGCTCAACGTCGACCAGGCGCACATCTCCCGAGGCCCGACGACCACCGTGTTCGTTTCCGGCTCGAGGTCGATCACGAAACGAGGCTCGTGAGACTTGAACAGGCCCAGGCCGCGCTTCTGACCGATCGTGTAGAACTGGACGCCGTCGTGGCGTCCGACGACCGCCCGCTCGCGCGACGCGTCCACGACCGCTCCCGGCCTCGCTTCGCTGTTGCGCTGAAGGTGGTCCCGGACCGAGTCGGCGACGAAGCACAAGCCCGACGAGCTCTTCTTGTACGCCGTGGCGAAGCCCCGCTCCGCCGCCATCCGACGGACCTCGGTCTTCCTCACGTCGCCCAGCGGAAACAGCAGGTACGGCAGCACCTCGCGCGGCAGCGCCCACAAGAAGTACGTCTGATCCTTGTCGTCGTCCAGACCACGATGCAGCTCGACGCCACGCGGGCCGTCGACCCGGCGGACGAAATGCCCCGTCGCAAGGAACGACGCTCCCAGCGCCTGGGCGCGGGCGGCCAAGCGACCGAACTTGATCTCGCGGTTGCACCACACGCACGGATTGGGCGTCTCACCCGCCTCGTACGTCGGCACGAACGGCTCGACGACCACGCGGTCGAACACCTCGCGCGCGTCGAGCATGTAGAACGGAACGTCCAGGCCGTCGGCGATGCGGCGCGCGTCGTACGCCGCTTGCGGGCTGCAGCACAGGTCGTACGCGCCGGCCTCGCGATCGTCGGGCCAGAACCGCAGCATCGAACCCACCACCTCGAAACCCTGTTCGTTCAGCATCGACGCCGCGACGGACGAGTCCACGCCGCCCGACATCGCGACGAGAACCTTCGGCCGGTCGGACGACGCGTCGGCCGACGAGGGGGAGGGCGAGGAGGCGGAGGTGGTGGGCAGGTCGATCATCACGGCCGCTCATGGTATCCGACCGGTCCCGACCGAACGGGCGGCGCAGGCGACGATCGCCGCGAGGTTGGTATCCTCGACGTGGAGGTCGAGCGTGAGGATCGTACGCATCGTTCAGATCGTGATCCTGATCGTCGTCGTCGTGTACGTCGCGGTCGTGCAGAACGCCAATCCCGACCCGCTGGCGCTTCCTTGGCTGTTGTCGCTGCCGGTGTGGCTGGTCGTGGCCCTCACCGCCATCCTCTCGTTCCTCGCCGGCTGGGTCCCCGCGACCGTTCGGGCGTGGAGGCTGCGGCGAGAGGTGAGCCGGCTCGAGCGCCGGGTGGCCGATCTCGAGTCGCACGTCCCGAGCTACGACCGTGCGCGTGCCGCTCCGGTCATCCCGGATCGTGCTCCGCCCGCCGTCCCCGAGGAAGGCGAGGCCCGGGAAGCCGGCGCCGACACCGAGGACGCCGAGCGTACGGACGGGTGACGTCCGACGTCGTCAGCGTGCCTGCGCGCGTCTCGGACGAGTCCCCGAGACGCCCCGACGTGCGTTGGAGCGCCCGACCGGCAGCGCCGCCCGCCGAGGTCGAGCGCATCGTCGCCCGGTTGGGCGTTCCGCCGCTGCTCGCATCGGTGCTGTGGGCGCGCGGCTTGGCGGACGACGAGGCGCAGCGCGCGCTCGATCCGGCCCTCCTCCCTTCGCGAATTCCGACGCTCGACGCCGCGGCCGATCGGATCGCTCGCGCGCTCGAGCGGGGCGAGCGGATTCTGATCCACGGCGACTACGACGCCGACGGCATCACGGGCACCGCGATCCTCCTGCTGGGCCTGCGGGCGTTGGGGGGCCGCGTCGAGCCGTTCCTCCCCAACCGCCTGACCCACGGATACGGCGTCCACCCCGACCTCGTGGACCGTCATGCCCAGCGCTGCGATCTGTTCGTGACCGTGGACTGCGGCATCACGAACGTCGCCGAGGTCGAGCGCCTGAGGTCGAGCTCGACCGACGTGATCGTGACGGACCACCACACGCCCGGCGACCGACTCCCAGACGCCCTGATCGTTCATCCGAGGCTCGAGCCGGACGGTCGCGCGGGACCGTTCAACGGGCCTGGCGAGCCGACCGGCGCAGGCGTCGCGTACCACCTGTTATGGCGGCTGCACGCCCGCTCGGGGCTCGAGGACCCCCTGGCGTACGCCGATCTCGCCACGATCGGCACCGTCGCCGACGTCGCGCCCCTGCTGGGCGAGAACCGGGCGCTGGTGCGCGAGGGGCTCGCACGCATGGAGACGTCCGCGTGGCCGGGCGTTCGCGCGATGATGAAGCAGTCTCGAGTGAAGGGCGCGCCGACCGCACGGGACGTCGCGTTCGCCTTGGCTCCGCGGCTGAACGCCTCGGGCCGGCTGGGCGAGCCGGAGCGCGGGCTCGAGCTGCTCGTCAGCGGCAGCGAACGCAAGGCGCGGGAGCTGGCCGTCTACCTCGACGCGCGCAACGACGAGCGCAGGCGTATTCAGGACGAGATGTTCGAGTCGGCGCTGGCCCAGGTGGACGTCGCCGCTCCGGCGATCGTCGTCGGCGACGACGCCTGGCACCCCGGCGTGATGGGCATCGTCGCCAGCAAGCTGCTCGAGCGCTTCTACCGGCCGGCGTTCATCATGGCGCGCGGCCAGGGAAGCGTCCGCAGCACGCCCGGCATCTCCGCCGTCGACGCGCTCCGGTCCACCGGCGACGAGCTGGTGCGGTACGGCGGTCATGCCGCCGCGGCCGGCTTCGCGATCCGGGCAGAGCGGACGGCAGCGTTCCGCGAAGGCATCTACGCGTTCGTCGCAAGTCACCCTGAGCCGGTCCCGGAGATCACGGCCGACGCGCTTCTCGGGCCACAGCAGATCGACGAGGACCTGTGGCGCGCCGTCCAGCGTCTCGAGCCGTTCGGAGAGGGCCACCCCGCGCCACGGTTCGCGCTGTGCGACGTGCTCGAGACCTCCAGGGCGGTGGGCCGCGACGGGCGCCACCTGCAGCTCCGGGTACGGGACGTCAAGGGCGTGGCGTGGAACCTGGGCGAGCGGGCGACCGCGCTACGTCCCGGCCTCGCGGTGCAAGCCGCCGCGACGCTGAACGAGAACGTGTGGAACGATCGACGCTCGATCGAGTTCGTGGCCGACGACGTTCGCGTGGCCACGCCGTTGTCCCTGACGAGCCGACCGGGCACGGCCGGCGACGTGCAGCCGTCGACGAGCCGCCCCGAACGGATCCGACGAGGACGACCGGACGTGCCCGGAGCGGGCCGGGTGCTCACGGGGCTGCCGCTGGGCGACGACCCGCTCCGCGCCCACGAGCCGCTGACGCGCCTCCTGGCGGACCAGGCGCCGCTCTGGTTCGATCTGAGCGCCGACGCGCAAGCGGAGCTGGAGCGCACCGCGCGTCGCTACCCGACGGTGCACGACGTGCGGCGCGCCTGGCTCGCGATCCGGGCCGGCCGCCCGCCCGGCCTTGGACGCGACGCGACGGCGCTGGCCAGACGCATTCTGGACGAGCTCGAGCTGCTCGACGAGCACGGTCGCGCAAGCGTGGTCACGCGCCGCGACCCGTACGGCTCGGCCACGCTGGTCGCCGGTCTGCTTCAGAGGTACCGGCTCGAGACCGTGCTGAACGCCTACCGGCACCTGGACGACCCGGGGTTCGCACGGACGGTGACGACGCTCTACGCGGACCCCTGAAGCCCCGGCCGGCCGATGCGCCGCCGAACCGCCGTGCCATACTGGCCGCCATGACCGCGACCAGCCGGCCGCCCCGGGATCCCTCGGCCCCCCTCGACGACGCCGCCCTGGCGGCCCTCGAACGCGACCTGCGCGCCGAGGTCCGCGGCGAGGTGCGCTTCGACGATCGGGCGCGGGCGCTGTACGCGACCGACGCGAGCCCGTACGAGATCGCGCCGTTCGGCGTCGTTGTCCCGCTCGACCGCGACGACGTGGTGACCTGCGTGCGCGTGTGCGCACGGCACCACGCTCCGGTTCTTCCCCGGGGCGGCGGCACGAGCTTGGCGGGCCAGGCGGTGGGACGCGCCGTCGTGATCGACGTGAGCAAGTACCTGACCGGGATTCTCGAGGTGGACGAACGGTCCCGCACCGCGACGGTGGAGCCGGGCGTGATCCGAGACGCGCTGAACGACGCCGTGGCCGCGCACGGCCTGCAGTTCACGCCCGACGTGAGCACGACGAACCGCGCCGCGATCGGCGGCATGGTCGCGAACAACTCGGCGGGCACGCGCTCGATCAAGTACGGCAAGTCGGTCGACCAGACGATCGCCATGACCGTCGTGTTGAGCGACGGCAGCGTGGTGCGCCTGCGCGAGCTGGACGACGCCGAGCTGGACGCGATCTGCGCGCAGGACGATCTCGAGGGAGAGATCCACCGGACCGTACGCAGGCTCGTGCGCGAGCACGAGGACGAGATCCGCGCGCGCTACCCGAAGGTGATGCGGCGGGTGGGCGGCTACAACCTCGACGAGTTCACGGAGGGACGGCCGTTCAACCTCGCGAAGCTCGTCGCGGGATCGGAAGGCACGCTGGCCGTGATCCTGGACGTCACCGTGAAGCTCGATCCCGTGCCCCGACGCCGCATGCTGGCGATGCTGCACTTCGCGAGCTTGAAGGCGTCGCTCGAAGCGGTTCCGTTCATCAACCGGCACGGGCCGTCCGCCGTGGAGCT
>CAZHCI010000004.1:6822-33620 GCA_964530905.1 uncultured bacterium
CGGCACAAGCCCACGCCGTTCATCGAGGATGCGGCCATCCCGCCCGAGCACCTCGCGGAGTACATCCCGGCCGTGCAGTCGCTCTGTCGCGATCTGGGCGTCGACACCGTGTTCTACGGCCACGCGTCGGTCGGCGTGATCCACACGCGCCCACTCGTCGACCTCAAGACCGAGGAAGGGGTCGAGACGTACGCCCGGATTTCCGACGGCGCGTTCGCCCTGGTCCAGCGCTTCGGCGGGTCCTGGTCCGGCGAGCACGGCGACGGCCTGATCCGAAGCCAGAAGAACCGTGAGCTGTTCGGCGACGAGCTGTACGAGGCGTTCCGTGAGCTCAAGGCCGCCTTCGATCCGCACGGGATCATGAACCCGGGCAAGATCACGGACGCCGCGCCGATGACGGAGAACCTGCGCTACGGCGCTGGGTACCCGGCGGTCGCGCTGGACACCGTGTTCGACTTCGGCGAGGACGGATTCCTCGGCGCCGTCGAGGCCTGCACCGGCGTGGGCGCCTGCCGGAAGGTGGACGTCGGCACGATGTGTCCGAGCTACATGGCGACGCGTGACGAGGACCACTCGACGCGCGGCCGCGCGAACGTGCTGCGCGAGGCGCTGAACGGACGGCTGCCCGGCGGGCTCACGTCGAAGCAGGTGTACGACACCCTGGACCTCTGCCTCGAGTGCAAGGCGTGCAAGGCCGAGTGCCCCAGCAGCGTCGACATGGCGAAGCTGAAGTACGAGTTCCTGCAACAGCATCACGACGCGCACGGCGTGCCGCTCGGGACCCTGGCGATCGCGAACGTCGCGCGGGTCGCGCCGATCGGTCGCGCCCTCGCGCCGCTCGCCAACGCCCTGCTGCCGATGCCGGCGGTGCGGTGGACGATCGAGAAGGTCGTCGGCGTGGATCGCCGCCGCGAGCTGCCGGCGTACGCCGACGAAAGCCTGGCGAGCTGGTTCCGTCGCAGGGGCGAGCCCACCGCGACCCGGGAGGGTCGGCGAAGCGACGACCCCGTCGCCAGCGTGGGCCCGGTCGACGACGACGGACCGCCGCGGGTCGCGCTGTTCGCCGACACCTGGACGATGTTCAACGACACCGGTCCCGGGCAGGCCGCCGTCCGCGTGCTCGAGGCGCTCGGGTACCAGGTCGAGCTGGTGCCGTACGGCTGCTGCGGACGGCCGCAGATCAGCAAGGGTCTCCTGCGCGACGCGAAGCGCGCCGCGGCCCGAAACGTCGAGCGCCTCGCGCCGTACGTGCGCGCCGGCGTGCCGGTCGTGGGACTCGAGCCGTCGTGCGTCACGGCGTTCACCGACGACTACCGCGACCTGCTTCCCGGCGACGCGACGAACGCCGTCGCGGACCACGTCCGCATGATCGACGTGTTCCTCGCGAAGGAGTGGTCGCAAGGCCGGATCGATCCTGACCGCACGTTCCAGAAGTCCGATGCCTCCCTCCTGTTCCACGGCCACTGCCAGCAGAAGGCCGTGATGGGCACGGCTGCCGGGCGCGCCCTGCTGGGATGGATCTCCGACGACGTCGAGGAGCTCGACGCCGGATGCTGCGGCATGGCCGGGAGCTTCGGTTACGGCCACTACGACCTGTCGATGACGATCGGCGAGCGCCGGCTGTTCCCCGCCGTGCGCGAGCACGACGGGGAGACGGCGGCCAGCGGCTTCAGCTGCCGGCACCAGATCCACGACGGGACGAGCGTCCGGGCGCGTCACCTGATCGAGATCCTGGCCGACGCGCTGATCGTTCCGGAGGGACGCTCGCCGCTGGGGTCCGATGGCGCAGCGGGGCGTTCCGCCCTGCGGCCTACCCTCAGCTCACCGGGGTCCGGGGAATCGCCGCCGGCAGGCGACTGACGAACTCGTTGTTCAGCGCGCTCGAGAACTCGGAGAACGAGGCGACCGAGATGGCGTTGCGCTTCTGCCGTCCGACCAGGACGACCTCGTCGCCCACGTCGACGCCGGGGATGTCGGTCACGTCCACCATCGTGACGTTCATGTTCACGAGGCCCACGACGCGGGCCTTGCGTCCTCGGATCAGCACATGTCCGCGGTTCGACAGCGCCCTGGGGTACCCGTCGGAGTAGCCGACCGGCAGGACGGCGACGATCGTGTCGCGCGGCGCTTGGTAGGCCGTTCCGTAACCGACGAAGCCGCCGGCCGCGACATGCTTCAGGTCCATCACGTCGGTCTTCCAGGTGAGCACGCGCTTGAGCGGATTGTCGCGCTCTTTCCCGGTCTGCGACAGGTGCATGTTGTACACGTCGGGGCTGGGCCAGAAGCCGTACTGCGCGGTGCCGACACGAACCAGGTCGTACACCGTCTCCGGGAACGCCAACGCCGCGGCCGAGCACGCCGTGTGCCGAAGCCCGGGCTCCAAGCCCGCCGCCCTGACGCGACGCTCGAACGCCCGGAAGCGCTGCTGCTGGCCGACGATCCGGAACTGGTTCGCGAGCGACTCGATGCCGGCGAAGTGCGTGGCGAGCCCCTCGAACGCCAGGGCGTCCGGGTGCTCGCGGAGCAGGCGCACCGCCTCGCCGAACGGCTCGTCGGTCAGACCGGTGCGGTTGCCGCCGGTCTCGACCTCGAGATGGACGCGGGCCTGCCGCCCGACGGTCCGCGCGACCTGGAGCGCCTTGCGCAGCCGGTCGATGTCGAACACGAAGAAGTCGATCCCGTGACCGATCACCCAGGGCAGGTCCTCCGGGTAGAGGATGCCCATGATCATGATCCGGCCTTCGTGGCCACGTGCCTCGAGGACCTGGAGCGCCTCCTTGCTGGAGGCGACCGAGAAGTGCCGCACGCCGGCACGCTCGGCCATCGGGACGAACGCCGCGATGCCGTGGCCGAAAGCGTTCGCCTTCACGACCGAGCTGATGATGGGCGAGGGGCCGATCTTGCTCCGCAGGAACCGGAGGTTCGAGGTCAGGGCCGACTGGCTCAGCGTGATTCTGGACGAGTGGCGGGGAGCGGCGGTCGCGCCGACATCGACCGGATCCATGCGACGCAGGCTAGCACCGCTCACGCGTCCGGGAGGAGGGCCGGCGCCGCTGGACCGAGGCGCTCGAGGGCCTCGCCGGCGGCCGTGGCGGCGGCCAGCGCCGCGTCGCTGACGCGGAACTCGGAGAGATGCCCGGTATCCCGGATCCAGGCGATGCGGGCGCGGGCGGGCTCGACGCCACAGGTCGCGAGGGCCAGGCGCACGCAGCTCGCGGCGTCCGGCACGACGACGGGCAGGCGGGCGGAGGCCAACGAGGTGCTGGTGATGGCGTTCGTCCAGGTCGCGACGGGATCGATCGCGTCCGCGAACGAGCGCGGCACGACGTCGGCGTGGCCCATGCCGATGGCGTTCCCCCCGCTGGCGTCGGTGAGCGAAAGCAGCGCGATCCGGGTCGGGTCGGGCGGCTCGCGCAGGCCGGACGGATGGCGACCGGTGACGTTGGGATCCATGCCCAGGCCGCTCACGTCCTTGCCGGCGCGCTCGACCACGAGGAGATCCAGCTTGGCGAACGGCAGGCGCGGCATCCGACGCTTGGCGTCCCGGAGCAGCTCGGGCTCGCGCTCCGCGAGCGCCCGGCCGGGAACGGCCTCGATACGCGCCGGTCTCCCTTCCGCGTCCTCGACGACCGCGAGTCCGATCACCGGCGGGTAGGCGCGCAACAGCACGTCGCGGGCAGTTTCGAGCCTCGTCGCGAACCCCTCGTACCCCTTCGCGTGCAGCGCCACCGCGCCGGGCCGCTTGCCGAGCCCGATGACCAGCATCTTCGTCAGCCCCGACTCGATCGTCCCCCGGAAGCCGGTGTGCGACTTGACGCGGTTCAGGACCACGATCGCGTCGGCCGCGAGCGCGACCTCCGAGGCGTGCACCGGGGTTCCGTCGCCGAGTCGGGCGACCTCGCGCGTGGCGTCGTCAGCGTCGACGGTCGCGCCGTCCTGGACAAGTCCGTAGTCGACGAGCACGCGCCGCTGTCCTTCCGGCGTGCCACCGCCGTGGCTGCCCATGGCGGGCATCAGGAACGGCGTCGCTCCCGCCTCGCGCAACGCCGCGAGGACGCCCGCCACGAGCTCCGGGTAGGCGCCCAGGCCCCGGCTCCCCAACGCCACCGCGACCCGCGCTCCGGAGCCCAGCGCCGAACCCCGAACCGCGTCGGCGACGGCGCGCGATGCAGCGGACCGGGGATCGTGGAGGGCGGCGGGCTCGGCCGGCCGTCCGACGGGCGTCAGCTCGGGAACGCGCAGCTCGCGAATCGTCGCCGGGAGCAGCGCGTCGGGCAGGAGCACGTCGATGCCTCCACGTCGTGACGGCGCGTTCCCTGCTGGCGTCATGGCGGCAGCAAGACACGGCGCTCGCCGCTGTGTCAACCGGGCGCCTGGCTCACATCGCGTCCGGCGCCTCGACACCCAGCAGCTCCAGCGTCGCGGCCAGCGTTCTCCGGACGGCGCCGACCAGCGCCAGGCGCGCCTCCCGGAGACCGGGCGCGGCCCGGAGCACCGGGGTGTCGGGTCGTCCGTCCGGACCGCGGTGGTTGTAGTAGCCGTTCCACGCCGTGGCCAGGTCCAGCGCGTACTGCGCGACCAGGTGGGGCGCCAGCTCGCGGGCCGCCTGCGCGCGGACGTCGGGCAAGCGCGCGATCTGGCGAGCCAAGCGGAGCTCGAGCTCGCCGAGCAGCCCGAAGTCCGCGGCCGCGACGTCCAGCTCGACCTCGTGCGCCGCGCGGAGGATGCTGGCCGCACGGGCGTGGGCGTACTGGACGTAGGGAGCGCTGTCGCCTTGCAGGCTCAGCGCCTGCTCCCAGCGGAAGTCGATCACGCGCTTGGCCTCGCTCTTGAGCATCGCGAAGCGGAGCGCGCCCAAGCCGACCTGGCGCGCGATCTCGTCGGCCTCGTCGAGCTCGGGGTTCTTCTCCGCGACCACCGCGCGTGCCCGCCGTGCGGCCTCGACGATGACCTCGTCGATGGCCAGCGTGATCCCCTTCCGGCCGCTCATCGGCCGACCCTCGAGGGTGACGACCTCGTAGGCGAGGTGTTTGCTGTTGCGGAACGCCTCCTCGCCCTCGGGCGTCCCGGACAGCGCCAGCGCGGTCCGCACCAACGTCTGAGGATGGCTCTGGCGCACGTCGATGACGTTGACGATCTCTTGCGCGTGCGCGAACGCCTTGCCTTCGGGCCGAGGGTCGCCGCCGGGCGCGCTGGTCCAGAGGACGTGGCCGCTGGGCTGCCGAGCGAACTCGGCGTAGCCGAGCCCCTCGAAGATGCCGGCCTTCCAGAACTGGTAGCCGATGTCCTTCGCGACGTACATGGCGTTGCCGTCGCTGCGGACCAGCACGACCTGGGACTCCTCGAGACCGGGGATGAACTCGCCGACGTCCATCACGAGCGCCCCCGCGTACTTCCCTTCGCTGGGACGGTCGGTGTACGGACTGTCCTCGAGGACCTCGAGTCCTCGCGCGAGGAAGCCGGCGGCGACGACGTCGGACTCCCAGACGAGCAGGTCGTACTCGGCGCCGAGGCGCCAGAACGTCTGGAGCTGAGCGTGCACGACCGCGGCCACGTCGTGGCGGAGCTCGCCGTGCTCGAGCCGGTGCATCGTCTCGCGCACGCCTTCCTCGATCGCCTCGGCGTTCTCCGCCTCGGCGTTCTTGGCGTCGCCCAGGCGGACGTAGAGCCGTCCGTACCAGTGGTCGAGCTTCTCCTCGCCGTCCCACGTCTCGCCGAAATGGCGGGCCGCGAACAGGCTCTCCGCGGCCTGACGGCCGGTGTCGTCGATGTAGTTCTGGACCTCGACGTCGTACCCGTCGGCCCGCAGGATCCGCGCGACGGCGTCGCCGAGGACGATGTTGCGAAGGTGGCCGACGTGGGCCTCCTTGTTCGGGTTGACGCTGGTGTGCTCGACGACGACCTTGAGGTCCCGCCTCGGTGCGGTCGCGTGGTCGTCGACCACCTCCCGCACGAACGTCGCGGGATCGAGGAACACGTTGATGTACGGTCCGACCGCCTCGGCGCGGAGCACGCCGGCGGGGGGGTCGAACGCGGCGACGACGTCGTCGGCGATGGCGGCGGGCGACCTGCGCAAGGTGCGGGCCAAGGCGAACGCGACCGGCGTGCCGTAGTCGCCCGGCTTGTCGTCGGGGACCTCTTGGATCGGGACCTCCGGCGGCTCGGCGCCCAGGCTCCGGACGGCGGCCGCGAAGGCGGTTGCGAGGGCGTCTCGGACGTCGTTCATCGCCGCGAAGGGTAGCACGGGGCCGTCGCGGCGACGGGGGCGGCACGGGCGTCGCGCGTCTATACTGGGCGGACGAGCCGGCACGTCGCGGTCGCGTCGCGACGGATCGCGCGGGGTCGCATGTGGCCCAGCTTCCGGCGCCGAGACCGCCCGCCCGTGTACACTTGATACGTGCTGACTCAGATTTGTCGCAACGACACACTCACAGCGGTCCGGTCGCACCTCGCCGGTCCGCCTTGCCCGAGAGAAGGAGCCGTCCATGCCTGACGCCCCGATCGAACAACGCTTCGACGCGCCCGTCCCGGTGTGCCCCGTCCGCGGCTCGGTGCTGTACCCCAGCATGGTCATGCCGATCGACGCCGGACGCGCGATCAGCATCCGTGCGATCAACACCGCGCTCGACCGTGACCGCACCATCGTGATCGTGAGCCAGAAGGACCGCGAGACCGAGGAGCCCACGCCGGACGATCTGTTCGAGGTCGGGACCGTGTGCACCATCATGCGCATGAAGAAGAACCCCGACGGGAGCATCCAGATGCTCGTCCGCGCCATCGGACGGGTGCGCATCGACGCGTACCACGCCTCCGAGGGCCTGATCGAAGCGGACCTCTCCCCCTTCGAGGTCGACGACGGCGACGAGACCGTGGTCGCCGCCAGCTTCCGCGAGCTCAAGGAGAAGTTCTCCGAGCTGCTCGAGACCGGGAGCCGCGGGATCCAGTCCGAGGTCGCGCAGTTCATCTTGAACCTCGAGGATCCCGGCCAGTTCGCCGACTACGTCGCCTACCACCTCGACTTCCGGCTCGACGACAAGCAGGCGGTGCTCGAGGCGCCGAGCATCGCCGATCGGCTCCGCAAGGTGCTCGTCCTGATCGACACCGAGATCGAGCTCCAGGAGACGCAGCGACGCCTCCAGCGCGAGGTCAAGGAGGAGATCGACCGGAACCAGCGCGAGTACTTCCTGCGCGAGCAGATCAAGGCGCTCCAGAAGGAGCTCTCCGGCAGCGACGAGGAAGAGGACGAGGTCGAGGCGTTCCGAGAGAAGCTCGAGGCCGCCGGCCTGCCCGACGAGGTGATGAAGGAAGCGCAGCGCGAGCTGAACCGGCTCTCGCGGATGCATCCCGACAGCGCCGAGGCGTCCGTGATCCGGACCTACCTCACGACCCTCGCGGAGCTGCCGTGGAACGTCCGCTCCGACGACGAGCTCGACGTCGCGCGCGCCGCGGACGTCCTCGAGGAGGACCACTACGGGCTCGAGAAGGTCAAGGACCGCGTGCTCGAGTACCTCGCCGTCCGCAACCTCAAGGCCCAGAAGGCCAAGGACGGCAAGCTGGACGAAGGCGAGGTCAACAAGGGTCCGATCCTGCTCTTCGTCGGCCCTCCCGGCGTCGGCAAGACCTCGATCGCCCAGTCCGTCGCCAAGGCGCTCGGACGCGAGTACGTCCGCATCAGCCTCGGCGGCGCTCGGGACGAGTCCGACATCCGCGGTCACCGCCGGACGTACATCGGCTCGATGCCCGGCCGCATCGTCCAGGGCATCCGAACCGCCGGCACCAAGAACCCGGTATTCCTGCTCGACGAAGTCGACAAGCTCGGCGCGTCGTACCAGGGCGATCCGTCCTCGGCGCTGCTCGAGGTCCTCGACCCGGCTCAGAACCAGAACTTCGTCGATCACTACCTCGGCGTGCCGTTCGACCTGTCCGAGGTCCTGTTCGTCGCCACCGCCAACTACGCGCAGCAGATCCCCGAAGCGCTCATGGACCGCATGGAGACGATCGAGTTCTCCAGCTACATCGAGCAGGAGAAGCTCGAGATCGCCAAGCGCTACCTGCTTCCGCGACAGCTGCGCGAGAACGGCCTGGAGCCCAAGCAGCTCACCATCAGCGACAGCGCCGTGTCGAAGGTGATCTCGAGCTACACCCGCGAGGCGGGCGTCCGCACGCTCGAGCGCACCCTGGGCACGTTGGCGCGCAAGGCCGCGAGGCGCATCGCCGAAGGCGACGCCAAGCGCGTCCGCATCACCGAGCGGAGCCTCGAGGGGTACCTGGGCGCGGAACGCTACACGCCCGAGTCGGAAGCCGAGGAGGACCTCGTCGGCGTGGCCACCGGGATGTACTTCACCCCGGTCGGCGGCGACATCCTGTTCGTCGAGACCAGCATCACCCCGGGCAAGGGAGGCCTCGTCCTCACCGGTCAGCTCGGCGACGTGATGAAGGAGTCCGCCCGCGCCGCGTTGACGTACGCGAAGAGCAACGCCGCGCGCTTCGGGCTGGAGCCCAACGAGCTCGACGAGCAGGAGATCCACATCCACGTCCCGGCCGGCGCCACGCCCAAGGAGGGACCGTCGGCAGGCGTCGCCCTGGCGACCAGCCTGGTCAGCGCCGTCACCGGCGTGCCGGTCCGCAAGGACGTGTCGATGACCGGCGAGATCACGCTCCGCGGCCGGGTCCTTCCGATCGGCGGCCTGAAGGAGAAGATCCTCGGCGCGAAGCGAGCCGGGATCCAGCACGTCATCTACCCCGAGAAGAACGAGGCGGACGTCAAGGACATCGGCAGCCACCTCACCCGCGGCATCCGCATGCACCCCGCGAAGACGCTGGACGACGTGCTGGAGCACGCCCTGGTCGGGGGCATCGCGGCGCTCGAGAGCCAAGGCGGAGAGCCGGGCCGCAAGGCCGACCGCCGGCCCCGCAAGACCAAGAACGAGACCCCGGCCGCGCACGCCTGAGGGTCGGCGTCCAGCGGCGACGCGCACGTGCGGGGCGGTCCATCGGGACCGCCCCGCTTCGAACCGGGCCCCAGGACCGCTGCGGTATCCTCGGGGCATGCGCACACCCCTGATCGCCGGAAACTGGAAGATGCACAAGACGCCCACGGAAGCGCTCGAGTGGATGGGCGCGTTCCTCGCCGGGCTCGAGACGACCCCGCACGCAGGCGTGGACATCCTGCTCGGCGTGCCCGCCACCCACCTCCCCGCTCTGGCCGCCCGCGCTCGAGGCAGCGCCGTGGCGCTCGCCGGGCAAGACCTCTCCGCGCACGACGAAGGGGCGTACACCGGAGAGATCTCGGGCGCGATGCTGGCCGACGCCGGAGCCAGCCACGTCATCGTGGGCCACTCCGAGCGACGCGCCTACCACCACGAGACCGACGAGCGGGTCCGCGACAAGGTCGCCGCCGCGCGGAGGCACGGGCTCGTTCCCATCCTCTGCATCGGCGAGCACGAGGAGGACCGGGACGCGGGCGACGCCGAAGCGGTCGTCCTGGCGCAGCTCCGCGCGGCGCTCGACGGCATCGAGCTGAGCGGACCCGACGAGCTGGTCGTCGCGTACGAGCCGGTGTGGGCGATCGGCACCGGACGCACCGCCACCGCGGACGACGCGCAAGCGATGTCGGCCGCGATCCGGGACGCCGTCCGAAACGACCGTCCCGAGCTCGCAGACGGCCTGCGCATCCTCTACGGCGGCAGCATGAAGCCCGGCAACGCGGCGGAGCTGCTGAGCCGCGACGACGTGGACGGCGGCCTGATCGGCGGCGCGAGCCTGGACGCCGACGCCCTGCTGGCGATCATCTCGGCGGCGACGTGAGCGATCGACTCGGTCGCGTCCGCGCGGCGATGGACGAGCGTTCGCTCTCCGCGATGCTGGTCACCACGCCGGCCAGCGTGCGCTGGCTGTCGGGCTTCACCGCGCCGGAGGACGCTCGCGTGCTGATCACGCCGCACGACGCCTGGCTGCTGACCGACGGTCGGTACGTCGCGCAGGCGGACGAAGAATCCCGGCTCGAGTCCATCATCGAGCGGGACTGGATGAGCGAGGTCGCAGCGCGCGTCCGCAGCGGTCCTCTGGGCGTCGAGGCCGAGCACCTGACCCTCGCTTCGGCGTCGTCGCTGGCCGGCAAGCTGGGGCACGAGCCGGTCCGTACCGAGGGGCTCGTGTCGCGCCTCCGCCGCGTCAAGGACGCGAGCGAGATCGACGCGATCCGCCGCGCGGCCGCCCTGACCGACCGGGCGTTCGAGCACGCGCTGGGGACGTTGCGACCCGGCGTTCGCGAGGTCGAGGTCGCCCTCGAGATCGAGCGATTCGTCCGCACCCAGGGCGGCGACGGCATGGCGTTCGACGTCATCGTCGCTTCGGGGCCCCGCAGCGCCATGCCGCACGGGACCGCGTCGCCCAAGCCGATCGAGGCGGGCGAGCTCGTCACGATCGACATGGGCGCTCGCGTCGACGGCTACTGCGCCGACATGACGCGCACCGTGGGCGTCGGCGAGGTGGCTCCCGCGCATCGCGAGCTGTTCGAGGCCGTGCTCGAAGCCGAGCGGGCCGCACTGGCCGAGGTGCGGCCCGGCGTCCACGGCAAGGACCTCGACGCGGTCGCTCGGGACGTCCTGACGGCGCACGGCTTGGGCGACGCCTTCGCCCATTCGCTGGGGCACGGCGTCGGACTCGACGTCCACGAAGGCCCGGCCCTGTCCTCCCGCTCGAGCGACGAGCTGGCCGCCGGCATGATCGTCACGATCGAGCCGGGCGCGTACCTGCCCGGCGACGCCGGCGTTCGGATCGAGGATCTGGCGGTCGTGACCGACGACGGCCACGAGGTGCTCTCGCGCTCGCCCAAGGAGTGGCGTAGCGTCGATATCGACTGAATCGCGTGGCGGCCACCACCCCGCCCGCCGCGTATCCGCCCTGCACGATCCGGAAGAGGTGAGCATGAACGCACGAACCGTTCCGATCCTCATCGCATCGCTCGCGCTGGCGCTGGTGCTGGCCGGCTGCACCGATCCAGGCCGCATCACGGCGCTCGAAGCGCAGCGCGACGAGCTGCAGGCGCGCGTGACCACGCTCGAATCGACCGTGGACGACCTCGAGGCCAGCCTCGAAGGCGCCGAAGCCGCCCGCCAGGAGGCGCGAGCGAGCGTCTCCGAGCTCGAGGCCTCGCTGGCCGACGCGCGCGCCACGGCCGAGGAAGCGACGGCCCAGCGCGACGCGCTCCGCAGCGAGGTCGACCGTCTCGAGTCGATCGCCTCCTCGCTCCGCGAGGGCCAGGAAAGCGACCTCGAGGCGCAGCTCTCCCTGATCGAGTCGCTCCTGTCGCGCGCACGCGAGGACGTGACCGCGCTGACCGGCCGGCAGGCGGTGCTGCGCGGCCGCCTCGGACTGCCCGAGCCGACCGGCGACGCGGGCGAGACCGAGCCTGCGGACGCCGGCGAGGCGGAGCCCGAGCCCGCGCCCTCCAGCGAAGAGACGTCTCGACAGGCCGACGGCGTGCCCGCCGACGGTGAAGGTGCGCCCGCCGACGGCGAAGGTGCGCCCGTCGACGGCGAAGGGGCCCCCGTCGACGGCGACGACGAGTCGGAGGAGACCGCTGCCGACGACGACGCCGCCGACGACGCCGACGAGGGCGCGGAGGGCGCTGCCGGCGACGCCGCGGACGAGGCGACCGACGACGCCGCCGGCGACGGGACGGACGAACCCACGGACGAGCCCACGGACACGTCCCCACGGCAGCAGGCCGACGACGCGACGCCGAGTCCCGGTGAACCCGACGGCGACGGCGACGGCGACGGGTCGCGCGACAGCGACGGCGACGAGTCGGACGACGGCGAGGACGAGCAGGATCCCGGCCCCGACGACGAGGAGGCCGACGCGGCGCCGATGGGCGCCTGACCGCCCGCTGCGTGCGGGTACGATGCCGTCATGCCTTCCGCGATGCCCCCCGCACGGATTCCTTGGATCGTGAAGTACGGCGGCAACGCCATGACGGACGACGCGACCCGGCGAGCCACCGCTGCGGCGCTCGGGCGGGCGAGGCGTGAGGGCGCCCGCCTCGTCCTGGTTCACGGCGGTGGGCCCGCGATCGCTCAGGCCCTGGCCGCGACGGGGATCGACAGCCGGTTCGTGCGGGGCCGCCGGGTCACCGAAGCGGCCGCCATGCCGGTGGTCGAGGCCGCCCTCACGCTCCTCGGCAAGCGCCTCGCCCAAGAGATCGGGAACGCGCTGGGCCTGACCGGCCGAGACGCCGATCTGCTCCGCGCCGAGGTGGCCGACCCCTCCCTCGGTCGGGTCGGGCGCATGACGGGGGTGCGCACCGACGTGCTGCTCGATCTGGTCGCGGCAGGGCTGACGCCGGTGCTGGCATGCCTGGCCGTGGACGCCGAAGGCGAGCCGCTCAACGTGAACGCCGACGAGGTCGCCGGGGCCGTGGCCGGCGCGATGGCGGCGCCGGTCGCGTACCTCACCGACGTGCCCGGCGTGCTGGACGACCCCGCCGACGCGACGACGGTGCTCGCGACGTTGGACGCCGAGGACGCCCGGGCGAGGATCGCGGACGGGCGTATCGGTGGGGGCATGATTCCGAAGGTCGAGTCGGCGCTCGACGCGCTCGCACGGGGTGCGCCGTCCGCGTCGATCCTCGATGGTCGACGTCCCGATCTCGTGCGGGACGCGCTCGAGGGGCGCTCGGGCACGCGGCTCGTTCCGAGCGGCTGACGCGCGCCCGACGCGCGCCCGACGAGGTCCGGCGCCGACGGCGGGTTCCGGGCGTTGTCGGTGACCGACGTCACGGCGCGAGGGACAAAACTCCACAACCCGGCCACGTCGTGTCTGATACACTACGCGCCGATGCGTCCTCGCCGATTCCTCCTCGTCGTAGCTACGATGCTCGCATCGTGGGCAGCTGCCGAGACCGTGACGGTCCGCCCCGGCGATACGTTATGGGAGATCGCCCAGCGCTACGACACCACGGTGGAATCGCTCATGGCCGCGAACGGCCTCTCCCGCCCGGACCTTCGTCCGGGCGAAACGTTGGTCCTTCCCGGCAGCGACGACCCCGCTCCCGAGGTCTGGACCGTCGCCTCCGGCGATACGCTCTACGACATCGCCACGGCGACCGGCACCAGCGTGGACGAGCTCGTCGCGTGGAACGCGCTGAACGGCGCGACCATCCGTCCTGGCCAGGAGCTCCGCCTGGGCCCGGCGGGCGCCGCGGAAGCGGAGCTCCGACCGCTGACGATCGAGGTCGGACCCGGAGACAGCCTGTGGCGCATCGCCCGAAGCCACGACACCACGCCGGCCGTCATCGCGGCGGCGAACGGGATCGACGAGACCGCGGTCCTTCAGCCCGGCGACCGACTGGTCGTGCCCGGGGCGTACGCCCAAGCCGCCACGCCCAGCGACCAGGGCGGGTTCGCCGCACCGACGATCACCGTGGACCCAGGCGACACGCTCTGGGAGATCGCCCGTCGCTACGACACGACCGTCGCCGCGTTGATGGCGGCGAACGCGTTGAGCGATCCGTCGCTCCGGGCCGGCCAAGAGCTCACGATCATCGGCGCCGACGGGATCGCCACGTCCGCCTCGCCCACCGCGACGATCCCGCGACCCTCCGCCGGTCCTGCCCCGACGGCGATGGTCTGGCCGCTCCGCGGTCCGGTCACGTCGACGTTCGGGTGGCGCGCGCTGCGCATCGGCGGAACGAACATGCACTACGGCCTCGACATCGACGGCGTGACCGGCGACCCGATCGTCGCCGCGACCGGCGGCGTCGTGACGTACGCGGCGTGGATGGGCGGGTTCGGAAAGCTCGTGATCGTGGAGCAGGACGACACGGAGTACTACTACGCGCACGCGTCGGAGATCCTCGTGCGCGAAGGCCAGCAGGTCGACACCGGCGAGCTGATCGCGCGGGTCGGGACGACCGGCCGCGTCACGGGATCGCATCTCCACTTCGAAATCCGCGTCGACGGCACGCCGGTCGATCCGACGCCCCTGCTCGAGGCGCGGGCCGGCGTTCGCTGACCGGTCGAATTCGTGCGCATCGTCGTCATCGGTGATCTCCACACCCAAGAGTCCAAGCTCTGGCGAATGCTGGACGAGGCCGGCCTGCGCACGCCCGACGGCGACGCGGCCGACGACCTGCTCGAGGGGCGACTCCGCCTCGTCCTGCTCGGCGACCTGGTCCACGCGAAATCGCGCGAGCAGTACGCGGTCCTCGCCGGCGTGCAGAGCTACGACGAGTTCGACCCGAGCCACCTCCGCCGCGCCGAGCAAGCTCAGGAGACGTTCCTGCGGCGCGTCGCGGCGTTCCTGGCGCCCGTCCCGGACGGCGTCGCCACGATCCTGCTGGGCAATCACGACTTCAACGCCATCTCGCGCACGCAAGGTCCGCTCCGCAGCGACGACGTGAGTCACCTCGAGTGGAAGCCCGGCTACGGGCGCGACCTGCCCGAGGACCTGGCCGACTGGATCGCGTCGTGGCCGCGCGAGGTCGTCGTGGACGGCGTGCACTTCGCGCACGTCGGTCCCAAGCCGGAACACAACGTGTACGACACGGCGTTCTACCTCGAGAACCGTCGACGCTGGATCTACGAGGACGAGGACGTGCTCGAGGGGACGCCCTACCGGCTCGGCGCCTACGGGCACACGCCGGTGCGAGGCGGACTGAACCTGGCGTCGCAAGGTCGAGCCTTGCTGCTCGACGGGAACGGTCACCAGGACGAGTACGTCTGGTGCGAGCTCGACACCGGACCGGACGGGATTCGGGTGCGTCTGCGCGGCCTGGTGTTCGACGAGACGCTGCCCAGCTGAGCGTCGGTCCCTCAGCGCAGCTCGACCGTCGCGCCTTGCGGCACGAACGCCGCCCAGGTCACGAGCGCCTCGAGCGAGACGCTGTTCCCCTCCGCATCGGTGAAGCGTAGCCCACCGTCGACGCTCCACGTTCCCTCGAGCACGGCGCCCCGCCAGAGCAGAAGGGCATCCCCGCCGCTCACCGGGATGTACAGACGACCTGCGGCGTCGTTCGGGATCGGTCGCGCATTGACGCGGGCGATCAGCACGGCCTCGACCTGGACCGCCGTGGCCGACGCCGACACGGCGTCGTCCCCGTTCCGGATCCAGCGGTAGCGGTCCTGGGCCGCGACGTACCGGAAGCCGGAGTCGTACGCGCCGCTCCAGTCGATCGTCACGCCGTCGGCCCGCGGCACCCCTTCGGGGGGCGGCACGGGACGGAATCCGGTCAACAGCCGTTGCGCGTCGATGTTCATCGTCCGGATCGCGGCCCGCAGCGCCGAGCCGGCGCTGTACAGGTCGTACGGAGCCGATCGGTCGGCGGCGCGCTCGAACAGATCGCCGCGCTGGTAGGAGTTGAGGGACGGCGCCATGCCCTGCTCGAGCGCGATGAGCGAGCTGGGCGACCCGCCGTCGTGGACCACCACCGCGTCGGCCCTGGCCGCGACCTCGACGAAGTAGTCGCGCGCGCTTCGGACCGGTCCCACGCGGGCCGGCTCGCCGGCGTCGAAGAACGCCATCAGGCGGGTCGTTCCGCCCTCGACCGGCATCTCGGCGATCCAGCTGGCTTGCGGCAGACCGGCCTGCGGATAGCCCAGAGCGTTGTCGATGATCACCGCCAGCGGTCGCGGACGCGTCTCGCGCAGCGGCGGCGGGGGCGTGGCGAACGAGCCTCCCCCGCCCTCCCGGCCGTCCGGCGACGCGGCGCGACCCAGCGCGTCGGCGGCCGCGTCGTCCGGACCTCCGGGCTGACCCGGCGTGGCCGCGTCGCCCCCGGCGGGCGCGTTCCGGTCGGGGACGTTCGCCGCGGCGCCGGGTCCGGGGTCGGGCGGCATCGCCCGCACGGCGGCCTGCACCGCCGGCGACGGGAGGCGCCGCAACGCCCGCACGCCCGCATCGGGCGCGACGCCCAGCGCGCGGGCGTTGCCGGCGTCGGACTCGACCGACGGCGGCGCCAGGGCACGACCGTCGACCGCGCCCACGATCGACTCCGGCGCAGCGACCGAGCGCGCCTGCGGCGTGGTGGCGCTGGGCTCGGGAACGGTCAGTCCCCGCGTCGCGCGCGCTTGGACGGCCGCGACCGGCGGCGCGAGATCGCGCACCTCCGTCCGGGCGTCCGGCGCAGCCCGGGGCAGGGCGACGGAGCCCCCCGCCGGTCGTGCCGACGGGGCGGGGATGGGGAGCGCCTCCGGCAACGGCCTGGGGGCGATCTCGGGACTCTCGATCTCCGGCACGGCGACCGTCACCTCGGGCGCGGGCGAGGGCAGGGTCGCCTCCGGGGGGCGCACGTTGGGTGTCGGGACGTCGATCGGCGTCGTCGCCACCGGCGGCTCCGGCGTGTCCGGCGCTGCGACCTCCTCCTGCTCAGGCCGCGGCGGGGCGGGCGGCTCGGCCTCCACCGACGGCTCGGCGACGGGCTCACCTCCGGTCGGCTCGTCGACCCGAGGCGTGCCCGGCACGGGCCTGCCAGCGACGTCGGACGGCACCTGCGGCGACGGGGCGTCCGCGGCCGGGGCGTCGTCGGCGGCGGCGGGAGCCTCCGCCTCGGCGGGGGCGGGCGTCCCCAGGTCGATCACGAGGAAACGCTCGGGCGGCTCCCGGTCGGGAAGATCGACGTCGATCCAAAGGACGAGGACGAGGACCAGGACCGCGTGCACCAACAGCGAGAGCGCCGCCGCGCGTCGCTGGTCGGGATCGGCCCACAGCCGCCGCCCGCCCATGGCTCAGCCGCCCGCGGCGATCGCCACGCGCGTCGCGCCGGCGCGCTTGATCGCGTCCATGACCCGGACGGTCAGTCCGTGGCTGACGCTCTGATCGGCACGCAGAACGACGACGGCGGACTCCTGGTCGCGAAGGAGCGCCTGAAGGGCGGGAACCAGCGACGACTCGTCGAGCTCCGTGCCGGCGAGGTAGATCCGTTCGGACGCGTCGATCGTCACGGTCGGCAGGCTCGACGCCTGCGCCTCGGCCGACGACGCTTGCGGCAGATCGACGGGAAGGCCCGTCTCGAGCGTGATGAAGGTCGTGGAGACCATGAAGAAGATGATCAGCAGGAACACCACGTCGACCATCGGCGTGAGGTCCAGGATCGGCGACAGCCTGATGCGGCGCGTCCGGCGCCTGCGCATCAGCGCGGCTCCGCGACGTCCTCGGACGGAGCGGCGTCGCCGCGCCCGGTTCCCTCGCGCCGCGTCGCGACCGCCTGGACCACCTCGCCCATCAGCTCCTCGCGACGGCGCTCGACCTCGAGCAGGATGCCGTCCACGCGGCTCGACAGGACGTTCTGACCGATCAGCGCTGGGATCGCGACGATCAGTCCGGCCGCGGTCGTCACGAGCGCCTGGCCGATGCCGTCCGCGAGCGCCGCGGGGTCGCCCGTCCCCTGCTGAGAGATCTCGGCGAAGGCGATGATCATGCCTGTCACGGTACCGAGAAGTCCCATCAACGGAGCGATCTGGGCGACGGTCGCCAGGGGGCGCAGCCCCCGTGCGAGCTCCTGCTCTTCTTCGAGGCTGGCCTCCTGGAACGCCGCCTCGACCGCGGCGCGTCCGTACGGCAGTCGCGTGAGGGCTGCGCCCAGGACCCGTGCGACCGGGCCGCCGTGGGCTTCGCAGGCCGCGAGGGCGGTGTCGAGATCGCGCTCGCGCACCGCCGCGTTGACGCGGCTCATCAGTCGCTCGCTGTCGGTGCGCTCGCGCGACAGCTTGATGAACCTCGCCAGGAACACGTAGAGCGCGTAGAGCGACACCACCACGATCGCAACCAGGACGGGGCCGCCACTCAGGATCAGATCCATGCCTCTCCCCTCACATAAGGAGCGTACGCGCGACCGGACTGAGCGGCATGAGAGCCGATCATCCGGTGTTGCGCATGCCCGCAGAGATGCCGAGCAGACTCACGAGGACCGCCGACTCGACGCCCGGACGATCGGGGCTGTCGAGCGGAAGCGAGCGAAGACGACCGAGCAGCTCGACCTGCAAGTAGCTGATCGGATCGACGTACGGATTTCGCAGCTCGATCGAGCGCGACAGCGTGTCCTCCGTGAACAGCGAGCCACCGGTGGCCTGCTCGACCTGGGCCACGCTGCGAGCGTGCTCGGCCTCGATGCGCGGGCCGAACGCGCGGGCCGCGGCCTCGTCGGCCAGGTCGAGGTAGCGACGGAACACCGGAAGATCGCTCTTCGCGAGGCTCATGCGGGCGAAGTCGACGACGGCACGGAAGAACGGCCATTCGTCGTACATCTCCCGCACGAGGCCCGGGTCGAGCGCCGCGAGACCGCTGCCCAGCCCGTACCACCCCGGCAGGTTCGCACGACACTGCGTCCAGCTGAACACCCACGGGATCGCGCGCAGGTTCTGCAGCGAGCGATCGTTCGCGCGCCGCGCCGGACGCGAGCCGACGTTGAGCCGCGAGATCTCCTCGATCGGCGTCACCTGAGCGTACAGGTCCAGGAAGCCGGGTGTCTCCAGGAGATCGCGGTAGGCCCGGAGCGCCTCGGCAGCCGCGCTGTCCATGGCGATCCGGAACCGCTGGGGCACGGGATCCGAGCCGCGCGCGTCGCGAGCCGAGCTCAGCAGGAACGCATGCACGATCTGTTCCAGGTGCCGGTGCGCGAGATCGGGATCGGTGTACCGGTCGGCCATCGCCTCGCCCTGCTCCGTGAGCCGCATGCGCCCGCCGAGGCTCCCCGGCGGCTGCGCCAGGATGGCCCTGCCCGCCGGTCCGCCGCCCCGCCCGATGGAGGTGCCCCGGCCGTGGAACAGACGCAGCGGCACGCCCGCTTCGCGACAGACCTCGGCGATCCCCTCCTGCGCCCGGTACAGCGCCCAGTTGGCGCTGAGGAAGCCGGCGTCCTTGTTCGAGTCGCTGTAGCCGATCATGACTTCCTGCACGCCACGCCGCTCGACGTGCGCGCGGTAGACGGGGAGCCCCAGCAACGTCCGGAGCACCTCGGGCGCCGCGTCGAGATCGTCCTGCGTCTCGAACAGCGGCGTCGCGTCGATCTCGCGCACCCCGGCCTGCTTGGCCAGCACCAGGACCTCGAGCACGTCCGAGGCCCCCTCGGTCATCGACACCACGTAGCTTCCCGTCGCGTCGGACGCGATCTCGCGCTGGACCCAGCGGAGCACGCGCAGGAAGCCGATGGCGGCGTCGGCCTCGGGTCCGAGCTCGGCGTCTTGCGACGCCAGCGGGCGCGGCATGGCCAGCTCGGCGGCCAGCATCTCGGTCCGCTCGGCCTCGGACGCCGCGGCGTAGTCCGGCGTCACGCCGGCGTGCGCCAGCAGCTGTCCGACGGCCCGCTCGTGCACCGCGGAGTGTTCGCGCAGATCGATGGGCGCCAGCTCGAACCCGAACGCGCGGGCCCGGTGGAGCGCAGGCCACACGAACGCCCGAGCCGCCCGCCCGCTCTGCCCCTGCTCCAGCGTCGAGGCGACGAGCGCGAGGTCGCGGCGGAAGCCGTCGCTGCCCCCCGGATAGCCGGGAACGGAGCGTCCTTCCACGAGCCTCTCGCGAGCCTGGAGCAGGAAGCGATGCACGAAGAAGAGCTTGCGCCGGAACGGCTCGTGCTCGAATCGGTCCGCCTCGCCCTCGGACGCCTCGAGCGCGCTCAGGTCGTCCCGGAACGCCTTCGTCAGGCTGACGCGCTCCTCGGCCTGCGACAGCCGCTGCACCAGCAGATCGACGTCGTGCAGCGACGCCTCCAAGGCGACCTCGGCTTGCAGCCGCACGGCGGCCTGCGTCACCTCCGGCGTGACGAACGGATTCCCGTCCCGGTCGCCGCCGATCCACGACCGCATCCGGACGACCGGCCGCAGGGGGGCGTCGCCGTCCTGCCCGTACGCGGCGGCGAGCGCGGCCTCGAGATCGTGCTGCAGCCGCGGGACGGCGTCCAACAGGGAGCGCCTGAAGAAGTACAGCGCGTTCTTGACCTCGTCCAGAACCGTCGGCTTGTCGTGAAGGAGCTCGCGCGTCTGCCAGAGGGTGGCGATCTCGGCGTGGATCTCGTCGTCCAGCTCACGGCGCTGCTGAGGGGCCAGCTCGCGCTCGCGCAGGGCGCGCAGCGCTTGGGCGATCCTCTCGAGCTTCAGCCGAACGGTGTAGCGCTTGACCTCGGTCGGATGCGCCGTGAGCGTCGGCCCGACGTCCAGCGACTCGATCAGACGGCGAGCCTGGGCGTGCGACCAGCCGTCGTCGCGAAGCTCGACGACGGCCGCGGCGATCGACTCGGGGCGTGGCCGGTCCTCGCTGGCGTCCGCGTCGCGCAGCCGGTTGATGCGGACCCGGTGGATCTCCTCGGCGAGGTTGATCAGCTGGAAGTAGACGGTGAACGCCCGCAGCAGACGCTCGGCGGTCGCGAGGTCCAGGTCCGCCAGGAGCCCGATCAGCTCCGAGCGTGCCGGACCGTCACCGTCCTCGTCCCGCATCCGCTTCGTGGTCGCCCGCACGCGCTCGACGAGGTCGAACACCCGGTCCCCCTCGATCTCGCGCAACACCCGGCCCAGCGCGCTGCCGAGGTGATCGACGTCCGCCCGCAGCATGCCGAACGGGTCGGCGTCGCGTGGCGAGCGGGTCGGATCGTCGATCGGCATGGCCGGCATCCTACCGCGGGTCGTCCGCGTCGACCTCCTCGGCCCGCTGGATGCGGCGGATGGCGCGGGCGCGGGCACCCTCGATCTCGATCGCCACGGCACACACCGTCGCCGGACCGTGGGCGGGACGGAAACGCTTGGGCGTCTTGCGGGTGAAGCGGTGGTGCACCTCGTCGAACCCCATGCCGATCGAGGACGCCTGAACCCCCGTCATCCCCACGTCGGTGATGTAGGCCGTCCCGCGAACGATCGTCTCGTCCGCGGTCTGGACGTGCGTATGCGTCCCGATGGCCGCCGCCGCGCGCCCCGCGGCGTGCCAGCCGAGCACCTTCTTCTCGCTGGTCGCCTCGGCGTGGAGGTCGAGGATCACGGGATGGTCGGTCCCGACGCGCTCGAACAGATCGTCGATCGCCCGGAACGGATCGTCGAGCGGATCCATGAACACCCGCCCCATCACCTGGGCCACGGTGATCCGCTCGCCCCCGGGCAACGCGAACGTCGCGGCGCCCAGCCCCGGCGTTCCCGGCGGGTAGTTCAGCGGCCGGATCAGGTGCTGCGTCTCCTCGAGCAGCGCAGCGGTCTCGGCCTGATCGAACGTGTGGTTCCCGAGCGTGACGACGTCCGCACCGGCGTCGCGGAGCTGCTGGAAGTGCTTGCGCACGATGCCGAAGCCGCCCGCCGCGTTCTCGCCGTTCACGATCGCGAAGTCGTAGTCGCCCCTCACGTCGCGAAGGAACGCCCGCGCGGCCTTGAGCCCCGGAGTGGCGAAGACGTCGCCGACGAACAGAACGCGCACGCCGGCAAGCGTACCAGCCGTCACCGTCACGAAGCGGGGTGGTAGCGTCGGGCATGGACCGCTTCGACGCGATCGACCGGCGCATCCTCGCCCTTCTTCGCGAGAACGGACGCGCCTCGCACGCGTACGTCGCCAAGCAGGTCGGCCTCTCCGCCCCCGCCGTGGGCGAGCGCATCCGCAAGCTCGAGCAGACCGGCGTCGTCCTCGGCTACCGCGCCGTGCTGGCGCCCGACGCCCTGGGCCTCCCGATCTGCGCCTTCGTGGCGCTGGCGCCCCGGCCGGGCACGGTCGTCGCCGAGCTCGTCGAGCGGCTCCTCGCGCTGCCCGAGATCGAGGAGCTGCACTCCGTGGCGGGAACGTACAGCTACTTCGCCAAGGTCCGCGTCGCGAGCCCGGAGAAGCTCGACGAGTTCCTCGACCGCCTGATGATGATGGAGGGCGTCGAGCGCACGGAAACCACCATGGTCCTGCGGACCAGTGCCGAACGAGCGGTGCCGCTTCCGTTCGTGACCGCCGCCGAGGCGCCGGCGAGCGAGGCGTCATGACGCCGGTCCGGCCCCTGCGCGACGACGACCTCGACGACTGGATCCGACTGAGACGCGCGTCGTTCGGCCACCCCAGCGATCTGGGCGACGCGGAGGCGCGAACGATCCTGACCTCGCGGCTGCCGTTCAGTCGCGGCGTGGACCACGGCGGCGAGCTCGTGGCGGCCTGCACCTGGTTCCCCTACCCGGCCTGGATCGGCGGCGTTCGCGTCACGACCGGCGCGCTGGCGGCCGTCGTCTCGGCGCCCGAGTCACGACGCCGCGGAAACGTGCGGGAGCTGGTCCTGGACGGCTTGCGCGAGCTCCACGAGGCGGGCGTCGGCTGGTCGCTCGAGTACCCGTTCGACCCCCGGTTCTACGCCAGACTCGGGTACCGCGCGTTCCCGAACGGGGTCGTGCTGGCCATGCCGATCGAGCGCCTACCCGGCGACGCGCGCGATGCGACGTTCGCGCCGGTACCCGACCTGGACCCGGAGCTGCGCCGGATCCGAGCCCGGTTCGCGGCGGCGCACGGCTTCGCTCTGGACCGTGACGACCCGCCGCCCGCTGCCGGCGAGGCCACCACGCTGCGTTGGCGCCGGATCTTCGAGGCGCCCGGCGACGACGCCACCCCGGCGACGGCGTACCGGACGGACGGAGGCTACGCGATCGTGGCCACCGAAGGGTTCGGACCCGACGGCGTGCTGCACGTCGTGGACGCCGCATGGACCGACGGAGCCGCCCGCCGCAGGGTGCTCGCGATGCTCACCGCCTGGCGCGGCCAGGTGGGCGCGATTCGACTGGACCTGCCGGCGCACGACCCGCTCGCCCTGGCCGAAGCGCCGCAGCACGCCCGAGCGCGCCCGGTCCTTCAGGGCCGCATCGTCGACGTCGTCGCGGCGCTGACGCCGCTACGGCCGGCCAGGCCGCCCGGGCGCGACGCGGTCAGCATCGAGCTGCACGACCCGCACTGTCCGTGGAACGAGGGGGCTTGGCAGGTCGAGCTGCGCGACGGCGGCTGCGTCGTCGAGCGCCGTGCCGGCGGCGGGAGCGACGTGAAGCTCGGCGTGGACGCGCTGGCGGCGGTGCTCGCCGGCGTGCCGCCCGCCTCGCTTGACGCCGCGGGCGACGTCGAGGGCGACCTGGGCGCGCTGCACGCCCTGGCGGCGACGACGGCCGATCACCCGCCGTTCCAGGGGCGCGCGGACCACTTCTGAGGCTCGTCCTCGACGATCGCCTCGTGGAACCAGTCGGGGAGCCGGTCGCGCTCGCGACGAAGGAAGCCCGGAAAATCGGCGTCCAGCAGGTAGGTCACCGCGTGATCGTCCGCGCTGCGGACGGTCCGCCCGTACGCCTGCACGACCGTCAGGCAGGTACGCCAGGCGTACCAGGACGGATCGCGGGCGCGCCTGGCGGCCACCTGTGGATCGCCGAGGAACGGCCAGGGGATCTTGCAGATCGCCTGCCAGCGTGCGGCGTCGTCGGCCAGGTCCACGCCCTCGGTCATGCTCGGCGTGAGCAGGACCGTCGGGCCCCCGTCGCTCAGGTGCGCCTCGAGCGCGGCGTCGCGCCCCGCGGCGTCGGCGTGACTGCGGATCCTGCCGCGCAGCTCCTCCGGCAGGCCCGCCTCGACGGCGCGCGCGATCCGATACGAATGGGCGTGCACGACGCCTTTCTCGTGCGGATGGCGGCGCATCAGCTCCGCCACGGCGTCGGTCAGCTTGGGCAGCTCGGCCGCGAGGTAGTGACGCGTGAGGCGGGCGGCCGGCCGAAGGTGGATCGGTCGCCGCTCGGGCGGGAACGTCGAGGGCGCGCGGATCAGCGCCACCTCGTCCGGGTCGAGCCCCAGCGCCGCCAGGTAGGTGACCGGGTCCAGGATCGTGGCCGACATCAGCAGGACCCGCTCGCCCAGGCGGAAGAGCAACGGCTCGGCGAAGGCCGCGACGTCGACGGGACGAATCGACAGGATGCGTCCCGCGGCGTCACGGCCCTCCTCGACCACCCACTCCGCGTCGCCTTCGTCCATGCTGTCCGAGAGCAGCGACAGACCGCTCAGCACGCCGTCCAGCCAGCGCTTCACGCGAAGCGCCTGCATCGCGGCCGCCGAGGTGTCGGGCAGCGTCTCGATGCGTGCGGTGACGTCGCGAAGCCGTGCGTGCAGGGCGGGCACGAGGTCGAGGACGCTCTCGATCAGCTCGAACGTCTCGCTCCCTTGCGGGAGGCGGTGCTCGACGCCGGCCCGGGCGAGCTCGGCGTCGGACAGGCGAACCTCGACGTACCGCATCAGCGCACCCTCGATCCCGTGCGCCTCGTCGAGCACCAGCAGCTCACGCGGGCCGAAGCCGCCGGCATGGTTCGTCTCGGCCAGGGCGTAGGCGTAGTTCATCACGGTCTGGTCGGCCGCGACCGCCACGTCCTTGGCACGGAAGTAGGGGCAGTCGTCGCACTGCGGGAAGGTCCGTCCGACCAGACACGGCGCCGCGGCCGCGTGGGTGTCGACGACCAGGCAGTCGTAGTTCGAGCGGCCCTTCATCAGGGCCACGTCGGCGAAGTCGCGCAGGTACTGGTCCTGGAGGAGCTTCTGGGCGGTCAGCAGGTAGGCGCTGGCCGCCTCGCGCGCGAGGGCGATCGCGATCGCCGACTTCCCGGAGCCGGTCGGCGCCTCGAGCACCACGAAGCGATGACCGCCGTCGAACGCGTCCCGGACGGCATCGAGCGCTTCGCGCTGACCGCTGCGGAAGCGGGCGAACGGAAAGGACGGCACGGAGCACGCTATCACGGTGGACCGCGCGCGGCGGGCCTGACGGGCCGAGCAGGACGGCGCGACGGCGGCCCACCCGCGAGAACCGGCGACCAGAACACGGACCGGCGAGAACACGGGCCGACGAGAACACGGACCGGCGAGAACGCCGGTCCGTGACCTGGTGCCGAGGATGGGACTCGAACCCACACGACCTAAGCGGTCACTAGCCCCTCAAGCTAGCGCGTCTACCAATTCCGCCACCTCGGCGTGACCTGTCGAGACGCGACGGAAAGCGTACCGCCGGCTCATCCGGGTGTCAAGGCGAGCGCGAGCCGGACGCCCGTGCAGGGGTATCCTCCCAGCCATGCCGACCGCCCGCCGCGCCGCCCGCGTGTTCGAGGTCCTCGCTCGCAGGCAGCCCGACCTGACCGTGCTGGCCGAGGACGTCTACAAGCCGCACAACCTGTCCGCCATGATCCGCTCGTGCGACGCGGTCGGGATCGGCACGGTGCACGCCGTGAGGCCCACGGGCGGCGTTCCGACCTACGGCGCGACCAGCGCGTCGGCGGAGAAGTGGGTAGACCTCGTCGTCCACACGGCCGTCGACCGTGCGATCGACGAGCTGAAAGCGGACGGCATGCAGATCCTCGCGGCGCACTTCTCCGAGGACGCCGTGGACTACCGAGACGTCGACTACGTCCGCCCCACCGCGATCCTGTTCGGAAACGAGCGGTCGGGCGTCTCCGTGCGCGCCGCGGCGCGCGCCGACGCGCACGTCGTGATCCCGATGCTGGGCATGGTGCAGTCGCTGAACGTCTCGGCCGCGACCGCCGTGATCCTGTTCGAGGCCCAGCGGCAACGGCGCGAGGCGGGACGGTACCGGCGCCCCGCCCTGCCTGCGCGGGTGCGCAACGATGCGGCATTCCGGTGGCTCTACCCCGCACGCGCCGAACAGCTCGACGCGGCTTCCGCCCCGTTCCCGTGGCTGGACGCGAACGGCGATCCGTGGCCCGCGGACGCCCAGGCGCCACCCCCCTGGGCGCTCGCGGACGAAGGCTGGATCACGGACGAGTCCGGCGACGCGGCGCACACTGACGCATGACCCCACACCGCGACCCCACCCTCGGCAGACTCCGCCGTGCGCGCCGCCGGCTCGGCGCGCTCGTCGCCTCCCTCGTCCTGGGCCTGACCGTGACGGCCGCCGGCCAATCGGCGCCGAGCATCGGGTTCGAGACCGTCGCGTCCGGCTTCGAACGGCCGCTGGGCGTCGTGGCGGACGGCGACCTCCTCTACGTGCTGGAACAGACCGGCAAGGTCCGCATCGTCGACGGAGGCGAGGTGCTGCCCGAGCCGTTCCTCGACCTGTCCGGCCGGGTCTCGACCGGTGGCGAGCGCGGCCTGCTGGGCCTCGCGCTGGGCCCGGTACCCGTCGGCTCGGACGGCCCCGAGGAAGCGTTCGTCCACTACACCGACACGGCGGGCGATACGGTGCTGGCGCGGATGCCGATCCGCGACGGCCGTGCAGCGCTGGATGCCGCGACCGTGATGCTGCGTCAGCCACAGCCGTACGCGAACCACAACGGCGGACAGCTGGCGTTCGGGCCGGACGGAATGCTCTACCTCGGCCTTGGCGACGGCGGGTCGGGCGGCGATCCGCTTCGCGCCGGCCAGGACCCCGACACGCTCCTCGGCTCGCTGTTGCGCCTGGACGTGAGCCGAGATCCGTACGCGATCCCGCAGGACAACCCGTTCGCGGACGGCGGCGGACGACCGGAGATCTGGGCGCTGGGCCTGCGCAATCCGTGGCGATTCTCGTTCGACACGGCCACCGGCGACCTCTGGATCGCCGACGTGGGACAGAACACGACCGAAGAGGTGAATCGCCTTCCCGCCGACGCCGAGGGGGGCGCGAACTTCGGCTGGAGCGTGCTCGAGGGGGACCGGTGCTTCCGCCAGGACGAGTGCGACCGGTCCGGCACCGTTCCGCCCGTCGCCGTGTACGACCACGACGAGGGCCTGGGGCGTTCGGTGACCGGAGGTCACGTCTACCACGGAGAGGCCCTGCCCTCGCTGGAAGGCGCGTACGTGTTCGGCGACTTCGTGGGCGGGACCGTCATGATCGTTCGGCCGCTCGGCGGAGC
>CAZHCI010000004.1:33720-40751 GCA_964530905.1 uncultured bacterium
GGCGGGGACGTGACGTACCACGGACCGGGCCAGCTCGTCGGCTACCCGATCCTTCCGATCGGTCGGCGGGTGCGTGACTACCTGCGTCGCCTCGAGACGGCCGTGGTGGACCTCGCCGCCGAGTACGGCGTGACGGCCGAGGGAAGCCCCGGCTACGCCGGCGTCTGGATCGGCGACGCGAAGCTGTGCGCCATCGGTGTCGCGATCAAGCGTGGCGTCAGCTTCCACGGGTTCGCCCTGAACGTCGCCACCGACCTCTCGCACTTCGACACGATCGTGCCGTGCGGTCTGGAAGGCAAGACCGTGACGAGCCTCAGCGCCCTGACCGGCCGCAGCGTGACGATGGCGGAGGCGAAGGAGCGCCTGCTCCCGCATCTTGGGCATCGGCTGCGCGACATGCTGCCCGCGCCCGCCGCCGCCGCCACCACCGACGCGACCCCAGAAAGGACCTCCGCGTGATCAACTCCCGCGATTTCAAGAAGACCGTCCGAGCGGTCGAGGGCGGGCTCCGCCGCAGCGAGGACGCCGCGCCCGGCCCGCACGAGCGCAAGCCGAGCTGGCTACGCGTTCCCCTCCCTGGCAGCGGGCGCTACCAGGAGATGAAGCAGAACGTGACCGGCAACCGCATGGCCACGGTGTGCGAGGAGGCCCGTTGCCCGAACCTGGCGGAGTGCTGGAACGCAGGAACGGCGACCCTGATGCTGATGGGCTCGGTCTGTACGCGCGGCTGCAAGTTCTGCGCCGTGGCGACCGGCAACCCCAAAGGCCTGCTCGATCCGGACGAGCCGCGCCTGGCGGCCGAGTCGGTCGCGGCCATGGGCCTCGGCTACGTGGTCCTGACCTCGGTGGACCGCGACGACCTTTCCGACGGGGGCGCGGGCCACTACGCCGCGTGCGTGCGCGCGATCAAGGAGCGTTCGCCCGAGACGTCGGTCGAGGCGCTGACGCCCGACTTCCAGGGCGTGACGGACCACGTGGACGTCGTGCTGGCGTCGGGGATCGAGGTGTTCGCGCAGAACGTCGAGACGGTGCGCCGCCTCACCCATCCGGTTCGGGATCCTCGAGCGGGGTACGACCAGACCCTCGGCGTGCTGGAGCACGCCAAGCGGGCGCGACCGGACGTCCTGACGAAGACCAGCCTGATGCTGGGCCTCGGCGAGACCGATGACGAGATCGAGCAGACGATGGACGACCTGCGCGCCGTGGGCGTCGACATCCTGACCCTGGGCCAGTACCTCCGGCCCAGCGACGCGCACCTCCCCGTCGAGCGTTGGGTGACGCCCGAGGCGTTCAAGCGCTACCGCGAGATCGGGCTCGCGAAGGGCTTTCTCGAGGTCGTGTCGGGTCCGCTGGTGCGCTCGTCGTACCGAGCCGAACGCGCGCTCGAGAAGAACAACGCCGGCATCCAGCTCTGAACGACCTGAAGCTCGAAGATCGGCTCGCAGAGAGTCGCGGCGCGATCCCCTAAGAGATCGCGCCGCCTCGCTACCGTGGCCCGCGTCGGCTGCGGATCAGCCTTCGCTCTGAGCCGCGAGGTACGCCTCGCGCGCCTCGAGGATCATCGCGTGGGTCTTCTCGATCCCCTGCCAACCCTCGACCTGCACCTTCTTGCCCTCGAGCTCCTTGTAGATGTCGAAGAAGTGCTCGATCTCGTTCAGGCGGTGCGGACTGATCGCCGAGATGTGCCGGTTGCTTTCGTAGCGCGGGTCGTCGACCGGCACGGCCAGTACCTTCTGGTCGCGGCCCTTCTCGTCCGACATCTCGAGGAAGGCGAGCGGCCTGGCGCGCAGCACGATCCCGGGGTAGGTCGGGTAGTTCGTGAGCACCAGCACGTCGACCGGGTCGCCGTCCTCCGCCAAGGTGCCGGGCAGGAAGCCGTAGTCGCCCGGATAGTGCATCGCGCTGTAGAGCACGCGGTCCAGGATGAACAGCTCACGCTCGGGGTCGTACTCGATCTTGTTCGTGCTGTTCCGCGGCACCTCGATCACGCAGGTGACCGTGTCCGGTGCGTCGGATCCGAGTTCCAGATGGTAGAGGTTCATCGTGTGCGTCTCCATTCGAGGCCCGGGCGTGCCGGGTCGGGCGTCCTGACGGTCGTGCCGGCGCGCGTCGCGCGCGTCCCGGGCGGCAGGCTACCGCCGAGGGGGCGTCCGGTCAATTCACGACGCGCGCGCACCGGCGTCGTCCCGTTCGGAGGACCGTGAAACGCGCTCGAGGAACAGCGCGTGAAGCCGGTCGTCGCGAGAGAGCTCGGGATGGAACACGGTCGCCATCACGCGGCCGTGCGCGACCGCGACGGGATCCCCGGCGTGGCGCGCGAGGACCTCGACGCCTTCGTCCACGCCCGCGATGCGGGGAGCTCGGATGAAGACCGCACGGAACGGGCGGTCGAGGCCGTCGACGTCCAGGTCCGCTTCGAACGACGCGATCTGCCGACCGTACGCGTTCCTGGCGACCTCGATCGGAAGCAGCCCCAGGCGAGGCTGCTCGGGTCGTCCGACGATGTCGCGGGCCACCAAGATCGCGCCGGCGCACGTTCCCCAGACGGCGCCGCCCGCACCGTGGAACGCCCGGATCGCTTCGTCGAGGCCGTAGGCCACCATCAGCTTCGCCATCGTGGTGGACTCGCCGCCGGGCAGGACGAGGGCGTCCAGGCCGCCCAGGTGCGCGGGCAGCCGGACCTCGAGCACCTCCCGTCCGAGCCGCTCGAACGCTCGCCGGTGCTCGCGAAAGGCGCCTTGCAGCGCGAGGATGCCGACCCTCACGACGGGCCTGCCGAGGCCGCACGGGCGCCGTGCAGCAGGGCCGCCGCGACGACCTCTTGGACCGCGGGCCCCAGCACCGCTGGCGGGATCGGCTCCGCGTCGCCGCTCGCGAGCACGAACACGGTGTCGCCGTCGTTCGCGGTGTGCGACGGACGGGTCACCCTCGCGATGCCGGCGTGACCCGCCACCGCCAGCGAGCGGCATCCCGCCTTGTCGAGCCGAGCGTCGGTGGCGACCACGACCAGCGAGGTGTTCGTGCCCTGGAACGAAAGCAGCTCGGCCGCCTCGGTGGCCGTGACCTCCTCGCCCGCGACGGCCTGCCCGGTCGAGGGGTCCACCAGGCAGCCGACGGCGTTGCTGACCGCCAGCGCGGCCACGGTGGCGTTCCCCACCCGCATCGACACGCTGCCGACGCCGGAGGCGACGGCGCGCTCGAACCCGCGCATCTTGCCGACGGTCGCCCCCGTCCCGACCCCGACGGCGCCGCACGCGACGGCGCCGTCGTCCGCGGCCTGGGCGGCAGCGGCGCCGGCCTCGGCGTCGGGGCGCACGTCCGCACGGCCGACGCCGAGGTCGTACAGCACGGCGGCAGGCACGATCGGAACCCGGGCGAACGGCGTCTCGAGCCCGACGCCTCGCGCCTCGAGCCAGCGGACCACGCCCGACGCGGCATCCAGACCGAACGCGCTACCCCCCGTGAGGACGATCGCATGGGCCTGCCGCACCGACTTGTCGGGCTCCAGCAAGGCGGTTTCTCGTGTGCCTGGAGCCGCTCCCAGCACCAGCCCCGACGCCGTCCAGCCGGCGTCGGGCGTCAGCACGACCGTGCAGCCCGTTCGCGCCTCGGCGTGCGTCCAGTGCCCCACCCGCACGCCGTCGACCGCCGTCAGGCCGCGATCCGCGGCCGGGCCGGCCGAGCTCACGGCCGTTCGACGGGCGCTTGGTAGCGTGCGATCTCGGCGGGGGCGACACGCACGATCTCGATGCGCTCCAGCGGCGTGTCCGCCGTGGCCTGCAGGCCCGTCTCCGTATCGACGGGAAGCTCGATCTCGAGGGCGGAGGCGAACCCCCGGTCGGGAAGCTCGGTGCCTTCGGGGAAGGCGGCCAGCGTGCCGTCCGGATCGGCAGCTCCGCTGGCCCGGTCGAACCGGAGGAACTCGATGCCGTCGGGCACGGGGAACCCGTCGGGAGAAGCGGGACGACCGCGCAGCGCGGCTTCGACGAACGCCTCCCAGACGTAGATCGGCTGGCGCGAGGAGTTCACGAGGTCGGTGCTGCCGTCCGGCAGCGTCATCGTCCGTGGCAACGAGCGTCCCTGGTCGTAGCCGATCCACACCGCTGCGGTGATCTCGGGCGTCGTTCCGACGAACCAGATGTCCTTCTCGTCGTTCGTGGTGCCGGTCTTCCCCGCCACCCAGCGGCCTTCGATGTCCGCACGCCAGCTGAACGCCGTCGGCCCCCGGTCGCTCACGTTGCCGTGCAGCAGGTCCAGGATCACGTGCGCGGTCTGCTCGGTCCACACCCGGCTTCGCCGCGGCTGGGCCTCGTACAGCACGTTCCCCTCGGCGTCTTCGACGCGGGTGACGAAGTGCGCCTCGACCTGCACGCCGCGGTTCGCGAACGCGGTGAAGGCGCTGGCGTGCTGCAGGGGCGTCACCTCGAACGAGCCGAGCGCCAGCGAGTAGTACGGCTCGACGTCGTAGCCGAGCTCGCGCGCCCGCTCGGCGACCGCCTCGGGCGAGGCCGCCTCGAGCGCCTTGACGGCCGGAATGTTGCGCGACAGGTTCAGGTGCTCGCGCACGGTGGCGGCCCCGACGAACGTCTCGTCGTGGTTGCCGGGCGCGTACGGCTCCTCGCCCCGCTGCTGGAACTCGGTCTCCTCGTCCACCAGGACGGTCGCCTGCGTGAAGCCGGCCTCCTCGACGGCCGTCGCGTAGGCGATCGGCTTGAACGAGCTGCCGGGCTGCCGGAGCGCCTGCGTGACGCGGTTGAACTCGCCCTCGCGAATCCCGGGCTGCAGCTTCTCGCCCACCATCGCCAGCACCGCGCCGGTCTCCGGATCCAAGCCGACGATCGCGAGCTGCGCTCCGTCGGGAACCTGGGCGTCCAGCGACGCCTGGTTCGCGGCCGCCTGGGCCTGAACGTCGATCGTCGTCGTGACGCGAAGGCCTCCGCGGCCGAACACGGCCGCCTCGCCGAAGCGGTCGATCAGCCAGTTGCGGACGGCGACCACCACGTGCCAGTTCAGCTCCGAGCTGATCGATTCCTGGACGACGACGCTCTCGCCGGTCGGCTCGGCCGACACGAGACCGCCGGAGCCGTCGTAGCGGACGTTCCAGCCGCGCGGCTCCAGCGGAAACCGCCAGGCGCGCTGGGCCGCCTCTTCGCTGACGGTGCCCTGCCGGACCATCTTGTCCAGCACGTTCCGCATCGACGCCCGGGTCGTGGCGAAGTCGTCGTGACGCGCGTTGGGCGCGGGGATCAGCCGGGCGAGGTAGAGCCCCTCGGCCAGGTTCAGCTCGATCGGATCCTTGCCGAAGTACGTCTGCGCCGCGGCGCGGATCCCGTACACGTTCCCGCCCCAGAACACCACGTTCACGTAGCGCTGAAGGATCTCGGCCTTCGTCAGGCGGCGCTCGAGCTCGATCGCGAGCAGCAGCTCCTTGGCCTTGCGCTCCAGCGAGCGCTCGTCACGGATGTCCGCCAGAACGGTGTTCTTGATGACCTGCGTGGTGATCGACGAGCCGCCGCGCTCGCCGCTGCCGAAGAACTCCTCGTAGAAGGCGCGACCGATGGCGGGCAGGTCGAAGCCGAAGTGATCGAAGTAGCGGTCGTCCTCGTACGCGACGATCGCCTGCAGCGCCGCCGGGCTGATCTCGTCCAGCCCGACGGGAATCCGGTTCGTGGACGCGCGGTCCTCGCCCGTGACGGGAACGATCAGCCCGATGCGGCTGCCGTCGCGCGCGTACACCTCGCTGGTCGCGGTGAAGTCGAGCGCGAGCACCGGCGCGAGGTCCGGCAGCTCCTGCGACCACTCGAGCGCGGCGACCGCGAACCACGATCCGAGCGAGAGGACCGCGGCGAGCACCAGCAGGAACGATCCCTGGACGATCTTCACGGTCGCCACTCTACCAGCCGGCTGCGTGAGAGCCGGTGAGCGGTCGTCCACCACGCGACGTGGGCGCGCCCTCTGCAGGCGCGCCCACGCGTCGTACGACCCGTTCGGGTCCGGCGGCGGTCGCTCACCAACCGCGGCCGGCCAGGAGCTCTTCGGGGGCCAGCGTGTCGATGTCGATGCCGACCATCGCCTCGCCGAGTCCGCGACTGACCTCGGCCAGCACGTCGGGGTCACGGAAGTGCGTGGTCGCCTTGACGATCGCCTCGGCGCGGAGCGACCAGGCGCGGTGCTTGTCGGCCGTGTCGGTCGCTGCCGCTCCGCTCTTGAAGATGCCGCTGCCCACGAACACGCCGTCGACGCCGAGCTGCATCATCAGCGCCGCGTCCGCCGGCGTGGCGATGCCGCCGGCCGCGAAGTTCGGCACCGGCAGCGCGCCGTGCTCGCGAACGTAGCGGACCAGGTCCACGGGGGCGCCGTGGTCCTTGGCGTACGCCATGACCTCGTCGGCCGGCATGGCCTGGATGCGACGGATCTCGCCCAGCACCGCCCGTGCATGGCGAACCGCCTCGACGACGTTGCCGGTGCCGGCCTCGCCCTTGGTGCGGATCATGCTGGCGCCCTCGCCGATGCGCCGGAGCGCCTCGCCGATGTTCGTCGCGCCGCACACGAACGGAACGGTGAACGCGAGCTTGTCGATGTGGTGGGCCTCGTCGGCCGGCGTGAGGACCTCGCTCTCGTCGACGAAGTCGACGCCCAGCGCTTCGAGGATCTGCGCCTCGACGAAGTGGCCGATGCGCGCCTTCGCCATCACGGGAATCGACACCGCGTCGACGATGCCGCGGATCATGTCGGGATCCGACATGCGCGCCACGCCCCCTTGGGAGCGGATGTCGGCGGGGACCCGCTCGAGCGCCATCACGGCGGTGGCTCCGGCGTCCTCCGCGATGCGCGCCTGCTCGGCGTTCACGACGTCCATGATGACGCCGCCCTTGAACATCTCGGCGAAGCCGGTCTTGACCGTGGTGGTCCCGATGGCGGTGGTGGTCTGGTTCGTCTCTTCGTTCACGGATACAGCCTCCCGGTTCGTGCTCGCCCCTCTATCATGCCGCTCCTGAGCGCCACCGTGTACCCCCGGAGCACACGAAGAC
>CAZHCI010000004.1:40851-43645 GCA_964530905.1 uncultured bacterium
CTCGAGCACGGTCAGGCCCGCTCCCTCGTCCAGCAGCTCGCCGGCACGCCCGACGCCCTCCGCGACGCTGCCCGCCAGGTCGGCCAGGTAGAGCGCCGCTCCGGCGTTGAACTGCACCACGTCGCGCTGCGGACCGTGCCGCTCGCCCGCCAGGATGGCGCGCGCGGCGACCGCGTTGTCGGCCGGATCGCCGCCGAGCAGGGCCTCCCGCGGGGCACGCTCCAGGCCGACGTCCTCGGGGGTGAGCGCGTGCTCGACGATCTCGCCGTCCGGCCGCAGCTCCGACACGAACGTCTCGCCGCTGATGGTGAAGTCGTCCAGGCCGTCGCCGTGCACGACCAGCGCGCGCTCGAGCCCCAGCCCGCGCAGCACCTCGGCGAGCGTGCGGGTCAGCGCCGGGCTGTACACCCCCATGAGCTGACGCGACGCCCCGGCGGGGTTCGTCAGCGGACCGAGGTTGTTGAAGATCGTGCGGGCCTTCAGGTCGGCGCGGATCGGGGCGACGAACCGCATCGCCGGATGGTGCCTGCGCGCGAACAGGAACGCGAGCCCGACCTCCTCGATCGCGCGAGCGAGGCGGTCCGGATCCAGATCGAGTCCGACGCCGAGCGCCTCGAGCACGTCCGCGGAGCCGCTGCGCTTGGTGACCCCGCGGTTGCCGTGCTTCGCCAGGCGCGCGCCACCGGCCGCCGCCACGAACGCCGCCGTCGTGCTGACGTTGATCGTGCTGACGCCCGTGCCGCCCGTGCCGCAGATGTCCAGCAGCGGGCCGTCGCCGGCGACCGGCACGCGGATCGAGCGCTCGCGCATCGCCTCGGCGAAGCCCACGATCTCGTCGACGGTCTCGCCCCGCGTGCGGAGGGCGGCGAGGAGGGCGGCGGCCTGCATCTGCGACAGCTCGCCGTCCATCAGCCTGCCCATCACCTCGCGTGCCTGGTCGCGCGTCAGCGTGCGTCCGTCGAACACGGTGGCCAGCGTGGCCGCGACGTCGAACTCGTTCGTCGTTGCATCCGGGTCGCTCATCGGTCTCCTCCGTCGCGCTCGGCGCGGCCGCGTCGCGGCGCCCCGTCGGCCAGTCCTCGCGCGTACGCCACCTCGAGCAGCACCGCGATCTGGCGATCGCTCAGCTCGCCGACGTCCCGGCCGCGCAGGCGGGCGGCGCGCAGCGGGTGCACCAACGCGAGCCGCGCGAGGCGCGAGACGGGGTGCGTGCCCGTCCATAGCCGGACGTCGAGCCTCGGGTGCAGCCGCGCGAACGTCCAGGCCCGCCGTCCGAGCCGATAGTACTTGCTCTCCACGGTCGCGAACGTCACGCGGTCGTAGTGCCAGATCGCAGCGTCGCGCAGGAACCGGGAGCGTACGCCGGCCCGCCACAGCCGGTAGCCGAGCTCGTGGTCCTGCCAGCCGTAACCGTCGAAGGCCGGCGAGAACCGTTGGTCGCCCAGCATCTCGCGCGGTAGCGACAGCGTCGCGAACCAGAAGCCGTTGCGTCCCAGGTCGGTGCCGTCCTGAAGGCGACGCGTGCCGGCGTGCAGGCGGCGGCGCCAGTAGGCCTGGAAGGGGGTCTCGACGACCTCGTCGGGCACCACCAGACGCGACACCCAGGCGCCGGGCCGGCCGGCTTGCGCCCTCAGGTGCCGGGCGGGCAGCCGCGGGTCGTCCGGCACCATGTCGTCGTCGGAGAACAGCAGCACGCGCCCGCGCGCCATCTCGATCGCGCGGTTGCGCGTCACCGCGGCGCCGGCGTTGGCGTGCCGCGCGTGCCGCAGCGGGACGTCGCCCGCGGCGAAGGCGCCGGCCAGCTCCGCGAGAACCTGCGGCGTGGCGTCGCGGCTGCCGTCGTCGACCACCACGATCTCGGCCTCCGGCCCTCCGCTCAGGCGCTCGCGCCAGGCGCCCAGCACGCGCGGGAGCAGCTCGGCGCGCTCGTGGGTGGGGATCAGCACGCTCAGCTCGGGAGGGCCGGACCGCGCAGACGTCACGTCGCCCGCTCCCGGCGCGCGTCGCGGGCGCCCCGCGCGTAGGCGCGCTCGTAGGCGAGGACCGCCGGATCGATCCAGCGGGTCCACGGCCCGTACAGCACGATCCGCTTGACGGCCAGCAGCGCCGGGTGCACCCCGAGCCACCACGCGGACGCGCCGTACGGGTGCCGCTCGGCGACCACGACGTGGGCGCGCCCCGCCCGGTACGCCTTCTCGGCGTCGTCCCAGACACGGCCGCGATGCTGGGCGCCGCCTTCCGGCACCGGCCGGAACACGAGCCCGTGCGCCCGCAGGCGCAGCGCGAGCTCGGGGTCCTCCCCGCCGTAGCCGGTCCAGGCGGGATCGTAGCCGCCGACCGCCTCGAAGGCGTCGCGGGGCAGGCTGGTGTTGGCGCCGGTCGCGTTGCTCCAGTGCGCCCGCCCGAACGCCCCGGCGGTGCGCTCGAACGGCTCGCGTCGTCGCCCGGCGCGCAGCGTCTCGGGCAGGCGCAACGGACCGATCCCCACCGCTCCCGGCACCCGCTCGTGGAACCGGGCGTGCGCCTCGAGGGCGGCCGGCTCGTGCGTGACGTCGTCGTCGCTCAGGAGCAGCACCGGGGCGGTGGCCATCGCGGCCGCCAGGTTGCGGGCCCGGCCGACCGGGTGGTCGACGCCGCCGCCGACGTGCAGCGAGAAACGCGGAGCGATCCGCGACAGGCGAGCGTGCGTCCGGTCGCGCTCGTCCGGCGCCTCGTTGAGCCACACGCACCACTCGAACGCCCCTCCCGGCAGCGTCTGCGCGGCCAGGCTGCGCGCCTTCGCGAGCAGGGCGTC
>CAZHCI010000004.1:43745-55244 GCA_964530905.1 uncultured bacterium
GTCACCTCGTCCGGCAGCGACGCGAACACGCCGCTGCCGTCGTGCCGCACGCGGCTGGTCTTGCCGTGCATGATCTTCGCCGCCCGCGTCACGCGCGCGCCGTACGCGTCGCCGATCGCCTGGTGCCCCAGGCAGACGCCCAGGATCGGCACGTCGGGCCCGTAGCGGCGGATCACCTCGACCGAGTGTCCGGCGTCGGCCGGCGTCTTCGGGCCCGGCGAGATGACGATCGCGTCGGCACCGGCGGACGGCACGTCGGCCGGGTCGAACGCGTCGTTGCGCCAGACGACCAGCTCGACGCCGGTCGCGCCGAACATCTGCACCAGGTTGTAGGTGAACGAGTCGTAGTTGTCGATCACCAGCAGGCGGGGGGCCGGGCGCGCCATCAGGCGAGGCCCTCCGTGGCCATCTCGACGGCGCGACGCAGCGCCGCGAGCTTGTTCAGGCTCTCCTGGTACTCCGCCTCCGGATCGCTGTCGGCCACCACGCCGCCTCCCGCCTGCAGGTGCAGGCGCCCGTTCGCGACGACCATGGTGCGAAGCGTGAGCGCCATGTCCATCGCCCCGTCCACCGACAGGTAGCCGAACGCGCCCGCGTACGGGCCGCGGCGCGTCGGCTCGAGCTCGTCGATGATCTCCATGGCGCGGATCTTCGGCGCGCCGCTGGCCGTGCCCATCGGCAGCGTCGCGGCCAGGGCGTCCAGCGGGGTCTTGCCTTCGGCCAGCTCGCCTTCGACGGTCGAGACGAGATGCATCACGTGGCTGTAGCGCTCGACGCGCATCAGGTCGCCGACCCGGACCGTGCCGTGCCGACAGACCCGGCCCAGGTCGTTCCGGCCCAGGTCGACGAGCATCACGTGCTCGGCCCGCTCCTTCTCGTCGGCCAGCAGATCGTCGGCCAGGGCGGCGTCCTCGCCGGCGTCGGCGCCCCGCTTGCGCGTGCCGGCGATCGGCAGCGTCTCGACCCGGCGTCCGTCGCTGCGAACCAGGCTTTCGGGACTCGACGCCACCAGCGTGACCGGCCCGAGGTCGAGGTAGCCGAGGTAGGGGCTCGGGTTGATCGCCCGCAGCGCACGGTAGACGGCGAACGGGTGCACGCCCAGATCGGCCGACATGCGCTGGCTGGGCACGACCTGGAACACGTCGCCGGCATGGACGTACTCGACCGCGCGGCGCACCGCGTCCTTGTACGCCTCGCGCGTCATGTTCGGCTCGAACGCCGTCCGCCGACCGGCCCGGTCGCCGGGCACGCCGGGAAGGGGCGCCCTGAGTCGCGCGTGGGCCTCCTCGACCAGGCGCTCGGCGCGGGCCTCGTCCTCGCCGTCGCCGGAGGTCGCCGGCGCGACGAGGAACAGGCGGCGGCGAAGGTGGTCGAACACGACGACGACCTCGGGCTCGACGAACAGCATGTCGGGCACCCCGATCTCGTCGGGGTTCGCGTCGGGCAGGCGCTCGTAGCGGCGCACCAGGTCGTACGCCGCGTAGCCCACCGCTCCGGCCCAGAACGGGGGAAGCTCGTCCGGACGCTCCGAAGGACGGACCACGCGGTCCCAGAGAACCTGGAGCGGATCGCCGCCGCGTACGCTCCTGACGCCGTCCGCGGTCGTGACGACCGTCTCGTCGCCGCGCGTCTCGATCCGGGCGCGCTGGCCGACGCCGATGAACGAGTAGCGCGCGACGCGCTCGCCCTGCTCGGCGGACTCGAGCAGGAACGACGGCGGTCCAGCGAGCTTCAGGTAGGCGGTGAGGGGCGTCTCGAGGTCGGCGAGGACCTCCTTGAAGATCGGTCGGACGGGGGGCATGGCCTCGGCCACGGGTACCTCCAGGCGTACGGAGCGGTGCCGGCGCGCTGTGCGCGACTCAGCGGGGTGGGCGGCGACGGTCGCCCCGCCATCGTCCCCGCACGCCGGTCCACGCCTGCGTCCGCACGGCCGCGCCGGCGAGGCCGCACGGCTGCGTGCCGCCTCGTGCCGGGCCCGCGACCGTGCGGCGTGCGCTCACTCCGTTCGCGTCCGATCGCCTAGGAACATGCCGATCGCGTGGAACCCGGCGTCGACGTGGACCGTCTCGCCGGTGACGCCGCCCGACAGACCGGTCACGAGAGCGAAGCCCATTCGGCCGACCTCGTCGGTGGTGATGTTGCGCTTGAGCATCGACTGCTTGCCGGCCTCGCCGTACATGTCGCCGAAGCCCGCGATCGAGCGGGCGGCGACGGTTCGGACCGGTCCCGCGCTCAGCGCGTTGACCCGGATGCCGGCCGGTCCGAGATCGTAGGCGAGGTACCGCACCGACGCCTCGAGCGCGGCCTTGGCGACCCCCATCATGTTGTAGTGCGGCACGACCCGTTCTCCGGCCAGGTACGACATCGTCACGATCGCTCCGCCGTCGTCCATCAGCTCGGCAGCGCGGTTCGCGACGGCCACCAGCGAGTACGCCGAGACGTCCATCGCCAAGCGCCAGTCGTCGCGCGTCGTCTCGCGGAACGGCTCGGAGAACGTGCTCGCGGGAGCGTAGGCGATGGCGTGAACGACGAAGTCGAGGCGTCCGAGCTCGCGCTTCAGGCGAGCGAAGAGAGCGTCGAGCTGCGCGTCGTCGGTGACGTCGCACTCGGCCAGGATCGGGTCGTCCAGATCCTCGGTCAGGGCGTCCAGGGTCGGCTTCAGACGCTCGCCCTGGTAGCTGAACGCCAGGCGTGCGCCGGCGTCGGCGAGCGGCTGAGCGATCGACCAGGCGATCGAGCGCTGGTTCGTCACGCCCATCACCAGGCCGGTCTTGCCGCGCAGATCGATGGTGAACACGTCGTTACCTCCAGGATCGGGTCCGGTGGGGAGTGTACCGCAGGCGGGCCGAGCGTCAGCCGTCGCGCATGATGCGATCGAACCGCTCGAGCGCGTCGCGAGCCCGGCCGGGCTCGCCGCGCTCCTGCCAGGCGCGTGCCAGCCCCTCCCAACCGGCCTCGCTGTACGGCTCGTGCTCCGTCATCCGCTGGTAGAAGCCGGTGGCGGCCACCAGATCGCCGTTCGCGTGGGCCGCCTCGGCCGCGCCCTCGAGCAGGGTGAGCTGCTCGCCCTGCAGGACCGCGCGCAGACTCTCGATCCACGACGACTCGAACTGCGCCAGGAACGGTCCCCGGTACAGCTCGATCGCCTGCAGGTAGTCCTCCTGGCGTCCGCTGGCGCGCGCCTGCTGCGCGAGGGCCCGGTAGCGATCGACGTCGTAGTCGATGCTGAACTTGTCGTGGAGGTAGTAGCGCCGGTTCGCGGACTCGACCATCTCTCCGCCCATCACCTTGCGGAGGCGGTAGAGGGTGGTGTGGAAGCTCGACGAGGCCCGGGACTCGGACTTGCCTGGCCAGAGCGCCTCGGCGACCTCGAACGTGCCCACGCCGCTGCGATGCTCGAGCAGGTAGAAGAGGAGCTCGAGCGCTTTGAGCGAGTCCCAGTCGAGCCGCTCGCCGTCGCGCTCGACGATCGGATGTCCGAACCCGCGGGCGATGACCGCTCCCTCGAGCGGGCGCCTGAGCTCGGCGACGCGGCGCAGGCGGACCTCGACCGCCTCGACGAGCTCCTCCCGCGCGAACGGCTTCGTCAGGTAGTCGTCCGCTCCGAGGCTCATCCCGCGACGCATCGTTCCGCGGTCGTCGTGCGCGGTGAGGAACAGGAACGGGACCGACCGGAGCTCGGGAACCTCGCGAACGGCGGCGTAGAACTCGAACCCGTCGAGCGCCGGCATGCTGATGTCGGACACGATGACGTCCGGGCGGAGGCCCCCTCGTAGCTCGTCGAGGGCGTCGCGCGGATCGTCGAACGCGACCACCTCGTAGCCCGACGAGGCGAGGGCGATCTCGGTCAGCTTGAGCATGCCGGGCTCGTCGTCGACGGCGAGAACGAGGGTCGAGGTCACGAAACGAGTGTACCGGGACGAACGGCCGGCGTGCAGCGGCCGGCTCCGGACCGGGCGGCGTCGTGCGTCAACCCCACGCCTCGGTCGTCTGGAGGTGGACCAGCGCGCTGAACTGGACCGCGCCGGAGGGGAGCGCCGTGGTGTCGAACCCCACGCCGACCACGACGGCGTCGGCGGGAAGCGCCTCGAGCGCGCGGGCGAGCCGCTCTTCGAACAGCGACGCCTCGTTGGCGGTGACGACCTTCATCTCGTGTCTCATGCGGTGGGCTCCTTTCCGTGACGGGCGAGGACCGACGGATCGTCGCCGATCACGCCGCCCACCCCTGCGCGCGCCAGCTCCTCGATCCGGGTCGGATCGTTCACGGTCCAGACGTGGACGGGAAGACCGCGGCGGCGACAGCGTGCCAGCAGCCGCGCGTCCACTTGACGGTCCTCGGGGTGCAGCGCGTCGACGTGGAGCCAACGGGCCGCGCGTCCCGAGCGGAGGCCGCGCCGGGCGTCGGGCGAGGTCAGCAGCGCCGTCCGCAGCCGGGGCGCGGTCAAGCGGATCCGGGCCAGCGCCAGGGGGTCGAAGCTCGATACCAGCACACGGTCCTCGAGCCCGCTGACGCGAACGGCGGCCACGAGGTCGCGCTCCAGCGTCCAGGCGCGGAACCATGCGGGCTTGCTCTTGACCTCGAGGTTCAGCAACGTGCCGGGATGGTCGCGCGCGATTCGGAACAGCTCCTGCACGGTGACCAGGCGCGGCGCACGCTCGCGCAGGCTCGCGAGCGAGGCCTCTCGGACCTCGAGCCCGGCGACGTCGACGTCGTGCCAGAGCACCAGCACGCCGTCGGCCGTTCGCTGCACGTCGGTCTCGATCCCGTCGACGAGCGAGAGCGCGAGCTCGAACGCCTCGGCCGTGTTCTCCTCGCGCGGCCCACGAGCACCACGGTGACCGATCGCCCACGGCCGCTGCCGCTGGACGCCCGGCAGCTCCCGTGGTCGCCAGCCCGGGCCGCCCCACCACGCGAGCGCGAGGAGCAGGACGACGGCGAAGCTGACCGGAGCGAGCATGCTGGAAGCGTACCCCGACGGGTCCGGGCGCGTCCCGGGGCGCGGCCCCCTGGTGGTACGATCGTGATGACGATGGGCATCAGCGCCAAGGCACGCCCGCGACGCGAACGGGTGATGCTTCTCCTTCAGCCCGTGGCGGGTGCCGTCGTGCGCGTTCTGGCTCCCCTGGGCGTGAATCCGCTCTGGCTCGTGACCCTCCACAGCGTCATGGGGGTCGCCGCCGGCGTGCTGATCGCCGTGGCCGGACCCGACGCGGTCCCCGGCAGATCGACCGGCTGGACCGTCGCGGCCGCCCTGCTGCTGGCGAAGGCGGTTCTGGACAACGCCGACGGCGGCTTGGCCCGGGCGACGGGCCAGGTCACGAAGATGGGGCGGTTCTACGACACCGGCATGGACCTCGTCGTGAACGTCGTGGTGTTCGCCGGTCTGAGCGTGCACGTGGGCGTGCCCGTCGCCGCCGCGGCGCTCGTCGTGACGACGGTGGCGCTGTCGCTGGACTTCAACATGGAGCGGCTCTACCGGCGTCCGAGGACGCCCGCGCCCAGCGGACTGCCCGCCCGGGACGTTCCCCGGGGCGCGCCGGAGCCGCTGTATCGACTGTTCGAGCAGCTCTACGAACGTCTGCTGGCGCCTCAGGACCGCGTCATCGAGCGCCTCGACCGCGCCCTCTTCCGCCGCGTGGAGGGCGTCGACTACGACGACGCGCCGCTGGATCGTCGCCTCGCCTGGTCGGACCTGTTCTCGACCGCGACGCTCGTCGATCTGGGGCTGTCGACGCAGACCGTGCTGCTGGCCGCCTGCCTGCTCGCGGGCCGACCGTGGATCTACCTGATCGCCGTGCTGGCCATTCCCGTCTGGGCATTGGGCGTGACCCTACTGCGCCTGATCCGCTACCGGGCGTACCGTCGCGGGGATGAGGAGCTTCCGACGTGACCGAACGCCCTGACGACGCCGCCCCCCGCCCGCTGGCCACGGTCGGCGCGCTGATCATTGCCCCAGGCGGGCGGGCGCTGTTCGTGCGCACCGAGAAGTGGCGCGGCCGATGGGGCGTGCCCGGCGGCAAGATCGAGCCTGGCGAGACGATGCTGGCCGCCCTGCGCCGCGAGGCGCTCGAAGAGACCGGCCTGACGCTGCACGACGTTCGCTGGGCTCCGACCTTGGAGGCGGTGCGTAGCGACGAGTTCGCCCACGACGCGCACTTCGTGCTTCTGAACTTCGTCGCGCGGACGCGAGCGACCGACGTCCGACTGAACGACGAGGCGGATCGCCACGCCTGGCTACGGCCGGCGGACGCCCTCCGCGAGCTGGCGCTGAACGGCCCGACCCGCTCCCTGGTGCTGCACTACCTCGCCCACGGCCACGCCGGGCCCCTGGCGAGCGAGGCGCCGAGACCGCGCCCGGCGACCGCAGGGGAGCGGACGCACCCGTGAGGCCGGCCGCGCTCGTCACCGGCTCGGCGAAGGGGATCGGTCGCGCGCTCCTGCTCATGCTCGCAGGACGCGGGCACGACGTGATCGTCCACTACCGCAGCAGCGCGGACGAAGCGGAGGCCGTCGCCGAGCGCGCACGCGGCTTCGGCGTGCAGGCCGCGACGATCCGGGCCGACGTCACCGACGAGGCCGCGGCCCGCGGTCTCGTCGACGACGCCGCCGAGCGATTCGGACGCCTCGACGTGGTGATCAACAACGTCGGCAACTACGACAAAGGGCCGCTGGACGAGGTCTCGAGCGACGCGTGGCACGAGATGTTCGACTCGAACCTGCACGCCACGTTCTACGTCTGCCAGCGCGCCGCGCCGATCCTGCGCGCCAGCCCGCGTGGACGGATCGTGAACGTCGGCTACGCCGGAGCGGACACCCTCGTCGCGAAGCCCGGCATCGTCGGGTACCAGATCGCCAAGACCGGCGTGCTGCTGTACAGCCGCGCTCTAGCCAAGCGGGAGGCTCGCCACGGCACCACGGTGAACGTCGTCGCCCCGGGCGTGATCGAGAACAGCGTGACCCAGCCGGTCGACGAGATCCCGATGGGACGCCCCGGCACGCTCGACGAGATGGCGGCCACCGTGGCGTTCCTCGTCTCGGACGACGCCCGCTACGTCACCGGCGCGTTCCTGCCGGTGGCCGGCGGGTGGAACCTGTGACGTCGTCCGGTCGCGACCCGTTCCGGACCGACACGACCCGCGACGACGCGGGCTTCCTCCGCACCGGACCGTTGCCGAGCGACGATCGGCCGGCGGCCCGGCTGAACCGCTGGCGAGCGACCGCGCGGCTGTACGAGCCGCTCTGGCGCCGACGCAGCCTGGGGCTGCTCACCCTCGGCGCGTTCGGAACGGAGCGTGAGCTCGCCGCGATGACCCGTTGGCTGGCGACCGCTCCGGGTCTACGGATCCTCGACGTGGGGTGCGGCGCGGGCTTCTACCTGCGAGCGCTTCACGCCGCCCGGTCCGATCTGGAGCTGCACGGCGTCGACGCCAGCGAAGCGTTCCTCGGAGAGGCGGCGCGGAAGCTGGCCGCGTCGGGCGTTTCCGCGACGCTGGTCTTGGCGGACGCCGCTCGCCTCCCCTACCGCGACGGCGCGTTCGACGGCGCCGCCTGCGGCGGCACGCCGAACGAGTTCCGTGACCCGTCGGCCGCGTTCCTGGAGATCGCGCGGGTCGTCCGTCCGGGCGGCCACGTCTGGCTCATGGCCGCCGTCGCGGCACGGTCGTGGCCCGGTCGTCTCGGACAGACCGTGCTCCGGGCGGGCGGGCTGTGGACGCCGGACGCCGCGGAGCTCGTCGATCGGGCCGAGGAGGCAGGGCTGAGGGCCGTCCGGATCGAGCAGCGCGGACCCGTCCTGCTCGGAACGTTCGAGCGGCCCGCCTGAACGCGGTGGCCGGGTCAGTCCTCCTCGAGCACGTACGACGGCTCGTGCGCGTCGGGGGCGAGGTCGAAGATGCCTCCCGCGGCGCGCAGGTTCACGACGACCGCGTCGAACCGCTCCACGAGCGGTAGACGGAACAGCGAGACGTCCTCGGCAGGGCGCATCACGCGGGCGTCGAACAGCGTCTGGAACGGCTTGCGGTGCATGGCGTCCTGCAGGAAGTCGCTGGTCCTGAGGTTCGGCCTCAGCTGCATCCGTCCGGCCAGCACGTAGCTCGGGAACACCAGGTACACGTGACGCTGCTGGACGGGCATGTTCGGATCGGGCGCCACCCAGGTCCCACCGACGACCCACGCCACCTGGTCCTTCGGGATCGCCGCGAACTCGGTCTCGTAGCGAAAGTCCTCCCGCTTGGGCGGATGCTCGATGCCGCTGGCGTACATCGAGCACGAGGTCATCGTCAGGTGCGGGCGATCGTCCGCGTTCAGGAACTCGGCGGTCCCCCTGGAGCTGGGGAGGTGCATCTTGCCGATCACCCGGAACTGCGTCGTGTAGACCCTCGCCTCGGTGGGAGTCACGTTCGCGTAGAACACGGCACGACGGTAGCACGTGAGCGACGTCGTCTTCGCATGGGGCCAGGCGTGCGGCGCGTTCGGTACGGGCGCGGCGTCCCGCGCGCTGCGCGACGGATAGAATGCGCGCCATGACGAGATCCTTGTTCGGGACCGACGGTGTGCGCGGCGTCGCGGGCCGGGCCCCGATGAGCGCCGAGACCGCCTTCGCGCTGGGCCGGGCGACCGCGGAACGTCTGCGCGAGACGGCGGGACGACCCCCGCGAATCGTGCTGGGCGTCGATACCCGCCTCAGCGGCGCGATGCTTCGGCACGCGTTCACCGCCGGCGCGGTCTCGCGCGGGGCGCACGTCACCTACGCCGGCATCGTGCCCACGCCGGGCGTGTCGTTCCTCACCCGGCACGAACGCGCCGATGCCGGCGTCGTCGTGTCCGCCAGCCACAACCCGTACCAGGACAACGGCATCAAGATCTTCGCGTCGACCGGGGACAAGCTGCCCGACGAGGAGGAGGCCGAGATCGAGCGCTGGCTCGACGCGGGCGACGAGGCCTACCCGCCCGTGACGGGCGACGGCATCGGTCGCAGCGACCGTTACCCTCGCCGCGAGGGGGCGTACCGCCAGTACCTGCTCGAGCACGCGCCCTACCTCGACGGACTCCGGGTGGGGTTGGACTGCGCGAACGGCGCGGCCAGCGAGATCGCGCCCGAGCTGTTCCGCCGCATCGGCGCTCGCCTGCAGGTGATCCACGCCGGACCGGACGGGCGCAACATCAACGTCGAGTGCGGATCGACCCATCCAGCCGCGATCCAGGCGCACGTGCTGGCGCACGGACTCGACGTCGGCGTCGCGTTCGACGGCGACGCGGACCGTGCCGTGCTGGTGGACGCGCGCGGCCGGCTCGTCAGCGGCGATCACATCCTCGCCATCGTGGCACGGGTTCGCAGTGACGCCGAGGTCGTCGGAACGGTGATGACGAACCTCGGCGTGGAACGGTGGCTGTCGGACCACGGCGTGACGATGCACCGAACGATGGTCGGCGACCGTTACGTCCACCGCGAGCTCCTCCAGCGTGGCCTGCGTCTGGGCGGCGAGGCGTCCGGTCACGTGCTCTTCCTCGACAAGGCGCCGACCGGAGACGGGCTGCTCACCGCGCTTCAGCTGCTGGCCGCGGTCCGTGCCTCGGGACGCCCGCTGGAGCGGTGGATGGACGAGATCCCGAGCTACCCCCAGATCTTGCGCAACGTCCCCGTGGACACCGGCCGCAAGCACGCGACCGCGAGCCATCCCGAGGTTCTCGCCGCCGTCGCCGACGCCGAGGCCGACCTGGGCGCCGACGGACGCATCAGCCTTCGCCCCAGCGGGACCGAGCCGCTGGTCCGGGTGATGGTCGAGGGGGCCGACTCGGAGCGGATCGAGCAGTACGCCGCTCGGCTCGCGGGCGTGGTCGCTCGCGTCGGGGAGGCGTCGTGACGGAGGGCGCGCGCGTCGACGGCTCGAGCGCCGGCGCGCAGGCCGGCGCGTGGCTGGACGCGACGCGCGCGCTGCCCGCCGGACATCCGGTGTGGCCCGGAGACGTGCCGTTCGTGGTCGTTCCGACCGCCCGCATTCCCGAGGGCAGCGCCGTCAACCTTTCGAGCACGACGGGCACCACGCACCTGGGAACGCACGTCGACGCCCCCTGGCACTACGACGACGAGGCGCCCCGGATCGAGTCGGTCGGGCTCGACGTGCTGATCGGCGAGGGGCAGGTGGTGGACCTGTCGGACGGCGATGGGCCGATCGAGGCCTCGGAGCTGCCCGCCGGTCCGTACGCGGGGCGCGTGCTGCTCCGCACGGGCCAGCCCGATGCGTGGACCTCGTTCCCCGCCGCGCTTCGCCCGCTCACGCCGGGCGCGGTCCGGCGGCTGGCGGCCGGCGGTGCGCGGCTGATCGGGACCGACGCCCCCAGCGTCGATGCGCTGGACAGCAAGGACCTCCCCGCCCATCACGCCTGCGGCGTGGCGGGCGTGACGATCGTGGAGGGCTTGGCTCTCGCCCGCGTGCCGCCAGGACCGTGCCGCGTGATGTGCCTTCCGCTCAGGCTCGTAGGAACCGACGCCGCCCCGGCACGTGTCGTCGTCCAGCCGCTGCGCGACGCATGAGCCGGCTTCCGATGCGCGAGGCGTTCCTCCTCCCCACCGGCGTGTACTTCGACGGCAACTCGCTGGGACCGCTGAGCTGGGCCGCCCATGCCGCGGTCGAGCGAAGGATGCGCCAGTGGCACCACCACGGCGTGACGGCCTGGGACGAATGGATCGGACTGGCGGAGCGTCTCGCCCCCGCGCTGGGCCGGCTGGTCGGCGCGAGCGCCGACGAGGTGATCCCGACCGGCGGCATCACCGTGAACCTGCACGCCGTGCTCGCCGGGCTGTACCGGCCGCAAGGTCGCCGCCGCCACATCGTGGCGCTGGCTCGGGAGTTTCCGAGCGACCTGTACGCGCTACGGTCGTGGACCGAGCGTCACGACGCGGAGCTTCGGCTCGTCGGGAGCGGCGACGAGATCGTCGACGAAGCCGAGATCGAGGCCGCGCTGAACGACGAGGTCGCGCTCGCCTGGCTTCCGGTCGTGACGTACCGGGCCGGTCAACGCCTGGACGTGGCGCGCCTGACGCGCGCCGCGCACGACGCGGGCGCGCTGGCCGGCTGGGACGCGGCGCACTCGATCGGCGCGCTGCCGCACGCCTTCCACGATCACGGCGTCGACGTCGCGGTGTGGTGCTCGTACAAGTACCTGAACGGCGGCCCGGGCGCGCCCGGAGGCCTGTTCCTGCACCGTCGCCACCACGGTCGGCCTCCGGGGCTGCCCGGCTGGTGGGGCCACGAGCGGGCCAGCCAGTTCGAGATGCGCCCCGACTTCACGCCCGAGGCCGGGGCGGCCGGCTGGCAGATGGGCACCCCCAGCGTCTTGGCGCTGGCCGGCCTCGAAGGCGCGCTCGCGATGTTCGAGGAGGTCCGGATCGAGGAGGTTCGCGAGCGCTCGCTCCGGCTCACGCGCCGACTGATCGACGCGGTCGACCGCACGCTCCCCGAGCTGCAGGTGGTCACGCCGCGCGACGACGAGCGCCG
>CAZHCI010000005.1:0-19334 GCA_964530905.1 uncultured bacterium
CGCCGTCTCGGCGTCGGTGAACACCACGACCCTATGCATGCCCGAGCTCCTTCTCGAGATCGCTGCGCGGCACGTGGTAGTACGCGCCGCGTGCCAGCAGCCGCAGCTTGGCCGCCTCGGTCTCCTTGGCGCGCAGGTACCGGATCACCACCCCGATGCCGAGCGGATCGGGGATCGCCGCCTTCCGGGCGGCCTCGTCCAGGGCGGTGCGGACGGCGCGCTCGACACCGGCCAGGTCGTCCGCCTGGGCGACGGACGCGAACGTGCCCGAGCTCAGCGCGGACAGGCCGGACAGGCCCGCCTCGGCGAGCTCGAGGTAGGTCCCGCGCTCGATCTCACGACCTCCCTCGACGAACAGCGCGCCGGCGTCGACGTCGCGTCCCGCGACCTTGAGGGCGGTCCGCAGGTTGGCTGCGTCGATCTCGCGCTCCACGTGGCGGCGGAACGTGTCGGACGTCTCGCCGGCCTCCCCCGCCTCGGACAGCAGGCGGAAGGCCGCGTGATCGAGAGCCAGCTCGAACGCGAGCAGGTCGGGATCGCTCGCGTACGACCGGGCCGCGCGCACGAACGCTTGCGCCAACGGATGCTTCGTGACGGACAGCACCTGGCCGGCGGCGGGAAGGTCGCTCGCGGCGACCATGGCCTCGATCGTCGCCGGGCGCAGCTCGCCGGCGCCGGTGAGGGCCTGACCCAGATCGCTAGGATCGCGGCCGGCGTGGTGGACGCGGGCGACGGTCTTGAGGTCCTCCAGGTCGTAGCGACGCAGCAGCGCGGCGATCATCCTCCGTGGCGCGCCGTCGGAGAAGGCGAGCATGCTCCGCGTGGTGGCGTGGAAGTCGTGGGCCAACGCACGGTCGACGGCCCGAAGACCGTCGCCCTGCGCCTGCGCCTCCTCGAGCGCGTGCGCGTACGGAGACTGAGCGAGCACGGCGGTGAAGCCGCGGAAGTCCTCCGCGGCCAGCGCCGCCTGAAACGTCTCGGGGCCGAGCAGGCGTGACGCCATCCCACGTACGCGGGCGTTGACGTAGCCGAAGTCGCTCGACATCTAAGCCTCCTTGCTCGTCAGGGCGTCCGAAACCTCCGAGGCGAGCTCGTCGCGAAGCGCGTCGAGGCGCACGGAGAGGGTGTTCTCGACGGAAACGCGGCCGGTGGTGACCTTGACCCCGCCGTGGACGGCGGGATCGGTCCGGATCTCGGCGTCCACGCCGACCGCCTTCGCGACCTTCGTGGCGAGCGCTTCGTCGCTCGGATGCACGACGACCGCGTCCGGCGTCCCGCGGACGCTGTCGAGAGCCTCGCGCAAGAGAGCCTCGAGCACGGGTTCGTAGCGCGCGTCGTCGTCGGTGAGTGCGACGATCTCGTCCTCCACCTCGCGGAAGACCGACTCGATGGCCTCCTGCTGAGCGTTCAGTCGCATCGAAGCGGCCTCGAGCTGAGCGGCGCTCCGGGCGCGCACGAGGGCGGCCTGGCGCTGAGCCTTGACCTGCCGTTCTCGGGCAGCGACCAGCGCCTCCGCTTCTCGTTCCGCCTCCGCGACGATCGCAGAGGCGCGTTCCCGCGCCTCTGCGAGGATGGCTTCGATCTCCGCGCTCGCTTCTTTGTCAAGCAGAGCAGCCAGATCCGCCATCGCGTTCAGCCGATCTGACCGTTCAGGAAGAAGGCGATGACGAAGGCGAAGATGATGATCGTCTCGGGAATGACCAGGTAGATCAGGATCTGACCGAACGCCTCGGGACGCTCCGCCAGCGTGCCCGCTCCGGCCGAGCCGATGGCCGCCTGGGCGATCGCCACGGCGATCGCCGCGACGCCGATCGTGAGCGCGGCAGCGAGCGCGATCAAGCCGTCGGCGAGGGTCTTGCCCGTTTCGGCGTCCTGGGCGAAGGCGAGGCCGAGAATCGAGGCGACGAGAACCAGGATGGTGATGAGACCGAGCTTGTTCATGCTTTTCCTCCATGGAGCCGGAACGGCGCGTAGGGTCGGCCACTCTCTTCGTAGAAGCCGAACTTGGTGAAGAATTCCACGTACTGCAGACGGAGCGGCTGCAGGGTGTGCCCGACGAGGGTGAGGATGACCGCGAACAGGTTGATGAGCACGGCGATGACGATGCCCAGGAGCTCCCCGAGGAGGGGCACCCCGACGGCGCCGTTGACGGCGAAGCCCGCCGCGGTCCCGAGGTTGGCGACGAGCGCGGCGGAGAGACCCACCGCGAAGAGTCGCAGGTAGCTGAGGATGTTGCCGGAGTTCGAGATCAGCTCGACCAGCATCAGCGGGACCCTCGAGAGGACCACGCCGAGCAGGAACACGGCGAGCAGGACGCCCGAGACCGTCAGCACGGCCGGGCCGAGGGCGTTCGTCAGGTAGCCGGTCGCGAAGACGACGACGCCGACCAGGCCGGAGAACATGCCGATGCCCTCCCACATGTGCTTGGCGTCGTGATGCTTCCAGCCGTAGTAGGCACGGATGCCCCATCCGAGCAGGACCTGGATCACGCCGAAGCCCAAGGTGAGCACCAGCAGGTACTGCAGCTGCTGGGCGTTGGTCACGCCGTCGCCGCCCCGGAACAGCAGGATCTCGAAGATCCCCTTGTCGCCCGGGTAGAAGATCGGGCGGTCCTTGGGCCACTTCTCGAGGAAGTTGCCCCAGAACTCGCCGTAGATCACGCCGAAGACGATCGACCAGCCGGCCGCCCAGTTGATGACCGTGCCGATGCCCGGCAGGTTGCGAGAGGGGATGACGATCCCCAGCGGTCCCAGGTTGAGGTTCCTGCCGGACCGGCCACGGCGCTGGAGCCACAGCCCGAAGGTCAGGAAGATCAGTCCGTAGGCGATGTCGCCGACGACCACGCCGAAGAACAGCGGGAAGAAGACGAACAGCGTCCAGGTGGGATCGAAGTTGCCGTACTTCGGGGGCGAGAACAGCGCCAGGAGACCTTGGAACGGACGCATCCAGCCGGGGTTCTCGAGCCTGACCGGAACGCCCTCGTCGTGATGCTCGTCCGCCGGCCGATGGTCGACGACGACGTCGTCGCCGAACTGCTTGCGGAGCCCTTCGGTGACCTTCCGCACGTCCTCGCTGGGCACCCAGCCTCGGAGCGCGAACGCGTAGCGGCCGGTCGCGAGGTCCTCGAGGCGTTGCAGACGGACGTGGTGGTTGCGGATCACGGTCTGGACCGTCGCCAGACGGGGGCCGTGCTGCGCGCCGAGCTTGGCGAGCTGCTGGTCGAGCGACGCGAGCCGCTTGGGAAGCTGCTGCGACCGCTCCTCCATGGTGTGCACGGCCTTGGCCGTGTCCAGGTGACCGTACCGGCCGGGCAACGCGAGCGGCGCGATGCCGGCGCGCGAAAGAGCACGGCGCAGCTCGGGCTCGTCGCGTTCCAGAACGACGGCGACGACGAGACGCTGGTCGCCGTAGGCGCGGTGCGTGATCAGAACGCGATCCTCGAGCGCATCGTTCAGCGACGCCTCGATCTTCGGAACGGTGTCGCTCGGCGCCAGGAACGGCACGCCGGCGAGCCACCGACTCTGTTCGAGCTGGGCCAGCGTGGGTGCGAGGATGCGGAAGACGGGCAGGTACTCGTCGACGGTGGCGCGTTCCTCGCGGACCTGGGCCCGCTCCGCGATGACGGCGTCCGCCTGCGAGCCCACGTCGTCCATGTACGACTCGATCTCGTCGAGATCGGTCGGCACTTCGCTCCTCGGAGCGGGAGCGGCGTCTTCGGCCGACAGCGTCTCGCGCAGCGTGGCGATCCGGCCCAGTGCGGACGCCCAGCGATCGGCCTCCGTCCGGTCCTCGCCGACGAGGCGGTTGCGGACCAGCTCGGCGCCCTCTTCGGGCTCCAGCGGGTCGATCTGCACGACGCCGAGGCTCTGCAGCGACTGCAGCACCTCGCGCGCCGCGCTGCGACGCCCGACGACCGTGAGCCGGTCCATGGGGGCGATCATGGCAGCACGCGCTCCATCACCAGCTCGGCGGCGGCGGCACGACGCGCCTCGGCGCGGCTACGAATCGACTCGGCCTCCGAGCGGGCGCGCTCGACGATCTGGCTGCGCTCCGCCTCCGCCTCCTCGGCTCCGGCCCGGCGTTCCTCCTCGGCGATCCGGTCCGCGCGACTTCGCGCCTCCGCGAGGATCTTGTCGGCCTCGGCGCGCGCTTCGTCGACGATCTTCGTCGCCTCGCTCTGCGCGCGCTCGACCTTGCCGGCGAGCGTACGTTCCTGTTCGACGAGGCGTTGCAGCAGGTTGTCTCCCTGGGCTTCCAAACGCCCCTCCTCTCGTCCCGGCAGCACATGACGCCGTCACGGCCGCGGCAGTGGCGGTAGTGGTCCTGAGGTCTACGGGTAGCGCCCGCGAGAACGTGTCGGCCCCTCGTGCGCTGCCGAGCGAGGATACCAGCAGACTCGAAAGGGTGTCAATCGCGCGCGTGCGCTCGCTCACGATCCGAAACGCCGTCCAGGACGGCGTCCGAAGCTGTACCACGGGTCAACGTCGCTTGCCGCGTCCGAATCCCGACGGCAGCCGGACCCGGCGCTCGGCCTCCCGCGCGGCCAGCGCCCCTTGGAGCTCGCCGAGCTCCTGGTAGCACGCCCGCAACGTCTCGGGAGCCAGGTCGGGCGCCTCGAGCAAGCGCCGGATCTCCTCCATCCGCTCCTTCAGCCGCCGCCTGAGCGCCTCCGTGCCGCGCTCCAGCACGCGCTCGCGGAGGCGCGACAGGCTGATCTCGAGGTGCCGCTCGACCTGCGAGCGCCGCTCCGCCGCCTCGCCGTCGTGCTCGAACGCCCGCACGAACAGCAGATCGGCCTCCTCGCGCTCGCGGTAGCGCGCCAGGATCCGGTCCGTGTCGAAGCTCTCCTCCTCGCAGATCCGTCCGAACTCGCGCAGCAGCGACGGCTCGAGCTCGGGCGGCACCTGCGCCAGGACGCGGGTCAGTCGCTCGCGCAGCCGCGCCGGCTCGCCCAGCAGCAACGCCATGACCTCGAGCTCGATCCCCTTCGCGCCACCGGGCGCCGCGCCCGGCCGGCGCATTCCGCGGACCTGGGTCTCGTCCAGCGTCCGGCTGCGCCGGTTCTCGAGCCACGCGAGCAGCTGCCTCTCGTCGAGCTCCAAGGCGTGCGTGACCAGCCGACGCATCTCGGCCGCGACCTCGTCGTGCAGGCCGCGCGGCGCCATCGCGGGCGCCAGCGCTTCCAAGATCGCCTTGCGGCCCTCCGGCGTCGCCGCGTCGTGCGCCTCCATCACCGAGCGGAAGCGGAACTCGACCTCCGAGGCGCCTTCCGCCAACGCGGCGCGGAACGCCTCGACGTGACCTCCCAGCACCGCGTCCGCCGGATCCTTCCCGAACGGCACGGTCACGGCCCGGACCAGGAAGCGACGCCCCACCGACTGGTCGAGGCCCGAGAGCACCGCCCGCTGACCCGCGGCGTCGGCGTCGAACGCCAGCAGCAGCCGCTCGACGTCCAGCCTGGACAGCGTCTGGGCCTGCGCCTCGGTGAGCGTAGCCCCCAGCGCCGCGACGGCGTGGTCGAACCCCGTCTGATGCAGCGCGATGACGTCCATGTACCCCTCGACGACCAGGCATTCCGAGCGCTCCCGGATCGAGGGCCGGGCACGATCGAGGCCGTACAGCAGGCTTCCCTTGTCGAAGATCTCGGTCTCGGGCGTGTTCAGGTACTTCGGAACCTCGTCGCCCAGCACGCGTCCGGCGAACCCGACCACCCTGCCCAGCCGGTCGCGGATCGGGAACACGATCCGGCCACGGAACCGGTCGTAACGCCGCCCGCGCTCGTTCTCGGAGATCAGTCCCGCCGCCAGCAGGTCGTCGTCGCGCACGCCCTCGGTCAGCGCGTGGCGCAGCAGCCCGTCCCAGCCGTCGGGCGCCCAGCCGAGCGCCCACGACCGGACGCTCTCGTCGGTGAGGCCGCGCCCGCGCAGGTAGGCGAGCGCCGCCTCGCCGGCCGGACGTTCCAGGTTGGCCCGGAACCAGGCCTCGGCGAGCTCGTTCACCGCGATCAGGTCGCGTCGCCGGCCGCTGGCGGCGTTGGGCCGGGCCGCCTCGACCTCGACCCCGGCGCGTCGGCCCAAGATCTGGAGCGTCTCGAAGAAGTCGACGCCTTGCATCTGCATCACGAAGTCGAACAGGTCGCCCTTGGCGCCGCAGCCGAAGCAGTAGTAGAACCCCTTCCCCACGTGCACGTGGAACGACGGGGTCTTCTCGGCGTGGAACGGACAGAGCCCCTTGAGCCGCTCGCGCCCGGCGGGCTTGAGCGAGACCGTCTCGCCGATCACGTCGGCGAGGTCGAGTCGGGCACGGATCCGTTCCTTGACGTCGTCGGACACAGTGGCCCTCCCGGGTCCGGCCGGGGGCCGGCTCAGGCCGTGACGTGCAGGAGCACGCCCTCGGCGTCGTGCACCAGCAGCTCGTCGTCGGGTCCTCGCCACACGGCGCCGGGCGCGATCAGCAGCGGCTGCCAATCGCCCTCGCCCAGCAGCTCGCGCGGAGCGAGCGACCACGGCTCGCCCTCGAGGTTCGCGATCAGCGCCACCGACTCGCCCCCGTCCGGAGCGTGCCGGACGCCGTGCACCAGCACGCCGCCGTCCTCCCGGACGCGGCGGCCGAAGCGCTCGCCGGGCCGCAGGTCGTCCCGCAGCCACGGCCTGGCGCGCCGGATGCGCCGAAGCGCCAGCGAGCTGTCCGTCCGGACCGGGTCCAGCCGGTGCTCGGCGCGCCATACCACGCAGGCGTCGTGCAGGTCCTCCATGAACGCCCGGGCGACCCGCAGCAGCACGTCCGGCTCCAGGTCGAACGGCGCGCCGACGCCAGCCGCGCGGGCGGCGGCCGCGACCTCGCCGGCCTCGTCCGCCCCGCCCGCGACCGCGGCGTGAAGCCCCTCGAACAGGTGCGCCGCGGCGCCGTGGTCGTGAAGGCCGAGCCCCTTGAGGCGCAGGAACGCGTCGTCGCGGGCGTACTCGTCCGGTCCGAAACGCCAGCGGAACACCCCCGCCTCCTCCGCGGCGACCTTGACCGCGTAGCGGTGGTCGGCGTTGCGCATGAACGCCCAGGGAGCTCGCATTCCCGCGGCGACGAACGTCATCGGGACGCCGGGCAGCAGGCCGTAGAACATCATGTCGGCCGCGGGATGATCGTAGGCGCGCCGCAGGATCTCGGGCAGGTCGTCGCCCAGCCGCCGGTTGATCGCCGTGTGAGGCGGCACCTGGTAGCCGCGCCGGAGCGTGTCGTGGTTCGCGCAGCCGCTGATCCACTGCTCGCCGTGATGGCAGATCTCCTCGATCCGCCACCAGCGACTGGCCCAGAACCCCTCGAGCGAGGGCGTGTTGTGCGAGAACGTCAGCGGCCCCCACTGGAAGGCGTGCGGCTGGTCGTGGATCACGTCCATGTACGTCGACGCCGTCGGCCAGTCCGCACGCGGCCACGGCCGTCCGTCCTCGAAGATCATGAACGGTCGGTAGCGCACGTCGGCCACCTGCTGAACGACGGCGCTCATCTCGCGCAGGTAGGCGTCGTCGTGCACCATCTCGCCCGCCTCGACGTCGAGGATCTTGTGGTCCTGCGCCGCGTCGACCCGCACGCCGTCGGCGCCATGATCCACCTTGCGACGCTGCATCTCGAGCAGCAGCGCGCGCACCGTCGGCACGCGGACGTCGAGGTCGGTGCCGTACATGTTCGGACCCAGGAACCAGGTCGGCGGCAACACCTCGAGCGCCTGCGCGTCGGCGTGCCCGAACACCACGTCGAGCACCAGTCGGATCGGCTTGCCGGGGAAGGTGTGCAGCACCACCGCGAGGTCGACGAGCTCGTCGGGCCGGCCGCTGCGGAGCAGCGCAGGCGAGATCGCGGCGGAGCCGAAGATCGTCGTGTCGTAGCCCCAGTCGATCGTGGCCGGCGGGCGGAGGCGCGCCACGAGGTCCGGACCGGCGTCGATCAGCTCGAACCGCGGCGGATCGGCCGGGTTCTCGATCACCGGCTCGACGGGCAGCAGCTGCACCGCGTCGTAGCCCAGGAACGCCTTCTCGGCGGGCGTCGGCTCCTGCCCGGCGCGAACCTTGTCGGCCAGGGCCACGTACAGGTCGACCAGGTCGGCCAGGGTGCCGCCGTGCGTGGCGGTCCCGACATGGACCTGGAGCACGTGGCTCGGCGGGCCGAACCTGGGCGGCTCGCCGTCGGGACCTTCGCCGCCGATGCCTGCGCGCCTGAAGAACTCCGCGTCGCCGCGGCCCGCGTGCATGCGGGCCACGTCGTACAGCTCGGCCGGTCCGTGGATCCCGTACGGAAGCGACGCCGCCATCGGATCGCCCCAGATCCGCTCGTGCCCGTCCTCGGACGTCACCACGAAGCGGTACAGGGTGCCCGGCTCCTCGCGGCAGCCCGCCACCGCGCCCGACACGGCCAGCCAGGCCCACTGGCCCTCGACCGCCATCGGCAGCCGCTGACGGGTGACGGGAACCGTGCCCTCCGCGCCGACCGGCACCGGGGCGAGCAGCTCGATCGCCTCGAGCTCGACCCGGTCGCGCGCGGGATCGATCTGCGGTAGCCAGGTGCCGAACTCGGCCCGGCCGTCGACGGGCCTCGCCCCGGCGCGCAGCGCCATCGCGCGTGCGGCGTCGAACGGGGCGCGCTCGCGACGATCGGCCGCCGCGCGCTCGACCAGCTGGCGCGTGCCCGCCTCGTGGACGCGGAGCGGACCGCCCGGGGGCCGGGTCACGTCAGGCCTCCTCCTCCGCCACGACGGACCGCGCGGGGTAGAGCGGAAGGTGACCGAGCGACACGACGTCGTCGCGGGCGTCGCCCTCGGTGAACACGACCATGGTGGCGACCACCTCGGCGCCGACCTGCTCGAGCAGCTCGATCAATCCGTGCAGGGTGCCGCCGGTGGAGACGACGTCGTCGACGATCGCGACCCGCCGCCCGCGGAGCCGGCCCACGTCGCCGCCGTCCAGGACCAGGTTCTGCGGGCGTCCGGTGGTGATCGACACGACCGACCGGGTGATCGCGTCGACCATGTACGGCTTCTCGGTCTTGCGGATCACGACGTAGGGAACGCCGGTGTTGCGCGACAACGCATGCGCCAGCGGAACGGCCTTGACCTCGGGGGTGACGAACGCCTCGACGCCCTCGGGCATCACGTCGGCGAGCGCGACGGCGGCGGCCTCGACCAGATCGGTGTCGCCGAGCAGGTTGAGGAGGGCCACCGAGACGCCGCCGACGTCGACGATCGGCAGGTCCCGGACCTCCTGTCCGATGCGGATGCGATGGGTGTTCATGACGGGTTCGTTCCCTTCGGGTCGTTGGACGGTTCCGCGCAGGCCGGGTCGGGCTCAGGGTACCGCGGACCGCCGATCGGCACGGTGGCACGGTGCGGAGGCGGGTCCTGCGGACCGTTCGGCATGCTACCCGACGCCGGCCCGGCGTCCCGCTCCGGGGCGCGGCGCGCCGCCTGGCGGGTGGTACGCTTCACGACGTGGAGGACGGCGCTCTCAGGCCCGCTCGGCTGGACGACTACGTCGGCCAGGAGCGGCTCAAGCAGAAGTTCCGCGTCTACCTCGAAGCCGCCAAGGGTCGAGGGGACGTGCTCGATCACGTGCTCCTCTACGGACCTCCGGGCCTCGGCAAGACCACCCTGGCGCACATCGTCGCCGCCGAGCTCGGCGTCGGCCTGCGGGTGACCAGCGGACCGGCGATCGAGAAGCCGGGCGATCTCGCGGCGATCCTCACGAACGCCGTGAGCGAGCGCGACGTGGTGTTCATCGACGAGATCCACAGGCTGGGGCGCGCCGCCGAGGAGCACCTCTACCCGGCGATGGAGGATTTCGCGATCGACCTGGTGCTGGGGCAAGGACCCTCCGCGCGCACGCTTCGCCTGGACCTGCCACGGTTCACGCTGATCGGCGCGACCACGCGGCCGGGCCTCATCAGCGGGCCGTTGCGGAGCCGGTTCGGGATCCTCGAGCACCTGGAGTACTACCGCGACGAGGAGCTCGCCGAAGGCGTGAACCGCGACGCGCGGCTGCTGGGGTTCGCCGTGCAGCCGGGCGCCGCGCTCGAGATCGGCCGCCGCTCGCGCGGGACGATGCGCGTCGCCAAGCGCCTGCTGCGCCGCGTGCGCGACTACGCGCACGTCGCCGGCGAGGCCGAGGTGAGCCTGGAGCGGACGCGGCACGCCCTCGACGAGCTGGGCATCGACGTCGCCGGGCTGGACCGCCGCGACCGGGCGCTGTTGCGCACCGTCGTCGAGCGCTTCGCCGGGGGGCCCGTCGGCGTGGGCACGCTGGCGACCGCCGTCGGCGAGGACCGCGCGACGCTCGAGGAGGTGTACGAGCCGTTCCTGATCCAACGCGGCCTGCTCATGCGTACGCAGCGCGGCCGGATCGCGACGCCGGCGGCCTGGCGTCACCTGGGGCTCGAGGCGCCGACGGTCGCGACCGCGGAAGGCCTGTTCGAAGGGCACGGCTGAGGTGATCGAGGGCAGCCTTCGCAACGTCCCCCTGACCGACGTGGTCCAGATCGTCGCCGAGGGTCAGAAGTCCGGCGTGCTCACCGTCGCCCGGCAGGAGACGAGGGCTCGGCTGTACCTCGAGCGTGGACGCGTCCAGGTCGCCCACCTCGATCCCGGGACGCACCTCGGCGAGGTGCTGGTGCGGATGGACCTGCTCACCACGTTCGAGGTGCAGGAGATGCTGGCGCGGCAGGACCGGGAGAACGCGGGCACGCCGTTGGGCCTGATGGCGATCGAGGCCAGCCTGCTCGCCCCGGACGAGCTGCAGGCGGCGTTGCGGCAGCAGGCCGTCGAGGCGCTGGCCGAGCTGCTCGGCTGGCGCGACGGCACGTTCTCGTTCGCCGAGCGGTCGATCACCTCGTCGCAGGCGCCCACCGAGGGCTCCCACGACGCGATGCGCCTGCTGATGGAGGCCGACGCGTTGCGCCGGGAGCTGGACGAGGGGACGGCCGATCCGGCCACGGTCTATCGGCGAGTGGGCGACCCGACCGACCACGAGCTGCCGCCGGGGGCGTGGGAGCTGCTGGGACTCGTGGACGGCTTTCGCCCCGCCCGGACGATCGTCGCCGACGTCGATCTGGGCGAGGCGCAGGCGCTGCGGCTGCTGCGTCGGCTCGAGGATCTGCAGGTGATCGAGGGCGTGGCGCGGGACGGCCCCGATCCAGCGGTGATGGTCGTCTGCGCCAGTCCGGCGCTCCAGCGGCTGATCCGGCTGTCGCTCCAGCGCGTCGGGCTGCGGCCGGAGCTGTTCGACTCGCCCGCCGCGGCGCTGGACGCGCTGGACGCCGTCAGGCCGCGGGTGCTGGTGGTGGACGACCGCGAGGGCGAGGGGTGGCGGCTGCTGCGGCAGGTGCGGAGCACGGCCGGGCTGGGCCACCTTCCCGCCGTGGTCCTCACCGACGACGTGCAGGGCGGGCTCCTGTCGCGCTGGCGGCGTCCGAAGGCGGAGGTGCTCTCGCGCCCCTTCGCCGAGCTCGAGCTGCAGCAGAGCGTCGCTCGGCTGGCCGGACGGCCGGTCGTCTAGAGCCGGTTCACCCTAAGCGGCGCCGGCCAGCAGCCTGGCCATCGCCAAGACCGAAGCGGCGCTCCACGCTTGCAGCTTGCAGGCGTCCGGGTAGCCCACCGGCGGTCCCGTGTCGCGAGCGTCGCCGGCGATCAGCTCCGGCGCGCGACCCGAGGGGCTGGCGGCGGCCAGGTCCAGCACCGCGCGCGCGACGCGCCGGGCGTCGGCGTGCCGTCCGTAGCGGGCCAGGCCGATCGCGAACAGCGCGGTGTCGTGCGGCCAGACCGAGCCGGTGTGGTAGCTGACCGGGGCGTAGCGCGCCTCTCCCTCCGCCAGCGTCCGCACGCCCCATCCGCTCCACGCCGGCCGGCTCGTCAGGGCGCCGGCCACCGCGGCCGCATGACGGTCCGGTACCGAGCCCGACCAGAGCAGGTGGCCGGCGTCGGAGGCCAGCACGGCCAACGGCCGGTCCTCGCCGTCCAGCGCCAGGGCGTGGCAGCCGCCCGGACCGAGGGCGGGAACGAAGAACCGCTGGGCCAACGCACGCCGCACGGCCCGTCCGCGCGCCCGGGCGTCGACCGCGGCGGCGTCGTCGCCGAGGCGCGTCAGCAGCGCAGCCGCGCCGCGCCAGGCGGCCTCCGCGTAGCCCTGGACCTCCACCACCGCGAGGTCGCCCGTGGCCAACGTGCCGTCCGCGTGCGTCATCGAGTCGCCGGCGTCCTTCCACGACTGGACCTGGTAGCCGCCCTCGCCGGCGCGGAACCGCAGAAGCCCGTCGGGGTCGCCGGCCCCGGTGTCGCGCATCCATGCCAGGGCGGCGCGCAGCGCGGGCTCGAGCTCGTAAAGCAGCCCCGCGTCGCCGGCCGCCACGCGCTGCTGCAGGAGCACGACCCACAACGGGGTGGCGTCGACCGTGCCGTAGTGCGGACCGTGCGGCGTTCGGCCCAGCCGCGTCACCGCGCCGACGCGCATCTCGTGCGGGATCTTCCCCGGCTCCTCCGCCCGCCACGGATCGTGGCGCCGACCTTGGAGCGCCGCCAGCAGTCGGAGGCTCGCACGCGCGGCGTCGTCCGCCTCGGGCACGAGGAGGCAGGCGATCAGCGCGTCTCGCCCGAACGGCGCGACGTACCACGGCACGCCCGCGGCCGGCACCGGACCGACCGGCGTGGGCAGCAGCATCGCGCGCAGGTCGGCGGCGGCGTGCACCGCGAGCTCCGCGTCGCGCGCGTCGAGACGCCCGAGGAGCGCCTCGGGCGCCACGCGCTGCCGCCAGGCGTCCGAGCCTGGAAGCTCGACCGGCTCGCCCGGCACGACGTCGGCGAGGCGCGCGGGCACGCGCCCCAGGCCGGCCTCGGGCGACGCGTCCGTCCGTGAGCCACGCTCGCTCGAACGCCGCTCGACCGGGCGCTGGGCCGCGCGGCGCTCGATGCGGACGCGTACCTCGACGACGCGGCGCCCGCCGGCCGGGATCCTGGCGGCCAACGACACGCCGTCCTCTCGGAGCTCGGCGTCCACCTCCGGGCCGGCGACGACGCGAAGCACCAGCCGGTCGACGACGCCGTCGGGCGCCCGGCTTTCGACGGTGAGCGCGCCTCCGTCCAGCGTCGACGTCCGCTGACGATCGACCTCCTCGGCGAAGCCGCGCACCTCGAACACGTCCTCGACCCGAGCGTCGAGGCGCAGCTCGGCCTGGAGCCGCCCCTCGACGCCGGCGGGAGCGGTCAGCTCGAGCCTGTCGTCGAATCCGTCCTCGCGCAGACGCAGCGCCCGCTCGACGCCCAGCGTCTCGCGCGGGCTCGACACCCCCAGGCGGCCGACGCCGCCCTCGATCCTCGCGAGGCGCTGCCGCACCACGCCCGGTCCGCGTCCGTCGAGCCGGAGCTCGCTCAGGTCGCCCGGCCAGCTCCAGGCGTAGCGACGCAGCCAGCGGGCGTCGTGCGCGAACAGGCCGTGCCCGTCCGCACGCAGCGCGCCGTCCGCGTCGGCGGTCAACGCGACGGAGCCCTCCTTCAGAACCAGTGGAAACGGATCGCGTCGCATCGGACCTCCCTGCCGAAGGGCGACGCGGCGCACCGACGTTGTACCCGAACAATTGCGTGTAGGGCACAGAAGTGCGCCTTGCCGGTCCCCGCGCGAAGTGCTATCGTCAGCGTATCAATTCGGTCTCGACGCAGCTCCGGAGCTGACGCTGGCGCGCACGTTCCCGCAAGGCTCCGTCGTGGATCCGGACCGGTTGATGGGGCCGACCCAAGGTCGGCGAGACGCGTCCCTTCTCCGAACGGGACGTTCGCACGTCGAGAGGAAAGGTGAGACATGAGAAAGGTCATCGCCAGTCTGGCCATCGCGCTGCTCGTGAGCCTGGTCAGCGCTCAGACGATCACCGTCGCCGCCGGCGCTGTCGGCCAGGAGCTCGAGCTGACGAAGGCGGCCGCCGAACGGTACATGGAGGAGAACCCCGACGTCACCGTGGACGTCCTCGAGACCGGCGACCTCGCCGACGACCGCCTGTCGTTCTACCTGCAGCTGTTCGAGGCGCGCTCTTCCGACGTCGACGTGATGCAGATCGACGTGATCTGGCCCGGCGACCTGCAGCGGCACTTCGTCGACCTGTTCGAGTACGGCGCCCGCGACGTGGCGGATCAGCACTTCGCCGCCATCATCGAGAACAACACCGTCGACGGCAAGCTCGTCGGCATCCCCTGGTTCACCGACGCCGGCCTGCTGTACTACCGCACGGACATGCTCGAGAAGTACGGCTTCGACGGCCCGCCCGAGACCTGGACCGAGCTCGAGGAGATGGCCGAGATGATCCAGGCCGGCGAGCGCGCCGAGGGCAACCCCGACTTCTGGGGCTTCGTCTGGCAGGGCAACGCCTACGAGGGCCTGACCTGCGACGCGCTCGAGTGGGTCGCCTCCCACGAAGGCGGCACGGTCGTCAGCCCCGACGGCGTCATCACGATCAACAACGAGGCCGCCGTCACCGCGATCGAGAAGGCCGCGGGCTGGGTCGGCACGATCAGCCCCAACGGCGTGACGAACTTCGCCGAAGAGGACGCCCGCAACATGTTCCAGGCGGGCAACGCGGCGTTCATGCGCAACTGGCCGTACGCCTACTCGCTGGGCCAGAGCGACGACAGCGCGGTCCAGGGCGTGTTCGACGTCGCGACCCTGCCGCACGGCCCGGACGGCGAGCCCGCCCACACCCTGGGCGGCTGGCAGCTGGGCGTCAGCGCCTACAGCGAGAACCCCGAGCTCGCCGCCGACGTGGCGCTGTACCTCGCCTCGTACGACGAGCAGAAGATCCGCGCGATCGAGGGCTCGTTCAACCCCACCATCGAAGCGCTGTACCAGGACGAGGACGTCCTCGAAGCCACCCCGTTCTTCGGCTCGCTCTACGACGTGTTCGTGAACGCCACCGCGCGCCCGTCGACCGTCAGCGCGCCGAACTACTCGCAGGTGTCGCGCGCGTTCTACACCGCCGTGCACAGCGTGCTGACCGGCGACGAGGACGCCGACGTGGCGATGGAGCTCCTCGAGCTCGACCTGCAGGACATCACCGGGTTCGAGACCGGCCAGCCTCAGTAGGAGGGCCGCAGGTCCTTCGACCCGACGCGTGAGGCCCCCGCCCACGCTAGCCGCGACCAGGTCGGACCCTTCCGGCCTGGTCGCTCGGGTACCGGGGCTCGTCCGTCCCGACCCCCTGCACGGGCTCTAGGAGGTGCCCATGGCCGACCCCAACCAAGGCGGCAAGAAGGTCCGCTCCGGCGGTCCCTCGGAGCTGGCCAAGGCCGAGGAGCGCACAGCCTTCTGGCTGCTGATCCCAACCTTCGTCATCATCTTGATCATCGCGTTCTATCCGCTCGGCCAGGTCTTCGTCGAGTCGTTCCGGCAGCGCGAGTTCGCTTCCGGCGACCCCGGCCGCTGGGTCGGACTGCAGAACTACCAGCGCCTTCTCTCCCTCACGATCCGCGAGCTGCCCGTCGAGCTCGACGACGCCGGCGAGCCGGTCGTCGAGGACGGCGAGGTCCAGTACGAGAGCTGGGTCCGCGTCCTGCCGCGCGAGCCGATGCGCTACCGCTCGGTCGAGCAGTTCAGCCTGTTCGGCAAACGCTACGTGCTGGGGGCGATCACGCCCGAGTTCATCCGGGCGGTGCGGGACACCATCGTGTTCACGGTGGTGGCGGTGTTCTTCGAGACCGTCCTCGGGATGATCATCGCGCTGACCCTCACCGCCAAGTTCTTCGGCCGAGGGGCGATGCGCGCCGCCATGCTGGTGCCGTGGGCGGTGATCACGGCCGTCTCGGCCCGCATCTGGGAGTGGATGCTGCAGCCGACGCGGGCCGGGCTGTTCAACACCGTCGGCTCGGCGCTGGGGCTGAACGACGGACGCACCAACTTCTTCGGCGAGGCGTCGCTGCAGCTGCCCAGCATGATCATCATGGACGTCTGGAAGACCACGCCGTTCATGGCGCTGCTGCTGCTCGCGGGGCTGTCCACGATCCCCAAGGAGCTCTACGAGGCCGCCCGGGTCGACGGCGCGAATCCGTTACGGCGATTCTTCTCGATCACGCTGCCGCTGCTGATGCCTACCCTGGCCGTCGCGCTCATCTTCCGGACCCTCGACTCGCTGCGCGTCTTCGACATCTTCCAGGTCGTCCTCGGGAGATCGAGGTACTCGATGGCCTCCTATGCGCAGGACATGCTGATCAGCGTGCGTGACGTCGGGATGTCGTCCGCGGCGTCGGTCGTGATCTTCATCCTGATCTTCGGCTTCGCGATCGCGTACATCCGGATCCTGAAGGTCGAGACCGAATGAACAAGCGGACCCTCCACATCCTGCAGCGCACCGGCTTCTGGATCCTGATCATCGCGATCTTCGTCTACCTGATGTTCCCGTTCTACTGGGCGCTCGTCTCGGCCCTGAAGACGCAGCGGGAGCTGATCCAGACGCCCGCCACGCTTTGGCCCACCGATCCCACGTTCCAGAACTTCCGAGCCGTGCTGAGCAGCCAGACCTTCCTGCGCGCGCTCTGGAACAGCACCGTGGTCTCCGTCGCGGTCACGGCGCTCAGCCTGGCGGTCGGCTCGTTCGCGGGCTATGCGCTGGGCAAGATGCGCTTCCGCGGCAAGACGCCGTCGCTCTACGTCATCCTGGCGATGACGATGTTCCCGCAGATCGCGGTGCTGGCCGGCCTGTACGCGGTGATTCGCGTGCTGAACATGCCCGCGGTCCCCAGCATGATCCTCTCGTACATGCTGTTCACCCTGCCGTTCACCGTCTGGGTGCTCACCTCGTTCTTCCGCGGCCTGCCCGACTCGCTGCTGCAGGCGGCGCAGGTGGACGGCGCCACGATGATGCAGAGCTTCGTGTACGTGCTGCTGCCGCTCACCGCGCCGGCGCTGGTCACGACCGGTTTGCTGGCGTTCATCCAGGCGTGGAACGAGTACCTGTTCGCGCTGACGTTCACGATCATCGAGGAGGAGTCGCGAACGGTGCCGGTCGCCATCGCGCTGTTCACCGGCGAGGTGGCGCGCCAAGAGCCGTTCGGCGAGATCATGGCGGCCGCCGTGATCGTCACCATCCCCCTCGTGGTCCTGGTCCTGCTGTTCCAGAACCGGATCGTCGAAGGCCTCACCGCAGGATCGGTCAAAGGCTGACCCGACCGCGCCCGCGCCACGCTCACGACCTACGCGGGCCGCTCGTTCGAGCGGCCCGCCTCAGTCCGCCCCGGCGACCGTCCCGGCGACCGCCGCGATCTGGGCGAACGCCTCCGGGTTCGCGGCCGCATCCGTGTTCGACGGCCAGCGGCCGTTCACGACCTCGGTGACCGCGAGCTCCATCGTCTTGCCGCTGCGCGTGCGAGGCAGGTCCGGCACCAGCAGGACGCGGGCGGGCACGTGCCGCGGACTGGCCCGGCGGCGGATCGCCGCGCGCAGGCGCGCCTCCAGCTCGGCTTCGTCCGTGCCCGCCGGGTCGGCCGGCACGATCAGCAGCCAGATCTCCTCGTCGTGCTCGCTGCGTCGCGCGACCGCGACCGCGTCGGCCACCTCCGGCAGCGCCAGCACCGGACCGGTCACCTCGGCGCTGCCGATCCGCACGCCTCCCGGGTTCAGCGTCGCGTCGCTGCGGCCGTGGTGGCGGTACCCGCCCTCCTCGGTCCGCTCGATCCGGTCGCCGTGCGTCCACGCCCCGGGAACGCGGGCGGCGTAGGTCTCGCGGTAGCGAGATCCGACGGCATCGCCCACGAACCCCAGCGGCATCGAAGGCAGGTCGCTCCGGCAGACCAGCTCGCCCGGCCCCGCGGCCACCTCGCGCCCTTCCCGGTCCATCACCGCGAGGTCCACGCCCAAGCCCGGACGCTGCAGCTGTCCGGCGTACACCGGCAGCGTCGGAACCCCCGCCAGGAAACAGGACACGATGTCGGTCCCGCCCGAGATGCTGGCCAGGTGCACATCGGACGCGACCTGCTCGTACACGTAGCGGAACCCGGCCTCGGAGAGCGGCGAGCCGGTCGACGCCACCGTCCGGAGCCGCGGCAGGCCCAGCTCGCGCGGCCGCGCTCCGACGCTGGCCAGCCCGTGCAGGAAGCGTGCGCTGGTCCCGAAGAAGGTCACGCCCTCGTCGCGCGCCAGCCGCCACAGCCGCAGCGGGTCGGGATGCACGGGCGATCCGTCGACGAGCACGATCGCGGCACCGACGCCGAGGGCAGCGACCAGCCAGTTCCACATCATCCAGCCGGTCGTCGTGTAGTAGAGGACCCGGTCGCCGCGCCGGACGTCGCCGTGGAGGTGAAGCTCCTTCCACTGGCTCAGCAGCGCGCCGCCGGCGCGGTGCACGATCGCCTTGGGCGTACCGGTGGTGCCCGACGAGTAGAGGACGTAGACGGGATGGTCGAACGGAAGCGCGCGCGTGTCGGGGGTCGGCCCGGCCGGGTGGCGGCCGGTCCACGACCGCCACGGCTCGAAGCCGGGAGGCGGCTCGGCGTCCGGCTCGCCGGGAACCGGCAGCGCGACGCGCAGCGTGGCGCTGGGCAAGGCCGAGGCCAGCGTCACGAGCGTCGCGCGGGCGTCGTGACGCCGACCGCCGTAGCGCGACGAGGGGGAGGCCAGCAGCGCCTTGGGGCGCAGCTGCGCGAAGCGCGCCGCCGCCGCGTCGGCGCCGAAATCGGGGCTTCCGCTCGTGAACACCAGGCCGTCCGCCGCGCACGCCAGCAGCGCCGCGACCGCCTCGGGCACGTTCGCGGCGTAGGCGGCGACGGCGTCGCCGGCGACGAGACCGGCCGCACGGAAGCCCGCCTGCACCGCGGCGACCTCGGCACGCAGCTCGGCGAACGTCCAGCGATGCGTTTCGCTGCCCTCGGCGCTGGCGACGATCGCGATCTCGTCGTCGTCGACGCCGCCCGGCCAGAGCAGGCGGTCGACGACGTTCGCGGTGCCCCCCTCGAACCAGCGGGCGAACGGAAGCGGGTCGTCGGAACGGACGCGGACGGGAGGATCGCGCCACGGGATCCACTGCCGCGCCAGCAGCGACCAGAACGCGTCGGGCTCCTCCACGCTCCAGGCGTGGAGCGCCGCGTAGTCGGCGAGCGGCCGGCCCGCCACGCCCTCGGCCTGGCGCGCGAACCGCGTCATGGCGGCCTCGGCCACGCGGGCGTCGTCGGGAATCCACAGGGGCGTGTCCGGCACGGTGGCCTCCTCGGCGCCAGGCGTCGTCGCGACGCGCGCCCCGGCCCGCGCCCCGGCCGGAACGGCTCGATTCCGATGTCGCGTCGCGCCCGACGGTACCGCGGCCGAGGGGTAGAGTGCGCGGATGCCCGAGCGCCC
>CAZHCI010000005.1:19434-23472 GCA_964530905.1 uncultured bacterium
GGCTGCTCGCGTTCACGCGTCCCTACCGCCTTCAGCTGATCGTCGCGCTCGTCGCAACCTTGATCGCGGGACTCGTGCAGCTCGCCTTCCCGCTGCTGTCGCGCGACCTGTTCAACGACGCGTTCGCGGCGGCCGGCGCGGAGACGGACGCGCCCGCCGGCGCCGCGCCGGGCAGGATCGCGCTGCTGCTCGTCGCGATCTTCGGTTTGCAGGCCGTGTTCAACTTCCTGCGCGTCTGGCTCCTCGGCCTGGTGGGCGAGGGCGTCGTGGCCGACTTGCGGACGCGGCTGTTCTCGCACCTGATGGACCTCTCCCCCGGCTTCTTCCTGCGTCGCAAGACCGGCGAGATCACCTCGCGCCTCGCCAGCGACGTCGCGACGGTCCAGTCGCTGGTCTCGAACGCGCTCGCGCAGTTCGTGAACCAGCTCGTCACGCTGGTCGGCGGCGCGGCCGCGCTGCTGTTCATCAACGCGCGCCTGACGCTGGTCATGCTCGCGGTCGTGCCTCCGGTGATCATCGGCGGCGCCGTGTTCGGCCGGCGGCTGCGGCGGCTGTCGCGCGATTTCCAGGACCGGGTCGCGGACGCCAACGCCGACGCCGAGGAGGCGATCGCGAACATCCGCATCGTGCAGTCGTTCAGCGGCGAAGCGGTCGAGCGCGCGCGCTACCGTGCCGGCATCGACGCCGCCTGGCGGCTGGCTCGGCGCCGCGTCCGCGTCCGCGCGGTGTTCGTGCCGACGGTGATCCTGGCCATGTTCACCGGCGTGACGCTGGTGCTCTGGTACGGCGGTCGCCAGGTGCTCGCCGGCTCGCTCGCGCCGGGCGACCTGATCGCGTTCCTGCTTCTGACGCTGTTCATCGCCGGCTCGGTGGCGACCTTCACCGGCCTGTTCGCGCAGCTGCAGGAAGGGCTCGGAGCGTCCCGCCGCATCTTCGAGCTGCTCGACGAGCGGCCCGACCTGCCCGTTCCCGCGGTCCCCACGCCGCTGCCCGACGATCCCCGCGACGTCCGCTTCGAGCGCGTCTGGTTCCGCTACGACGAGATCGTGACGCCGGCGACGGGTCCGAGCGCCGCAGCCGCAGCGGCCCCGGACGAGCCGTGGGTGCTGCGCGACGTGGACCTCGAGGTCCGGCCCGGCGAGGTCGTCGCGCTCGTCGGCCCGTCCGGCGCCGGAAAGAGCACCCTGGCCTCGCTCCTGCCGAGGTTCTTCGATCCGCAACGCGGCACCGTCCGGCTGGGCGGCGTCGATCTCCGCGACGCGGATCCCGCGGAGGTGCGGGCCCAGGTCGGCCTGGTGCCCCAGGAGACGCAGCTGTTCTCGGGCTCGGTCGCGGAGAACGTACGGTACGGACGGCCGGACGCGAGCGAGGACGAGCTGATGGCGGCCGCGGAAGCCGCGCACGCCGCCGAGTTCGTGCGGGCGCTGCCGAACGGCTGGGACACCCTCGTCGGCGAGCGCGGGCTGCGACTCTCCGGCGGTCAGCGCCAGCGGATCGCGATCGCCCGCGCGCTGCTCAAGGATCCCGGCGTGCTGGTGCTCGACGAGGCCACCAGCAGCCTCGACAGCGAGTCCGAAGCGCTCATCCAGGACGCGCTCGAGCGCCTGATGCGCGGCCGGACGAGCCTGGTGATCGCGCACCGACTGTCGACGGTGGTCGGCGCCGACCGGATCGTGGTGCTGCAGGACGGCCGCATCGTGCAGATCGGTCGCCACGAGCAGCTCGTGGCGACCGACGGGCTCTATCGAACGCTGTTCGAGACGCAGTTTCGCAAGGCCGGCGCGGCGACCGGCGGAAGCTGAGGCGACGCCGGCCGGCGAGGCGCCCTCGGCGTCAGCCGCTCAGCTCGGCCTGCACCGTGATCTCGACGCCGGTGAGCGCTTTGCTGACCGGGCAGCCGGACTTGGCGTCGTCGGCGTAGCGTCGCAACGTCGCCTCGTCGATGCCGGGAACCTCGGCCTCGCACACGAGGTCGATGCGCGTCAGGTGCGCCCCGCCCTCGGTCGACAGGTGCACGCGGGCTTCGGTCTCGACCCGGGTCGGCGTATGCCCGTCCTTGGCCAGTCCGTTGCTCAGCGACATCGAGAAGCACGCCGCGTGCGCCGCGCCGATCAGCTCCTCGGGGTTGGTTCCAGCGCCCTGCTCGAAGCGGGAGGGGAACGAGTAGGCCGCGTCGAACGTCCCGCTCTCGACGCTGACGGTGCCGTTTCCGGACTTGAGGTCGCCGCTCCAGACGGCGTGACCTGTACGTACGGGCATGGGGTCTCCTTTCGTCCGCCGTGGGGCGGTCCTCGCGAGGATAGCGGGCCGCGCGCGGCAACGCCGTGGCCCCCGATGCGGTGCGGCATGGGCCGGCCGCCGTCGCCTCGGGAGCCGCGCTACGCGGGAGCACCGCGGTACCCTTCCCGGGTGCGTTCGGTCGGCACCCTCCTCCTCGGACGTCGTGGCTTCGCCGCGCCTCTCGCCACGGTTCCCGCCGCGCTCCTCGCCGTGGTCCTCGTGGTGGTCCTTGTGGTGGTCCTCGCGGCCTGGGCCGGTACGGCCCGCGCTCAGGACGTCCAGGTCTGGCCCGACGCCGGGCCGATCGCGTCGCACGGTTTCGGCAGACCTGTCCGCCTCGCCGTGATCCCGGCCGGAGCCGATGCGCAGGTCGCGATCGCGGGCGGGCGAAACGGACCGGCAGCCGTCTGGGAGGATGGCGAGGGCATCGTGCTGCAGGGCCTCGGAGACGGAGAGCCCGAACGCGTGGTGCGCAGCCGGGGCGTGCGCGGTCTGTGGGCCGGCGAGGCCGGCGGGGACGGCGTCGTCGCCTGGCTCGAGCGCGACCTCAGCGACGGACGCGTCCGCCTCGTGTGGCGCTGGCGCGACGAGACGCGCGAGCTGCGAAGCGGTGGCCCGGCGCCCCACGTGCGCGTCGTGGCCGGCGCGCAGACGCCCGAGCTGGTGACGGCCGTGCCCGCCGCGGAGGGGTGGCGGATCACGCTGTACGACTGGCATGGCGAGGCGCGGCGCAGCGACGCACGTGAGCTCACGGTGACCGGTCTGGACGCCGTGCGACAGGACGACGCGGTGGTGCTGGGCTGGCTCGAGGGAAGCAACGAGGTGGTCCTGGGCCGCGTGGACGCCGACTGGAGCGCGCAGATCGCCAGGTGGCCCGACGGGTCGCCCCGCCCGGAGCCGGCGACCGTGCTCGGTCCTGCCCGCAGCGTCGGGAGCGGCGACGCCGTGCGGCTCGCCGCCACGGACGACGGCGTCGCCGCGGCCTGGCCCGCACCCGACGGCCGTCTTCGGGCACGCGACAAGGGCGGCGACGTCCGCACGTTGGGGAGCGGGTCGCTTCTCGGCCGGCCCGACGGCTCGTGGACGTGGACCACCGGCGCGGAGGTCCGTCGCGCGACGCCGGACGGCTCGGTCGTCACCGTTCTGCGCCTGCCCGCCGCACCGGAGCGCGCCGCCCTCGGACGCGCGGCGGGCGTGACCGGGATCGCCTGGTCGTCGGGCCGCTTCGCGGGGGGGCTCGAGGTGTGGGGCGTCACCGACCGGAACGCGTACGAGCCGAGCTGGATCGAGCGCGTCGCGGTCGCCATGGAGTGGGATCCGTGGCGACCGTGGAGCGCGGCGGCAGGCCATCTCCTCCTCTCGCTGCTCACGACCGTCCTGCTCGCGATCGCGCTGACGCCGGTCTGGTGGCTGGGCGCGGCGTTGGCGAGCCGACGCCGGGCGACGTCGCCGCGGGCCCAGCTGATCGACGGCGCGGCGTTGGGCATCGGAACCGTGCTCGCCGGAATCGTGGCGATCACGGCGACGAGCACGCTCGACGCAGGCGCCGTCCGGGCCCTCACCGGCGGGGCCGGATGGACCGTCGCCGGCGTCGTGGCCGGCGTCGCGGCCGCCTGGCTCGCGCTGCGTGGCCGCGACCTGGAGCCGACGTTCGGACGGACCATGGCGGCGTGGGCGGCGGGCGGGACGATGCTGTTCGTGCTCGCGTTCGGAACGTTGGTCGCCTGGCAGCGGCTGTTCGGCGCGGTCGCGTGACGC
>CAZHCI010000005.1:23572-24973 GCA_964530905.1 uncultured bacterium
CGCGCGCCTCGGCGGGCGAAACTCTCTATGGTAGCGTGCTTCAGGAGGCCGGATGCAGTTCCAGGTAGGCGACCACGTGGTGTATCCATCGCAAGGGGCGGGCGTCGTCCAAGAGATCACGACGCGCGAGATCCTCGGCGAGCGACATGAGTACCTGAAGATCGTCTTCGTTCGCGGCAACATGGAGATCCTCGTCCCGCTCAGCAAGGGGCGCGAGGTGGGGCTGCGGCATACCGTCGGACCCGACGAGCTCGGTCAGCTCGAGTCGGCGCTCGCGGACGGCGATCTCAGCCTTCCTCAGCAGTGGCCGCCGCGCTATCGCGCGGAACAGGAGATCCTGGCGGCCGGCCACGCGTACCAGCTCGCGCGGCTCGTGGGCGTGCTGGCCAAGCGAGACCTCGAGAAAGGCCTCGCCGCGACGGAGCGCGAGGTGATGGAGTCGGCCAAGATGCTTCTCGCCAGCGAGTTCGCCGTGGTCGGCGGCACCGACCTGGCGACCGCGGAAGCTCGTCTGGCGTCGCTGCTGCGCGAGCGCGTCGGCTGAGCCGGCGTTGCCCGCTCGCTCCCCTCCCGACCTCGGCTCGATCCGGGAGGTGGTCGCGCTCCTCGCGCGGCACGGCCTTGCGCCCGACAAGGGGTACGGACAGAACTTCCTGATCGACCGGCGCGCCCTGACCGCGGTGGTCGACGCCGCCGACCCGCCCCCAGGCGCGCGCGTCCTGGAGGTCGGACCTGGCCTCGGAGCGCTGACGCGCGCGTTGGCGGAGCGGGGCACGGAGGTCCTGGCGCTGGAGCTCGACGCGCGCCTCCTGCCGGCGCTACGCGAAACCACCGACGCCTATCCGAACGTCGAGGTCCGCGCCGGCGACGCGATGCGGTTCGCGCACGCCGAGATGCCCGAGGGCAGCTACCTCGTCTCGAACCTCCCCTACCAGATCGCGACGGCCCTGCTGGCCGAGGCGCTCTCGTCGGGACGCTACCGGCGCATGGCCGTGCTCGTTCAGCGCGAAGTGGCCGAGCGGATCGTGGCCCGTCCGGGAGACCCGGGGTTCGGCGCGTACAGCCTCCTCTGCCAGCATTTCGCCGCCGCCCGCATCGTCCGCGACGTCTCGCCCGGCTGCTTCCTTCCAGCTCCGAAGGTCACGAGCTCGATCGTGCGGATCGATCCGCACCCGGGCGTGCGCCCGGACCCGGCGACGTTCACGCTGATCCGCGACGGCTTCCGGCACCGCCGCAAGACGCTGCGCAAGAACCTCGTCACGGCGGGCCACGACCCGGCGGCGGTCGCCGAGGCGCTGGACGCGCTGGACCTCGACCCGCGCGTCCGCGCCGAGGAGCTGGACCTGGAGAGGTGGCGCCGGCTGCGCGCTCGGCTCGACGCTGCTCGGACGCCGTGAGGGC
>CAZHCI010000005.1:25073-32378 GCA_964530905.1 uncultured bacterium
GGCGGACGCGGTGCGGGAGGGCGTGCGTCACGTCGCTGGCCGAGGCTGGCCCCGCGCCGGTTCTCCATGTCGTGACGAGGCGCCTCGCTTCGCGATATCCTGCGAGGTCCGAGCATGCGCGGAATGCGCTTCGAGCGAGAAGGGGTGCGATGGCTGAGTTCCTCGTCGTCGGTGACGCGACCGTCGACCAGATGTACTTCGTGGACGCCGTTCCCGAGCCGGGGGGCGAGATGACGGCGACCCGTGCGGTGATGGAGCCGGGCGGCGCGGGCGGGACGATGGCGACCGCGCTGGCGCGCCTGGGACACGCGACGCGCATCGCGACGCGCGTCGGCACCGGTCCGTTCTCCGAGCTCGCGCTCAAGAACACGCGCGAGGCGGGGGTCTCCTCGGAGCTGATCCAGGTCGATACCGAGCTGCAGACGAGCAGCGTCACGATCCTCGTCACGCCCGACACCCAGAGGACGATGATCACCGCGATCGGCGCCAGCCGTGCGCTGGACGCCTCGTCGCTGGGGCCGTCCGTCTTCCGCGACGTCGACGGGCTGGTGATGAGCGCCTACAGCCTCGTGGACGGACCTCAGCGCGACTACGCGGTGAAGGCCCTGGAGCTGGCTCGGGCCGCGGGGGCGACGACGTTCGTGGACATGGGCACGGGCGCGGTGAACGCGCTCCGGGAGCGTCTGATCGGCCTGGTGCGCAAGGTCGACTACCTGCTCATGAACGAGCGCGAGCTGTTCGCGCTCACCGGCCGGGAGACGATCAGCGAGGCGGTCGCCGGGCTGGCGTCGCACGGAATCGAGCGGCTGGTGGTCAAGGTCGGCGAGATGGGGTCGATCGTGATCACGCCCGAGCGCTCCGAGCTCGTCGACCCGTACGAGATCGACGGCGTGGTGGACACCACCGGGGCAGGCGACTACTACACCGCCGCGTTCGCCCACGCGATCATGTCCGGCTCGGACCTGATCGGGGCGGCTCGTGCCGGCAACGTCGCCGGCGCGCTCAACACCACCGAGGTCGGCGCGCAGCGCCGGTCGGTGGACCTCGCGACGCTCGAGCGCGAGGCTCGTGCCCTGTCCGCGCTGGGGACCTGAGGCCGTGCGCGTCGTCGGTCGGCTTTCCCTCGCGGCGCTCGCGGCGCTCGCGGTCCTGCACGGAATCGCGATCGGCTGGGCCCAGGACGAACCCGCAGCGGCGAACGCCGAGGTGCGCTTCGATCGCGTCTGGCGTCTGGTGGACGAGCGGTACTGGGATCTGGACGGTCTGGAGGTCGACTGGTCCGAGGTCCGCGACCGGTTCGCTCCCCGTGCCCGCGCCGCGACGGACGACGCCGCGCTGCACGCCGTGCTGGGCGAGATGGTGGCGCTGCTGGACGACGATCACTCGCGCTACGTCGCGCCCGACGAGGTCGAGCGCGTGCGCGAGCTGTACGGGGACCTGCCGTGCATCGGCGTGTTCTCGCAGGCGGACGCGAGCCGGGGCGCCTCGGGTCCGGTGCGCTGGCGCCTCGAACGGGGCCTCGGCGTGATCCGCGTCGAGGACCTCGCTCGCGCAGGGACGTCGTCCGGGGTCCGCGCGGCCGCCGTCGATCTGGAGCGCCGCGGAGCGCGCGCGCTGGCCCTGGACCTCAGGGGCAATCCGGGCGGGCGACTCGTCGAGATGATGACGACGGCCGGCGTGTTCGTTCGCGGCCTCCTGTGGCGGGTCGCGACGCGTTGGAGCTTGCCGATCCCCTACCCCGCGCTGGGCACGCCCGCGACCGATCTTCCGATCGCCGTCCTGGTCGACGGACAGGTGGCCAGCGCCGCGGAAGGCCTCGCGGGCGCGCTCCAGGCCAGCGGACGCGCCATCGTGGTCGGCGAGCGCACCTCAGGCAACGTCGAAGCGGTGTTGCCGTTCTGCCTGCGTGACGGGGCGCAGGTCTGGCTCGCGACCGGCGTCCTGGCGCCGATCGGGGGGCCGACCTGGGAGGGCCGCGGGGTGGTGCCGGACGTCGAGAGCGAGCCGGGACGGGCGGAGAGTGCCGCGCGCGAGGCGCTTCTGACCCGCGAGTGAGGCGTGCGAACGAACGACGGGTCGCGTCCGGCGTCCATCAGCTGGCCCTCCCGAGCCGGACCCTGCCGCCGTTCGACCGCACCTGGGTCACGCTGCTCGTGGCCGCCGGGCGCGCCGCGCTGGTCGATCCCGGCTTCGCGGATCCCCGCGACGCCGACGTTCTCGTCGATTGGGCGCGGGAGCACGGCGCGCGCGACCTCGATCGCGTCCTCCTGACCCACACCCACGGGGACCACGTGGCGGGGCTGCCCGCGCTGCTGGAGCGGCTGGGACCGGTGCCCGTGCACGTGCATCCGGCCGAAGCCGACCGTGTGCCCGGCGACGCCGACGTCCGACCGCTGGCCGACGGTCGGCGCCTGATGCTGGGCGGAGCGGTCGTGCAGGCGCTCCACACGCCCGGGCACGCGCCCGGACACCTCGCGTTCGAGCTCTCCATGCCGGCGGACGCCGCCGGACCGACGGAGCGCCCGGGCGTCGTGGCGGGCGACCTGCTCACCGGACGCGGCAGCCCGTGGATCGGGCTGCCGGAAGGAGACGTCGCCGCCTACCTGAACAGCCTGGCCCGGATCCGGTCGCGCGCGCCCGCCTGGCTGGCGGTCGCCCACGGCGAGCCGGTCACCGACCCGGCCGCTGCGCTGGACGCGGCTCGCGACCACCGCCTCCGCCGCGAGGCGGCGATCGTCGCCGCGCTGAGCGAGCCGTTGCGCACCGACGAGCTGGCGACCCGCGTCTACGGCGAGCTGCGCGGCGACCCGAGCGGCCATCCTCACGACGACCCCCACGACGATCGGCGCCGGGACGCGCGGTCGCTGGTACGGAACGCGCTCTTGGCCCAGCTCGTCAAGCTGATGCGCGAGATGCGGGTGATGCACCTCGGCGACGACGCCGAGGGGCCGTGGGCGAGGCGCGACGGCGCGACGTGAGGATGCACGCACGGCGGACGAGGCGCCGCCCGCCCACCGCGAGGAGCCGGTCCTCAGTCCGGCCAGCCCCCGTCCAGGAGCGCGGCCCGCAGCGCGGCCGGTTCGGCCGGAAGCGCCTCGACGCGGGTCGGCTCGCGGAACGACGCGTCGAGCGCGGACGCACGGGGTGGCTCGCGGCCCGTCGCGCGGGCCACGGACGCGGGGAACTTCGCAGGGTGCGCGGTCGCCAGCACGATCGCCGGCACGCCGGCCAGCTCGGGACGGAGGTCGCGGATCCGCGCCAGGCCCTCGAGCCCCACCGCCGTGTGCGGACACACGACGACGTCGTCCTGCTCGGCCGTGACCCGCATCCGTTCGAGCGTCGGATCGTCCAGCACGGATAGCGCGTCGATCCGCTCCCGCAACCCTTCGCCGTACCAGCGCCAGAGCCGCTCGACGTTGCTGGGCGCGCCGACGTCCATGGCGTTGGAGAGCGTGGCGACGGTGGCGGGGGCGTCGCCGGGGGCGGCGAGGCCGTCCAGCAGATCGGGGACGAAGCGGTTGGCGTTGTGCGCCGCGAGGAACCCCGCGACCGGCAGGCCGGTCGCCGCGGCCAGAAGCCCGCCGGTCAGGTTGCCGAGGTTGCCCGACGGCACGACCAGGTAGGGGGGCTCGGCGCGCCCGTGCTCGCGCTCGAGCAGCAGCCCGGCCCAGAGGTAGTACAGCATCTGCGGCAGCAGGCGCCCGACGTTGATCGAGTTCGCGCTGGTGAGGCCCGCCTCGGCCAGGCGGGGATCGACGAACGCGCCCTTCACCAGCCGCTGGCAAGCGTCGAAGTCGCCCTCGACCGCGAACGCGCGCACGCCGGGCCTGGCTTGGATCAGCTGACGCTCCTGAACGTCGCTGACCCGTCCCGCCGGGTAGAGCAGCGCGACCCGGACGCCCGGAACGCCGGAGAAGCCGTCGGCGACGGCGGAGCCCGTGTCGCCGCTGGTCGCGACCAGCACCGTCGCCTCGCCGCCGCGACGCGCCAGGGCCCGACCGGCCAGACGGGCCATCGTCCGTGCCCCGACGTCCTTGAACGACAGCGTGGGCCCGTGGAACAGCTCCAGCAGCCAGCGACCATGAGGCAGCGGTCGCAACGGAACCTCGAAGTCCAGCGCGTCGTCCAGCAGCGCGGCGATCTCGGGGGCGTCGTCGCCCCACCAGGGGGCCAGCACGCGGCGCGCCAGGTCCGCGAGGCTGGTCGAGGCGCGCCAGTCGGGCGGAAGCGCCGGCACCTCGACGGGAAGGTACAGCCCGCCGTCGGGCGCCAGCCCGGCCAGGATCGCGTCGTCCAGCGTCACGTCCGGACCGTCCTCGGCGCGCGTGCTTCGCACGCGCACGGCGTGGTCCAGACCGCCGCGCACCACCCTCACGCCTGTTCGAGCTCCCCGAGATCCTCCAGCGTGACCCCGACGGGTCGCGAGGCCGGTCGCTCGAGCGGCGCCGGTCCCGGACGGCCGGCCGCCGCCGCGAGGACGTCGCCCAGCACGGCGCTGGCGGTCTGGACGCCGCCGGCCCCCGGCCCCGAGAGGACCACCTCGCCGCCGGCGCCCCGGTAGAGCAGCGACGCCTGCACCTCGTCGCCCCCGCCGAGCGGATGTCCGGCGGGAAGGTAGACCGGGCGCACCCGCGCCGTCCATCCCGCCTCGGTCGGTACGATGCTTCCGACGAGCTGGAGTCGTCCACCGTCCTCCATCGCCTCGTGGACGATGCCGGCGGTGAGGAGCTCGATTCCGTGCGTGCGCTGCCGCACGTGCTCCCACGACAGCTCCGGGTCGACCGACAGCCGGGCCAGGATCGTCAGCTTGTGCGCGGCGTCGATGCCCGACACGTCCAGGCTGGGGTCGGCCTCGGCGTAGCCGAGCCGCTGCGCCTCGCTCAGCGCGGCGGCGTAGCTCGCGCCTTGCTCGAGTCGCGACAGCACGTAGCTGCACGTTCCGTTCAGCACGGCGTGGATCTCGTGCGGCGACGAGCCACGGAGCGCTCCCGACACGGGCCCCACCACCGGCGTCCCCGCCATCACCGACGCCTCGAGGTAGACGCGTCCCGACCGCATCGCGGGCGCGTACGCCTCCCAGCGTTCGGCGAGGGCGGCCTTGTTCGCGGTCACGACCCGTAGCCCACGATCCAGCGCCTCCTGGACCGCGCTCACCGCCGTGCCCGTCCCGCCCATGAGCTCCACGATCAGGTCGGAGGCGCCGAGCACCTCCTCGACGTCGGTCGTGAGGACGTCGTCGGGATGGGCGATGCGGCGCGGCTTGGCCGGGTCGCGCACCAGCGCCTTGGCGAGCACCATGTCGGGACGCGAGCGGAGCATGTCGGCGAAGGCCGTGCCGACCGTTCCGACGCCGAGCAGGCCGATCCGCAGCGGTGCGTGGCGACCGGGTTCCATGCGCGCGAGGATAGCACGGGGCCTCGCCCGCCGAGGACGCGATCGTTCGTCCACCTCGGGTATCGTGGCGGGCGCTGCGGCGCCGGGCCGAGGCTCGGGCGTCGGATCGGACACCAGCCCGCTGCGGAGGACCGCCATGCTCGGAATCGGGATCGTGGGCTTGCCGAACGTCGGCAAGAGCACGCTGTTCAACGCCATCACCAAGGCCGCCGTCGAGGCGGCCAACTATCCGTTCGCGACCATCGACAAGAACGTCGGGGTGGTCCCCGTCTCCGACGAGCGCCTGCGCGCGTTGGCGGAGCTGTACCGGAAGGACGGCAAGCTGCCGCCGATCGTGCCGACCACGGTGGAGTTCGTCGACATCGCGGGCCTCGTCCGGGGCGCCTCGCAGGGCGAGGGGCTCGGCAACCAGTTCCTGGCCAACATCCGCGAGGTCGCCGCGGTCGCCCACGTGGTGCGCTGCTTCGACGACGACGACGTCGTCCACGTCGAAGGGCGCGTCGACCCGCTGTCCGACATCGACACGATCGACACCGAGCTCGCGCTGGCCGACATCGCCACGCTGGAGCGGCGCCGCGACAAGCTCCGCAAGAGCGCCAAGAGCGACCGCACGGTGGCCGAGACGGTCGCCGCGATGGACCGGGTGCTGGCCGCGCTGGAGCAGGGCACGCCGGCCCGAGCGATCGACGTCGCCCTGCCGACCGACGTGCAGCTGCTCACCGGCAAGCCGGTGATCTACGTCTGCAACGTCGCCGAGGCCGATCTGGCCGACGGCAACGCCTACGTCGACGCGGTCCGGGCCCGGGCCGCGTCGGAGGGCGCCGACGTCGTCGTGGTGAGCGCCCGGATCGAGCAGGAGCTCGCCGAGCTTCCAGGCGACGAAGCCGAGGAGTTCCTGCGCGACCTGGGCGTCCAGCGCTCGGGGCTCGAGCGCCTGATCGAGACCGGCTACCGCACGCTCGGCCTGATCACCTTCTTCACCGCCAGCGAGAAGGAGGTGCGCGCCTGGACGGTCCGCGAAGGCGCCACCGCGCCCGAGGCGGCGGGCGAGATCCACAGCGACCTCGAGCGCGGCTTCATTCGGGCCGAGACGATCCGCTGGGACGTCCTCGTGGCGGCGGGCAGCCTGGTGGCGGCGAAAGCCAAGGGCCAGCTCCGCACCGAGGGGAAGGCGTACCGGGTTCGCGACGGCGACGTGATGCACATCCTGTTTTCGGTCTGACCGTCCTCGGCCCGAGCCGACCGCCGCCGCGCGCTTCACATCGTAAGGCGGGCCGTGGTCGAGCGCCGCGCCCACCGGTACCGTCACGGAGCAAGGTGCGAGTCACGGAAAGGCGGCATCATGAAGAACGATCCGGTTCCTGCATCGAACGGTGCGCTCGAGACGTACGAGGCGGGAAGCGTGCTGTACGTGCCGGGCCGATCGGCGGAGGTCTACCGGCTCCTCGACGGCCTCGTCCGCCTCCACGTCGTGGACGGCGAGGGCGAAGGCGTCACGCTGCGCTACGTCAAGCCTGGCGACTGGTTCGGCGAGGAGGCGCTGGCGGGGCTACCCCGCTCGGTGTTCGCCGACGCGGTCACCGACGTGCGGGTCGAGCGGTTCGCGGCGGACGGGCTCACGGCCGAGCAACGCGATGACGTCGTCGTGCGCCTCGCCGTCGCGCTCGACGGGCTGTACCGCGGCATGCACCGCCGCGCGACGCGCCGCCTGGCGGCGCGCGTAGCGGCCGAGCTTCTCGAGCTGCGCGACAGTGCCGTCGCCAGCGACGACGGAGGGGTCCCCACGGTCCGCATGACGCACGACGCGCTGGCCGAGTCGGTGGGATCGGTCCGCGAGACGGTCACGAAGGTCGTCGGCGAGCTCGCCCGGCAAGGCGCGATCGAAGCGGGCTACGGGCGGATCCGCCTGCG
>CAZHCI010000005.1:32478-52483 GCA_964530905.1 uncultured bacterium
GTCGCGACGGTGCTGAGCTCGAAGTCGTAGCGGTACTCGAACGACGCCGTCGCGTACGTCCGCGACAGGCCGAAGTCGTCGTCGCGGTAGCCGCGGACCTGCGTGGCCTCGTTCGGCGTCTGCCCGACCGTGAACCGTTTCGAGGCCGGGTACGCCGAGCCGAACTGGTGACCGACGTTCAGGCGCGCCGCGAGCACGTGGCCGTCGTCCGCGACCTGGCCCTGCGTCAGCTCGGTCAGCGTCAGGTAGCTCTTCACGCCCAGCTCGACGGGAACGTACGCGTAGGAGGTGCGCTCGCCGCCCAGGAGGAAATCGTTCCCGAGCCCCACGCCCAGCGAGCCGCTCGACGCGACGCCCGTCCGCGGGAAGTCGACGTCGTCGCGCGCGTCGTACCCGAGGTCTCCGCCCACGAACCCCGAGGCGCCCGCCAGCGGAGCGTAGTCGAGGGCTTGGGCGAACGGGAGCGAGCACGCGTCGGGATTCACCACGTCGCCCTCGTCGTCCACGGTGCACGGGGTCGCGGGCGGCTCGACGGTGATGTCGGACAGCGACGCCCGGGCGGAGAGCCGGAGCGTCAGGTCGTCGATCAGTCGACGTCCCGCGCCGACCCGGAAGCCGGTATCGCGGCGCGTGTACTCGCCGATGCGCACGGTGTTCGCGTCGCCGCCGGCCGAGCCCGGAGCGACGATCCGGGTCGAGCCGTCGTCCGACAACGGCTCGTTGGTGCGGACGTTGGAGAACAACGACATCGACAGCGAGGTGGGCACCTCCTGGAAGTCGGCCGCGTCGACGTACAGCCAGGGAATCGAGTAGCGCAGGTCGCCGCCGAGCAGGAAACCGATATCGGAGGTGCGCGCGTCGATCTCGGCCTCGACGGTGTGCGCGCGGCCCCACAGGTTCCGCTCGCTCACGGCGAGCGACGCCGAGAAGCCGTCGAGCGTGCTGTACGTCGCGGCCGGCTGGAACAGCCCGGTCTGGGCCGACTCGAGCACGATCTCGACCAGCACCTCGTCGCCCTCCCCTTCCTCGAGCGGAAGGATCTGCCGGTCCACGGGGCGCACCGCCCCCTCGCGGAGCAGCTGACGCAGCCCGTCGTCGAGCTCGTCCAGCGACAGCACGGCGCCGGGCTCCGGCAGCCGGCGGAGCACCACGAACGGCTCCGCGCCCGGCGTTCCCGAACGCCACGAGATGCCGTACTCGCCGATGCGGTACTCGGTCACGCGCTGGACGTACACGCCGTCCAGCCAGTTGTAGTCCGGCCGGGACGCCACGACGTAGCCCGCCTCGGCGTACGCCTCGGCGATCCGGCGGAAGTCCTCCTCGGCCAGCGTGGACGTGAACGTGTCGCCCGGCTGCAGCGCCAAGTGCTCGGCCAGCGCCTCGTCGGACAGCACGGTGTTGCCTTCGATCCGGATCGTCTCGATCTCGCCCGCGGTGTCGGGCGGGCCCAGCTCGAACGTCACGCGGACGCCGCCGGCCGGGTTCACGAGCGGCACCAGCCGCACGTCGCCGCTACGGCCTTCGGCCAGACGGCGCACGTCGGCGAGCAGGGCGTCGTAGTCGAACAGGTCCCCCACGTCCAGGCTGAGGCGGTCCGCGTCGATGCCCAGCGGCGTCGTGTCGATCGAGGCGATGCGAAGCTCGCGCAGCTCGACCTCGAGCACGCCGCCGCGCAGCTGCGTGGCGTCCAGGTCGACGCCGCTCTGGCGGTAGCCCAGCTCGGCGTAGCGCTCGCCGACGCGGCGCACGGCGGCCCGGTATGCGTCGAGGTCGAACGTCTCCAGATCGGCGACGAGGGCGAACTCGTCGCGCAGCTCCTCCTCGTCGAACACGGCCGACTCGGCGAACACCACCTCGTCGAGCCGGGCGGCCTCGTCGACGACGTAGCGCACCCGAAGCGGCGCATCCTCGCCGCGCTCGGCCAGCTCGGGCGCACGCTCGGTCTCGAGCGTGACGGTCGGACGGAACGGGAAGCCCTCGTCCCGGTAGCGGTCCGCGATCGTGCGGGTCGCCTCGTCCGCGCGTCCGATGTTGAACACCCGCCCCGTCGCGAGCAGATGCTCCCTGGCCAGGAGCTCCCGCAAGGCGCTGGGCGCGAGGCTCTCGACCCCGTCGAAGACCACCTCGCCGATCTCGGCGTTCTCCTCCACGCGCACCAGCAGCACCGGACCGGCCGGCTCGTCGAGCAGCGACACGCTGACGCTGGCGAACGTGCCGAGTCCGTACACGCGGTTCCGCTCGGCCTCGAGGTCGATCCGTTCCGCCGGCGTCCCGACCCGGGCGGTGATCAGGGTCCGCACGATGTCGGTGTAGACGTCGGTGCCCTCGACGCGGACCTCGACCAGCGGTCCGCGCACGTCGGGAGCCTGGGCGAGAGCGACCGACGGGGCGAGAAGAAGCCAGGCGAGAAGGGCCGCGAGGGGGCGAGGAAGGAAGGGTGTGCGGCGCCGTCTGAGCATGCGGCCAGTGTACCGTTCGCGATGAGAGCGGCGTGGGCGGCCGTGTCCGTCCCGAACGGCCCTGCCGGGCCGCCCGCGACGACCGGGTAGCATGGCGGCATGGACGATGTGCGAAGGTTCGTGACCCGCAGCCCGCTCCGCGACGAGGCGGTCGCCGCCGTCCGCGACGCCACGACGCTCGTGCCCGAGGTGGCCCTCGTGCTGGGCTCGGGTCTGGGCCCGCTGGCCGACGAGATCGAGGTCGCGGCCGAGATTCCGTACGGCGACGTTCCCGGCTTCGTCGCCAGCAGCGCGCCAGGTCACGCGGGCCGGCTGGTGCTCGGAACCTTGGACGGACGACCGGTGGTGGCGATGCGGGGCCGGCTCCACCCGTACGACGGGGTGCCGGCGGCGCAGGTCGCCTTCCCGGTGCGGGTGATGCACGCCTTGGGCGCGGAGCGGCTGCTGGTGTCGAACGCGTGCGGCGGGCTGAACCCGAACTGGCGCGCCGGCGACCTGATGCTTCAGCTCGACTTCATCAACCACACCTTCCAGAACCCGCTGATCGGACCGAACGACCCGGAGCTCGGTCCACGCTTCCCGGTCCTGTTCGGGGCGTACGACGAGCGCTACCTCGAGGTCGTCCGGACCGCGGCGAGACGCCTGGACGTCCCGCTCCGCGAGGGCGTGTACCTCGCGGTGAGCGGCCCGAGCTACGCGACGCGCGCCGAGCTCCGTGCGTTCCGGTCGTGGGGCGCCGACGCGATCGGCATGTCGACGGTGTTCGAGGTGATGGCGGCCCGGCACGAGGGCATGCGGGTGGTGGGGATCTCGACCGTCACCGACCTCGCGATCCCCGATCGCGATCACCACGCGGACGAGGACGAGGTCCTCGAGGTGGCCGCCGCGTCGGGAGCGACGTTCCGGCGCCTGGTGCGCTCGGTGGTGCCCGAGCTGTGAGCCTGGCGACCGTTCGCGCTCGGATCGGCGCGGCCTGCGAACGGGTGGGCCGTGATCCCGCAGGCGTGCGCTTGGTGGGCGTCACGAAGGGGCACGACGCGGACGAGATTCGACGACGGCTGATCGATCGCGGCCTTCTCGACCTGGGCGAGAATCGCGTGCAGGAGTGGCGCGACAAGGCTGACGACCTGCCCTCCGAGGTCCGCTGGCATTTCGTCGGCTCGCTGCAGCGCAACAAGGTCAAGTACCTCGCCGAGGGAGGCGTCGCGATGGTGCACTCGCTCAACTCGCGACGGCTGGCGGACGCGATGCAGGCGCAGGGCGAACGCCGCGGCCACCGCTTCCGAGCATTGATCGAGGTGGACGTCGCCGGCGAGGACGCCAAGCAAGGGGTGGCGAGCGACGAGGTCGCTCCGCTGCTGCGTCACTGCGCGGAGCTCTCGCACGTCGAGGTGGTGGGCCTGATGGCGATCGCGCCGTTCGCGGACGACCCCGAGCGGGCGCGGCCGTACTTCCGGGAGCTGAGCCGACGGGCGGACGAGCTGGGTCTGGCCGAGCGATCGATGGGGATGAGCGGCGACTTCGAGGTCGCGATCGAGGAGGGCGCCACGATGGTCCGGATCGGCAGCGCCCTGTTCGACGCGGAGCTGGAGAGGGGAGCGACGTGAGGCTGAGCCCGTTGGACATCCAGCACATGGAGTTCGAGAAGGGCGTGTCGGGCTATCGGCGCGCGCAGGTCCGCGGATTCCTGGAGCGCGTCGCGGCCGAGCGCGAGGAGCTGCTCAAGGAGCTGCAGAGCGCACGCGATCAGCTGGCCGAGCAGCAACGCAGGATCGAGGCGCTGGAGTCCGCCGAGGCCGACCTGCGTCAAGCGGTCGTCGCCGCCGAGCGGATCGGCAACCAGATGCGCGAGAACGCCCGGCAGGAGGCCCGCCTGATCGTCGAGCAGGCCGAGGTCGACCGCCGCGCGATCGAGGCCGACGTGGCGCGCCTACGCACGATGCGCGACGACTTCCGCGACCAGTTCCGCGGCATGCTGCAGGCGTACGGGCACAGCCTGGAACGTGTCGACACCGAGGGGGGCCGCCGTCTGAGCGAGCAGGACCTCCACCCGACCGACGACGATTGACGTCGGGCCACGCGGGCCGACGGCGGGCGGCTACTCCTCCGTGGCGACGCCGCCGTCGCCGCGTAGCGCCTGTTCGAGCGTGGTGAACGGCAACGTCGCGCACTTCACGCGCGCGTGGAGCTTCCGGATCCCCTCGAGCGCGCGCAGGTCGCCGAGCTCCAGCTCGCTGCCGACCTCCTCGCCCCGAATCATGCGCTTGAAGGCTGCGGCGAGCTCGTGCGCCTCGTCCAGGGTGCGCCCCTCGAGCGCGTCCGCCATCAGATCGGCGGCCGCCTGGCTGATGGCGCAGCCGTGCCCCTCGAAGGCCGCCTCCGCGATCCGCCCGTCCTCGACGCGGAGCGACAGGAGGAGCTCGTCTCCGCACGACGGATTCACGCCCTCCTGCTCGATGTCGGGCTGCGCCAGCGTTCCCCGGTGCTTGGGCCGACGACTCCGGTCGATGATCACCTGCTTGTAGATCTGCTCCATCAGCGACATGCGGACCTCATGCGAACGCCGCGAAGAAGTCGCGGGCGGAGGCGACGGCCGCGGCCAGGGCGTCGATCTCGTCGTCGACCGTGGTGAGGTGGGTGCTGGCGCGGACGGTGGACGGCACGCCCAGAGCCCGCATGAGCGGCTGGGCGCAGTGGTGGCCCGCCCGGACGGCGATGCCCTCGGCGTCCAGCGCCGTCGCCACGTCGTGGGGATGGATGTCGTCGACCACGAACGGCAGGATCCCTCCGCGGTCCGGGCCGCGCGGACCGAACACGCGGACGCCGTCCAGGTCGTCGAAGCGGTGGAGCATCCGTTCCGCGAGGCTCCGGTCGTGGTCCCAGACGTTCGCCATGCCGACCCGCTCCAGGTAGCGCACGGCCTCGGCCAGGCCGACCGCCTCGGCCACCGCCGGCGTTCCCGCCTCGAACCGCATCGGAATGTCGGCGTAGGTCGACCGCTCGATCTCCACGGTGCGGATCATCTCGCCCCCGCCCAGGAAGGGGGGCATCGACGCAAGGAGCTCCTCGCGGGCCCAGAGCGCGCCGACGCCCGTCGGACCGAGCATCTTGTGTCCGGAGACGACGTACGCGTCCGCGCCCAGTGCGACCACGTCGACCGGCAGGTGCGCGGCGGCCTGAGCGCCGTCGACGAACACCTGGGCCCCCACGCGGTGCGCCATCGCCGCGATCTCGGCGACCGGATGCACGACGCCGAGGACGTTGGACATGTGCGCGACCGCCACGACGCGGGTGCGGGGACCGAGCAGCTCCCGATACGCGTCCAGGTCCAGGCGCTGGTCTTGGCCCAGGGGGACCGCCACGATCCGGGCTCCGGTGCGCTGAGCGGCCTGCTGCCACGGCACGAGGTTCGCGTGGTGCTCGGCCACGGTCACGACGATCTCGTCGCCGGCCGTCAGGTTGGCGTCGCCCCAGGCCCGAGCGAGCAGGTTGATCCCCTCGGTCGCGTTCCGCACGAACACCAGCGACCGCGCCGAGGGCGCGCCCAGGAAGCGCGCGACGGTGGCGCGGGCGTCCTCGTACCGCTCGGTCGCTTCCGCGGACAGCTGGTGCGCTCCCCGGTGCACGTTCGCGTGGTGGCGCTCGTAGTGCTCGGTGATCGCGTCGATCACGGCGCGAGGGCGCTGCGACGAGGCGGCGTGGTCGAGGTAGACCAGCGGCCGGCCGTGCACCTCTCGGGAAAGGATCGGAAAATCGCCACGCAGGCGCGCGGCATCCAGGACCGTCATGCGGTCAGCGTAGCAGCCCCTGGCGACGCCGAGCGCACCGCTCCCGACGATCGCGCGCCACGTCACTCGTCGGCGTCGGGCACCGGCGCGATCTGCAACGCCAGCAGGTAGCGCCGAACCGGCCCCGGCGACGCCTGGGCGCCGGGGTCGGTTCGCTCGACGTCGTGCCGCTCGACGTCGGCCCGCTCGACGTCGGCCCGCTCGGCGCGCTGCGCCAGCGCGATCATGTCGCGCAGCAGCTCGCGCGCCACGGAGCGCGGCAGGGACGCCTCGAGCGCGAGGCTCTCGAGCGGATCGCGTTCGGCGGCGGCAGCGAGCATGGCGTCGTCCGCCGCGGCCTCCTGGTGCACCGTGCCGTCGGGCGCGCGGTAGATCCTGCGGGCCTCGACGCCGCCCTCACGCAGCAGCTGCGCGGCGCTGCGCGCGAAGCTGCGGGCTTGCGCGGTGATCGTCGCCACGAGCCGCTCCTCGAGATCGACGAACGGCGTCGCCTCGAACGGCACCACGAACCCGTCGGCGACGGTGCGGTACAGCCGGATCGGCCGGCCCGCGCGCTTCCGCTCACCGACGACCTCGAGCACGCCGACCTCGTGAAGACGGCGCACGCGGTAGCGCACCGCGTCGAGGGGACGACCGAGCTCGTCCGCGGCCTCGGCGATGCTGCGCGTCCGGCCGAGGAACGGCTCGATCCAGGGAACCCAGTCGGGGTCCGACAGGAGCGTCGCCGCGCGCGGGTCGGTCACGGTCCGCAGCGAAACCTCCTGCCACGGCCCGAGCGCATGGTCGCGCCCGTCGTCGCGGCTCGAGTCGCGGCTCGAGTCGCGGTCCGGGTCGCGGCCGCGCGATTCGCCGCGGCCGCCGCCGCGGCCGTCCGGTCCGCCCTTCGCATCGCTGTCGGAGGCGTCGCTCACGTCGTCGCGACGCTACCACGCGCCGGTACGGAGCCCGCTCGGCACGGCGGTATGCTGACCGCGTGATCCTACGGTCGCTGCGGCAGTACGGCTTTCGGAACCTGGTCACCCCCGAGCTCTCGCTGGGCACGGGGGTGACGGCCGTCGTGGGTCCCAACGCCGCGGGCAAGTCCAACCTTCTGGACGCCTGCTACCTCGCCGCCAGCGGCGACCTGCCGGGCGGCCGCATTCGCGACGCCCTGCGCTGGGGGCAGGACGAGGGATTCGTCGCGGCCCGCGTCGAGCACGCGGACGGGATCGCCGACGTGCACGTGGGCCTCGCCGCCGGCAGGAAGCTCCTCCGTCTCGACGGACAGACGGTCCGGCAGAGCGAGCTGGCGCGCGTCTCGGCCGCGGTCCGCATCACCCCCGAGGACGCCGAGATCGTCCACGGCGGACCGTCGGGTCGCCGCGCCTGGCTGGACGACCTGCTGAACCGGCTGTCGCCTCGCCACGCCGCGCTGGCGCGCGAGTACGCCAAGGTGCTCGAGCAGCGCAACGCCGTGCTGCGGAGCCACGCGGACGAGGCGCTCCTGGCGGTGTTCGGGGACCGGCTGGCCGAGCTCGGCGACGAGATCGGCGACCTCCGGTCCCGCGCCACGCACCGTGCCGACGAGCTGGCGCGATCGGTGTACGCCGACGTGGCGGGCGGTGCGAAGACGCTCTCGGTGCGATTGCAGCGCTCGCAGGAAGATCGTCCGTTGCGCGAGGCGCTCGCGGCGACCGCGTCCGAGGAGCGTGCTCGGGGCGCCACCGTGGTCGGCCCCCACCGCGACGACCTGGCGCTCGCGCTCGACGAGCGCAGCGTCCAGACGTTCGGATCCCGGGGCGAGGCGCGGACCACCGCGCTGGCGCTCCGCGTGGCCGAGATGCGGCTGCTGGAAGAGAAGCATCGCGAGCCGCCGATCCTGCTGTTGGACGACTTCTCGGCGGAGCTCGACGCCGATCGCCGCGCCTACCTGCTGGAGCTGTCCGGACGCCGACCCCAGGCGCTCGTGTCCGGAACCGAGGCGCCGCCGCACGCCGGACGACTGCTGCGCATCGACGCGGGCGAGGTGTCGGACGATGCCTGAGCGCCACGTCCGGGACGTGATCGGCGAGTTCTTCCGCCGGGGCGGAATGCTCCGCTCGGTCCGTCGCGCGGAGGCGGTGGTCGCGTGGCCGCGCATCGTCGGCGCCGAGCTGGCCCGCTTCGCGCAGGCTCGGGCGCTTCGGTCCGGCGTTCTGCTCGTCGACGTCTCGGACAGCGAGACGGCGATGCACCTGTCGCTGCAGCGCGCCCGCTTCCTGGACGCCTACGAGCGGTACCTGGGACGCCGCGAGGTGCGCGACATCCGCTTCGCTGCCGGCCGGCGCGCCCCGCCGCCCGCCGCCACGCCCCCGGCGCCGCCACGCGACCCCGACCCCGAGGCGTGGTCGGCGCTGTCGGCGGAGCTGGGCGCGCTCGATCTCCCCAGCGAGCTCGCTGCGCCCGCGCTGGCGGCGGCGCGTGCGATGCTGACGCATCGTCGCTGGGCGCGCGAGGCGGGCTGGACGCCCTGTCCGCACTGCGGCGCGCTCTCCCCCGATCCAGGGCCGTGCGACGCCTGCCGGCGCTACCGGGGCGACCCCGGCGTCCGCTTCGCGGCCGAGCGGCTCATGACCGACCCGGACGCCGCCACGCCGGAGCTGTCCGACGACGAGCGCGTGGTCGCCCGCGCGCTGGCCGTCGAGGCGCTGGACGCCAGGCTGCTGGAGCTGTTGCCGCAGGTGCTGGCGTCGCCGGAGCTGAAGCCGCAGCTCGCCCAGGCGGCACGTCACCGCGTCGCCCTGGACCAGGGCCGACCGACATACGACATCGACGATTCCGATCTGGATCGTCTCGACCCGCGGATCGCCCGGGTGCTCGGGCGCTGGGGATCCGCCGACCCTCGAGGAGGTACGAGCTCATGACGACCGAGAACGGTACGCCCCGCCCCGTGGTGCTGGTGGTGCTCGACGGCTTCGGACTCGCTCCGGACGGCCCGGGCAACGCCGTCGCCCAAGCCGACACGCCGACCTTCGACGCGATCTGGCACGACCGGCCGCACACGACGCTCCAGGCGTCCGGCCGGGCGGTCGGTCTGCCCGAGGGGCAGATGGGCAACAGCGAGGTGGGCCACATGAACCTCGGCGCCGGGCGCATCGTGGAGCAGAGCCTGGCCTACGTCCAGAACCGCATCGACGACGAGTCGCTGTTCGACAACGACGTCCTCGTCGACCTCTGCCGAGAGGCGAGCGACGGCACGCTGCACCTGATGGGGCTCGTCAGTCGTGGCGGCGTGCACAGCGATCTCGAGCACCTGTTCGGCCTGCTCGAGCTCGCCCGGCGGCGTGGCGTGGAGCGGGTCCGCGTCCACGCCTTCACCGACGGCCGGGACACCGCGCCGGACAGCGGTCGCGGGTACCTTCGCGAGCTCACGGAGCGCATGGCGTCGCTGCCGATCGACGCGCGGGTCGCGACCGTGATCGGCCGCTACTACGCGATGGACCGCGATCGTCGCTGGGACCGGACCGCCGAGGCGTACCGGGCGGTCGTCTGCGGCGAGGGCGTCCACACCGCCCGCTCCGCGGAGGAGGCGATCGCCGCCGCGTACGATCGCGACGAGACGGACGAGTTCGTGCGCGCCACCGTGATCGAGGACGCGGACGGTCCGGTCGGTCCGATGTCGGACGGCGACGCCGCGCTGTTCTTCAACTTCCGGGCGGACCGGGCGCGGCAGCTGAGCCACGCGCTGGCCGACGAGGGGTTCGACGCGTTCGAGCGATGCGCCTGGCCCGACGTGGCGTTCGCGACGCTGATGCCGTACGACGAGACGCTGGACGTGCCGTACGCGCTCGAGATGCCGACCGTGGAGCGCTGTCTGGCCGAGGTCCTGTCCGACGCCGGGCTGACGCAGTACCACACCGCCGAGACGGAGAAGTACCCGCACGTGACCTACTTCTTCAACGCCAAGGCCGAGACGGCGTTCCCCGGCGAGGAGCGCCACATCGAGCCGTCCCCGCAGATCGCCACCTACGACCTGCAGCCCGAGATGAGCGCGCCCGAGCTGACCGAGGCCACCGTGAAGCGGCTTCGCGAGCACGACGACGACTTCGTCCTGATCAACTACGCGAACCCGGACATGGTCGGTCACACCGGCGACCTGCAGGCCGCCATCCGCGCCTGCGAGGCGGCGGACGAGGGGCTGGGCGCGGTGCTCGAGGCGACACGGGCGAAAGGGGGCGCGGTGCTGGTGCTGGCCGATCACGGCAACGCCGAGCAGATGATCGCCGAGGGCGGCGGTCCGCACACGGCGCACACCACGAATCCGGTGCCGTTCGTGCTGGTCGGCGCCGGCGAGGTGTCGTTGCGCGAGGGCGGCGTGCTGGGCGACGTGGCGCCCACGGTGCTCGAGCTGCTGGACGTCGAGAAGCCCGACGCCATGACCGGTCGGTCGTTGATCGACCGGGGCTGAGGCCGCAGCGCCGCACGCCAGCGACGCCGCTACCGCGTGGGCACGAAACGACGCGCGCCCCGGACCGAAATCCGGGGCGCGCGTCGTTCGCGTCGGCCGCTAGGCCGGCGGGCGAGCGGGGATCAGAAGTCCATCCCGCCCATGCCGCCCATGCCGCCCATGCCGCCCATGTCGCCGCCGCCGCCACCGCCGGCGGGCTCCTTCTCGGGCTGGTCGGCGATGACCGCTTCGGTCGTCAGCAGCAGGCCGCCGATCGACGCGGCGTTCTGCAGCGCGGTGCGGGTGACCTTGGTCGGGTCGACGATGCCGGCAGCGAACATGTCGTCCACGTACTCGCCGATCGCGGCGTCGAAGCCGTACTTGCCGTCGTTCCTGGCCTTGATCGCGTTGGCCACGACCGAGCCTTCCTGGCCGGCGTTCTCGGCGATCTGACGGGCCGGCTCCTCGAGCGCGCGCACCAGGATGTTCGCCCCGGTCCGCTCGTCGCCGACGAGACCGTCGATCACGGTCCGCACGGCGGCCACCGCGTGGATGAGGGTGACGCCGCCACCAGCGACGACGCCTTCCTCGACCGCCGAGCGGGCGGTGCTGAGGGCGTCCTCGAAGCGGTGCTTCTTCTCCTTGAGCTCGGTCTCGGTCGCCGCGCCGACGCGGATCACCGCGACGCCGCCGGCGAGCTTGGCCAGGCGCTCCTGGAGCTTCTCGCGTGCGTAGTCGCTGTCGGTGTTGTCGATCTCGGTGCGGATGCCCTTGACGCGCGACTCGATGGAGGCGCTGTCGCCCTGACCTTCGATGATCGTGGTCTCGTCCTTGCTGATCCGGACGCGCTTGGCCTGGCCGAGCTGCTGGATCCGGACGTTCTCGAGCTTGTGGCCGAGCTCCTCGCTGATGACCTCGCCACCGGTGACGGCCGCGATGTCCTTGAGCATCTCCTTGCGGCGATCGCCGAACCCGGGCGCCTTGACCGCGGCGATGTTCAGCGTGCCGCGGAGCTTGTTGACCACCAGGGTGGCCAGCGCCTCGCCTTCGATGTCCTCGGCGATGATCATCAGCGGCTTGCCGGTCTGGGCGACCTGCTCGAGGACGGGCAGCATGTCCTTGAGCGCGCTGATCTTCTTCTCGTGGATCAGGATGTAGGCATCCTCGAGGACGGCTTCCATCGCGTCGGAGTCGGTGACGAAGTAGGGGCTGATGTAGCCCTTGTCGAACTGCATCCCCTCGACGACGTCGAGATCGGTGTCGAGCGACTTCGACTCCTCGACGGTGATCACGCCGTCACGGCCGACCTTGTCCATCGCCTCGGCGATGAGCTCGCCCACCGACGGGTCGTTCGCGCTGATCGCGGCCACCTCGGCGACGGACTTGCTGTCCTCGACCGGCTTCGCCATCTCGCGGATCGCCTCGACGGCGGCGTCGACGCCCTTGTCGATGCCGCGCTTGAGCGCCAGCGGGTTCGCGCCGGCGGCGACGTTGCGGAGGCCTTCCTTGACGATCGACTGGCCCAGCACGGTCGCGGTGGTGGTGCCGTCGCCGGTGATGTCGTTCGTCTTGCTGGCGATCTCGATCAGCAGCTTCGCGCCGATGTTCTCGAGGTGGTTGGACAGCTCGATCTCCTTGGCGACGGTGACGCCGTCCTTGGTGATCGTGGGGCTGCCGAACTTCTTCTCGAGCACGACGTTGCGGCCCTTGGGCCCGAGCGTGACCTTGACGGCGTTGGCGACGGCGTTGACGCCGCGCTCCAGGGCGCGACGAGCCTCTTCCTTGAAGAACAGATCTTTGGCCATGGCTTCCTCTCCGGTTCCTGACTTACTCGACGATGGCGTGGACGTCGCGTTCGCTGAGGATCATCAGCTCGCGCCCGTCCAGACTGATTTCGGTGCCGCCGTACTTGGCGAAGACGACGGTATCGCCCGCGCTCACCTCGAGCGCCACGCGCTCGCCGTTGTCGAGCAGCTTGCCGCTGCCGACCGCGACGACCTTGCCGCGCTGGCTCTTCTCCTTGGCGCTGTCGGGCAGCACGATGCCACTGGCCGTGGTCTGCGGCTCGTCGATCACTTCGACGACGATCTTGTCCCCAAGCGGTTTGAGCGTCATGTGGTCCTCCATCGGGACGGGTGGGATTTCGTGGGCCGGGCCGGGTCCGAGCCTGGGCCGGCTCCACGTGACTTGGCACTCGCCGTTCGGGAGTGCCAATTGGGGTCATGCTATGCGGGCCGGAGGCCACTTGTCAAGTCGCTTGAGCGGCGGCCGCTCAGATCTTGTCAGCCGCGCCGAAGTCCCGTCAGGAACCCCGGTACGAACGCCGCGGCGAACGGGAGGTTGTACGTCATGATCGTCAGCAGCGACCGCCACGCCTCGTTCAGCGACGAGGCCCGAAGCATCGGCTCCACGTCCTGCTGCATGCGCCCCCACTCGATCGTCACGTAGCCCGACCAGGCGAGCAGCTGCAGGCTGACGAACAGGAGCCCCAGCGCGATCGACACCAGCTTGCCGAGCTTCTTCAGCGCGTAGCCCGCCACGAAGCCGGCGACGACGCCGAACCCGAGCTGTTCGAGAATCGGCACGAGGGTACCGAGATCGGGCACGTTCACGGCCGGCGAGTCTAGCATGTCGGGCCCTCGCCGAACGTACCCGGCGCGGTGCCGGCCTGGGCTATCATGCCGCCGTGACGCCGCGCATCGCACCGCACGTACGCAAGGCGCTCGAGGCCGGCGCGGCCGTGGTCGCGCTCGAGTCCACCGTCGTGACCCACGGCCTTCCACGGCCCGCCAACCTGGAGCTCGCCCTCGGGCTCGAGCGCACGGTGCGCTCGGCCGGCGCCGTGCCCGCCACGATCGGCGTGATCGCCGGCGAGCTGACGATCGGCCTGGACGAGGACGAGATCTCGCGCCTCGCGGCGGGAGGCGCCGAGAAGGCGTCGCTCTGGAACCTCGCGGCGCTCTGCGCCGCCCGCCGGGACGCCGGCACGACCGTCGCCACCACCCTTCACGCCGCGCACCGGGCCGGCATCGAGGTGTTCGCGACCGGCGGCATCGGCGGCGTGCACGACGCGCCGTTCGACGAGTCCGCCGACCTCGCCGCGCTGGCCGGCACCCCGCTCGTGACCGTCTGCGCCGGACCGAAGAGCATCCTCGACGCCGCTGCGACGCTCGAGCGGCTCGAGTCGGCCGGCGTCCCGGTGCTGGGCTATCGCTCGGACCGGCTGGCCGGCTTCCACGTCCCCACGACCGACCTCCCCGTCGCCGCGCGGGTCGACGACCCGGCCGAGGTCGCCGCGGTGAAGCGGACCCAGGACGCGCTCGGGCTGGAGCGCGCGATCCTGATCAGCAACCCCGTCTCGGCCGGCCTCGATCCCGACCGCCTGCGGGCCTGGCTCGACGCTGCCCGACGCGACGCCGAGGCCCGCGGGGTGCACGGCAAGGACGCCACCCCGTTCCTGCTGGACGCCCTCGCACGTCTGTCGGACGGCGCCACGGTGGAGGTCAACGTCCGACTGCTTCACGAGAACGCCGCCTTGGCCGCACGCATCGCCCTCGCGCTCGCCCCGCGGGAAACCGGAGTCCCCGCATGACCCACGAGTCTCGCCCCCCGTCGCCCGACGGTCTCGGCGCCTTGCTGCGCGACGCGCGCGAGCGGGCCGGCCTGGACCTCGCCACGATCGCCGAGCGCACGCACGTCCGCAAGACCTACCTCCAAGCGCTCGAGGAGGAGGATCTCGCCAACCTGCCCGAGGACGTGTACGCGCGGAACTTCCTGCGCCTCTACGCGCGCACCGTCGGCGTGGACGCCGACGACGCGCTCGCTCGCTTCGCCGCGCTGCGCGCCGAGCCGCGCGGACGCTCGACCGGCGTGTTCCGCACCGAGGCGGGACAGCGGGCGTCCGCCGCGTCCGGCGCTTCGGACACCGGGGCCGACGTCCCCTCGGGCGCCGAGCCCGCCGCGCCGCCCAGCGCCGCCCAGCCGCCCGCAGCGCGCCCGCCCCGTCCGCCCCGCCGAGCGGCGGGCGCCTCCGGGCCGTCGACCGGCCGCGCCGCCGCCGTGGCGCGCCAGGTCGCCCCGTTGATCATGACGCTGGTGTTGGCCGGCGCCCTGGTCGGCACCGCCGTGTGGGGCTTCAACCAGCTGCTGTTCCGCCCCGATCGGACCACCGCCGGCGACCGCGCGCCCAGCGCCGAAGGCGCCCCGCAGGCCGGCGAGCCCGCGGGCGACGCCGAGCTCCCCGGCCTGGCCGCGCCCGCCCTTCCGGGCGGCGACGCGCTGCCGGACGAGATCCTGCTCACCATCGACAGCGAGCCGCCCGGCGCCGAGGTATCCGTCGACGCCTTCCCGTTGCCCGGGACGACGCCGATCCGCGACGTCCCCGTCACGGCGAGAGCCGAGCGGACGCTCCGCGTCGTCCGCGAGGGCTACCTCCCGTACGAAGCGACGGTCGACATGACCCGCGACCGCGAGATCGCGGTGGCCCTCGAGCCCGACGCGCCGTCGGCGTCGGAGGACGACGCGCCCGCGCCGCAAGAAGGCGTCGTGATCGAGGTCCGCGAGGCCAGCTGGCTCGAGGCGTACCAGAGCACCACGCGCGGCGAGGGCGAGCGGCTCGTCTACACCACCGCTCAGCCGGGCGAGCGCTTCGTGTTCGAGCGGCCCGTCTACGTGCACCTCGGGAACGCCGGTGGCGTCGACATCAGCGTGGACGGCCGACCGGTCGATCCGCTGGGATCGGGCGGAGCCGTCACCGGACGCGCGTTCCCCGCTCCCTGAGCCCGCCATGGTCTGGGAACTCGCGCTCAACGCGCTCCGCCACCGCCCGCTCCGCACCACCCTCACCGCCGTCGGCATCGCCATCGCGGTGGGGTCGATGGTGGTGTTCCTGTCGCTCGGCGAAGGGCTGCGCCGCGCGTTCGCCGAGGAGCTCGGAGGCATCGGCGCGGAGCTGCAGATCAGCTACGGCCCGTTCGAGGCGTCCGCGTTCGGATCGACGCCCGAGCTGCCGATCGACCTCGTGGACGACGTGCGGGAGGCCGCCGAGCCGTACGGCGTCGTCTCCGTCGTCCCGATCGTCCTCTACCTGCGGGGGGGCTTCACGCCCGGCTCCTCGTTCGCGTTCCAGGGGATCCCCGTCGACGTCGACGTCGCGACGATCTACCCCGGCTACGAGGTCGCCTCCGGGCGCGGCCTCCGCCCGGACGACGAGGGGAGGCGGGTCGCGGTGGTGGGACGGCAGGCGGCCGAGCGAAGCCGGCTCGAGATCGGGGACACGCTCCGGCTGAACGCCGAGTCGCCGTTCGAGATCGTCGGCCTCGCCGACGCCGGCGGCGGCCTGCTGGCCAACGGCATCCTCGTACCGCTCAGCTCGCTTCAGCAGGCGATCGGACAGCCGGACCGGGTCAGCTTTCTCGTCGTCGACCTCGAAGAACCCGGACGCGCCCAGGAGGCCGCCGATGCGTTGTCCGAACGCTTTCCCGATCTCGGCGTCCAGACCGCGGGCGACGTGCTCGAGGTGATCGAGCGCGGCATCCGGATCACGGACGTGGTGCGGCTCGGCATCAGCGCGATCGCGCTCATCGTCGGAGCGATCGCCGTCGCGAACACGGTGCTGATGAGCGTGTTCGAGCGTACGCGCGAGTTCGGCCTGGTCCGCGCCGTGGGCGCGCGCCCGCGCTTCCTGTTCGGCGTGGTGCTCACCGAGAGCGTGCTCCTCTCGATCGTCGGCGGTGCGGCGGGCGTCGCGCTGGGCTGGCTCGGCGCTCAGGGGGTGAACCTGGTGGCGGCGGACCTGATCGGGTTGGACGTCGCGGCCGTGACGCCGCGCCTCGTCGCGTTCGCCCTGCTGGTCGCCCTCGGCATGGGCGTGCTGTCCGGGCTGGCTCCCTCCGCACGCGCAGCGCGCATCCAGATCGCCGACGCCGTATCGTGGGGAACCTGACGGGCGCCAGGCCCATCGCGCCCCCCCGACGTCATCGCGCCCCTTACGTGATCGCGCCCCCGAGCTTCGCGACCCGTTCCGCTAGGAGGAAGCCCGTGCCCATCCGTCTCGTCCGTGTCCTGGTCCTGCTCGCCCTCGCTCACGTCGTCCTCGTTACGCACGCGCGCTTCGAGTGGCGCGACGTCGAGCAGCGCGTCGACATCCGCGCCGATGGCGCCATCGTCGTCGACGACGTACGAACCTTGTGGACCGACGAGGATTTCGGCGAGGCGTTCGTGTGCATCGAGCACGGCCCCGACATCGAGATCACGCTGCTCGACGGCGCCGGCGCGGTGTCGTCCGGACCCGACGCCCGCGCGTTCCAGCAGAACTGCGAGTCCGGGGCCGCCGGCACGGAGCTCGTCGTCGCCCAGGACAGCCGGGTCGACGAGCGACGCGTGCGCTTCAGGTATCGACTCGACGGCGCGCTCCAGGCGCACGCCGACGTCGTCCAGTGGTACTGGCAGATCTACGGACAGGGAAACCCGCCCGCGCTGGGCTACCAGCTCACCGTCACGACCCCGGGCCCGATGGACGCGCCGTACGACGCGTACGTCCATCGCTTCGGAAACCCGGAGCGGCCGACCGTGACGCTGAGCGAGGACCGCGACCGGCTCGACGTCGCGTTCGACCGAATCCCGGAAGGCGAAGGCGTCGAGATCCGCTACCTCATGCCGCCCGAGCTGTTCGAGCTCGACGGCCGCGGCGAGCGCCTCGAGACGTACCTGCAGGACGAAGCCAGGATCGCGAACATCGGCGTGCCCGGCGCGCCCAAGGTGAGCATCGACGGACCCCGCGAGGTCGGCGGAGGCGACGTCGTGGTGCGCGGCTCGGCGCGCGCCGGCGACGCGCCCGTGGAACGCGTCACGCTCACCACCCGCGGAGGGCAGGCGGTCGAGTGCGAGGGCACGACGTCGTTCCGCTGCGCGCTCGACTCGGTCGGCACCGGCACCACGTCGTTCGACGTGCTCGCGTACGACCAGAACGGCGCCATCGGGACCGCGACCGCGTCGGTCACGCGGCGCGGCCCGATCGAGCGGATCCGGCGGCACCCCGCCGCCGCCCTGCCGTTGGTCGTCGCCTGGTTGTGGCTCGCTTGGAGCGTGCTCCAGGCGTACCTCCGTGTCGGGCGCGAACCCGACGTCCAGTCGATGCGATACCCGTTCGAGCCGCCCTCCGACATGGCTCCGCCCGAGGTGGCCGTCTTCCCCTACCAGACCCACACCAACACCCAGGGCGCGGGGGCGGCGTTCTCGGCGGTGCTGATGGAGCTCGCGCGCCGGGGCCACATCCGGTTCGAGGGCGAGGGGCGCCGCTTCGAGGTGATCCTGCCGACGCCCGACGAGGCGGACCGCATCGCCGCGGACGATCCGCTGCGCGACTACGAGAGCGAGGCGCTGGGCCACCTTAGGGCGGCCGCGAAGATGCACCGTCGCGGCGACGACCTGCGCATGGAGCTCGCCGAGCTCAAGCGTTACGGCAAGCGGAAGACGGAGTTCGTGAAGCGCTGGGCCAAGCGCGTACGCGCGACCGTCGAGGAGGCCCGCGGCGGCTCGCTGGTGAGCGAGGAGAGCCGCAAGATCGCCAACCGCTGGGTCTACCGGTCGCTCGCCGTGGCCGGGGCCGGCTTCCTGTGGCTGTGGCTCACCGAAGGCACGGCTGCCGCCGTGTCGGTCGGCGTCGTCATCGCGAGCTTCGTGACGTTGATGACCGCCGCCACCGCCCTCCCCTCCTGGCGTCCCGAGATCGCGCGCGAGGTGGCGGGGTGGAAGGGGTTCAAGCGCACCCTCAGCGACTACACGATCATGAAGGACGCACCGAACGACTTCTTCGGCCTGTGGGACCAGTACTTCTCGTACGCGGTCGCGCTCGGCGTCGCCGCGAAGTTCCTGAAGACGCTGGAGCGCGCGGCGCCCGAGCACGGCATCGACAGCCGGACGATGACGCGGCAGGCCGCCTGGATGGGCGCGTCGGCCGCCAACGCCTCCGATCTGGCGTCGTTCGCGAAGTCGGCGTCGTCGCTGTCCAGCGCGCTCTCCTCGGCCTCCGCGTCGGCGTCGTCCGGCGGCTCGTCCAGCGGCGGCGGGGGCGGCGGCGGCGGCGGGGGCGGCGGCGGGCGCTGAGCCCGCGGGCAGGTCGGCGCGTCACGGGACGGCGCGTCACGAGTCGGCGCGCTACAGGTCTGTGTGCAGCGGGCCGCGTCGAAACGCGGCCGGAGACGCCGACGCCGCCCGAGAGAGCGGTACGATGTCGGTCATGCTGAGCGCCGTCGACCTCGTCCGCACGTACGCCACGCCCGCTGGGAACGTCGAGGCGCTGCGAGGCGTCTCGCACGCGTTCGAGTCGGGCAGGGTCACGGCCGTGATGGGTCCCTCCGGATCGGGCAAGTCGACGCTCCTGAACCTCCTCGCCGGCTTCGACCGGCCCACCTCCGGACAGGTCACGCTGGACGGCGACCGGCTCGGAGCGCTGCCCGAGCGTGAGCTCTCGAAGCTGCGACTGCACCGCTTCGGGTTCGTGTTCCAGGCGTCGAACCTGATCTCGGTCCTGCCCGCCCGCAGCAACGTCGCGTTCCCGATGGGACTGGCCGGCGTCGATCGTCGCCGCCGCGAGGCGCACGCCATGGAGCTGCTCGAGCGGTTCGGCGTCACGCACCGGGCGGAAGCGCTACCCGCCAAGCTGTCCGGCGGAGAGCGCCAGCGCGTCGCCTTGGCGCGCGCGCTGGCGAACGACCCGGACGTCGTGTTCGCCGACGAGCCCACCGGCAACCTGGACCGGGCGTCCGGGGCGGAGGTCGTCGCCGCGCTGCAGGAGGTCGCCGAGGACGGCCGCACCGTCGTGGTGGTCACGCACGACCCGGAGGTGGCGGCCGCGGCCCACCTCCGCCTCAGGCTCGTGGACGGCCGCTTGGCGGACGAGCGTCCGGCCGATGCGGACGCCGAGTCGGCGACCGATTCGCCCACCGGCCCGACGGCGTCGGCAGGGCGTCCGTCATGACCTACGACCGCCGCTGGGCAGCCACGGGAGCCGTGCTCGCCGGCCTGGGCGTGGCGTTGGGCGCGTTCGGGGCGCACGCGCTCGAACCCGTCCTGAGCGAGGCGCGCCTCGCGACGTTCGAGACCGCCGTCCGCTACCAGGCCCATCATGCGCTGGGCTTGCTGCTCGTCTCGATGCTGCCGCCCCGGGTGCGGGCGGCCGCCCCCTGGCTGCTGGCCGGCACCGTGCTGTTCTCGGGCTCCCTGTACCTGCTCGTCGCCCTCGACGCGCCGGTCTTCGGCGCCGTGGCCCCCGTGGGCGGAGCGCTCCTGATCACGGGCTGGGCCGTCGCCGCGTGGCGCCTGCTGCGCGCCTGAGCGGCGCCTCCCCTGTC